>DAIUCA010000038.1:0-17804 GCA_036846405.1 Candidatus Competibacteraceae bacterium
CTGTGCTCCCGCCGTCGGCAGCCAGCCGACGCTCGCGAGCAGTAAAAAAGTGGCAAAAAGCCGCATAGAAAATCTCCGCAAGATGAGGAAATGAATCGAGCCACCCCAACGGTGGCCCGTGAAAATATTGTGGATTTGTTTCATGACAGCCGTTCGAGATTTACGGCGCGTGCACAAAAAAACCCCGCCTTGGGGGCGGGGCTTTGGGTCATGGCCAGGGCTCAATCGGCTTACTTCACCCGCACCTGGGCCAGTTCGCCCCGGGCAAATTGGTCGGGACGGTACATGTCCTCCACCTGAGGAGCGGGCATCACAAAGTCGCCCTTCGTCACCGCCCGCGCCAAATACGCCACCGCGAATTGCGCCGACCCCGCCGACAGGTTCACCGCCGCCACAAAGCGGTCGTCCCGCGCCTCCGCAAAGGCCGGACTCGTGCGCTCGCCCAACCAGGCGTAGCCGTCGTCGTTGGCCAACTGGGCGTTTTCAATCTCGAAGCCCGCCGGCAGCAAATCCACCACCAACGCCTCGTGGCTCAGCCCCGTGGTGGCCGCACCGCTCAGTTTCACCACCACCAGGTCGTTTTGGCGCACCGCGTCGAGGGTCGTGGGCTGGCCGTCCCGGGTGAACAACGCTCGGGTAATCGTGAAGCCATTCGCCGCCGCCGGCTGATCCACCACCGGCACGCCGCTCTCCGTCAACGCCAGCCAAATCGGCGCCGTGCCGCGATTTTCTAAGGTCACGCCGTCCACCAACGCCGTCGCCGCCGCGTTCAATTGGTACTGGCGCAGGCCCTTCACCGCCTGGCCATTCACCACGAGTTCTAGCGGATCGCGCCCCGCATCCATCGCCGCCGCCGCCCGCAGCAGCCAGGCCTGTTCCTGGGTGTTGGTGTACGGCTGCTGTTGATACCGCTGAATCAGCGCGTCGATGAGGGCGGGCAATTGGGCCTGCACATCCGCCGACAAGGCCGCCTCGTCCAAGGCAAGGGCAACCACCGCCGCCTGGTCCCGCAGCACCGTGGCGTAATCGCCCCGCGCCACCGCGTCCGCCGTGTACAGCGCGGCCCCTTGGCCGAGCTGCGCGAACGCCCGCGTAAACGCTGCCGTGGCCCGATCCCCGTCGTTGTAGAGGGCGAGGGCCTTGCCCACCTGGGCGAGACCCAGGGTGGTGAGCTTGTCCCCGTGGACGTCGAACAGATACCGCAGGTCACCGGCCACCAGGCGGTTCGCCTTCGCCAGCACCAGGGCCAAATAACCCCGGGTGGGCATGGCTTCCGGGGTGAATTCGAGCTGGCGTTGACGGGCATCCAGAAACTTCAACGCCCGTTCCAGGGCTTCCGGCGGCACGACATAACCCGCCTGCTGGGCGTCCCACAGAAAATCCGTCGCATACACGGCGAGCCAATCGTTGGCCGAGCCGTCGGCGGCGCTCCACAGGCCGAAGTTGCCCGCGAACTGCTGCATGGCGAGCACCCGACCCACGGCGTTTTGCACCCGCATTTGCAGAGCACTGTCATTTTTTGCATTCGGCAACCACGCCGCCGCCACGTCGTTGGCCACGAGGAGCGGCAAGGCGCGGCTCACGGTCTGTTCCAGGCAGCCGTAGGGATAGCGGTCGAGCCGTTGCAGCAAATCGCCCACGTTCAGGGGCGGGCGAGTGGCCACGGCAAGCTGCACTTCGCCGGTGCCGTCGACAAATTGCCGCAGATCGCCCGTGTCCAGGGCGAGGGTGGCGCCAACGTCGAGCTGACGAACCCGCCGACGCGTGGTCACCGCCTGTTGGGGCCGCACGGTGAGGGAAAGCTCCCGCGTCAACGCCAAATTCGGGCCGTTCACGGTCACCGTGAGGGTGCCCACCCCGGGTTGCAGGGCCGCAATCGGCACGCGCACCTGTTGACGGGGCGCGTCGGCGGTGACGCGGGCTTGGGTTGTCGTGTCATCCGCCAGGCGAATCGCGCCGCTGGCAGTCCACGCGGCGACATATTCGCCCGCCACGCCGCTCACGTTGTCCAGTTGCAGCGTCAAATCGGCGCGATCGCCGGGCGCGAGGAAGCGCGGGGTGTACAGCGCGGCGATCACCGGATCCCGCACGGCCACCGCGCGGCTCGCGTAACCCAGGCGCGTGGGCGACCAGGCCACCGCCATCAGCCGCAATTCGCCGTTGAAGTCGGGTAAGTCGAGGGGAATCACCGCGCGGCGTTGGCCGTCGGCGGTGGTTTCGGCGGTCACGAGGCCGCTAAACAGGGCCACCGTGCGCACAATCGGCTCGCGCGGGCCGCTGAGATTGCGGTTTGGCGCGTCGCCCCCCACCCGCAACAGCCCTTCGCGGCCTTCCGGACGGATCAATTGGCCGTAAATGTCCCGCCAGTCCACGCCCAACCGCCGTTTGGCGAAGTAATGGGCCGTCGGATCGGGGCTGCTGAAGTCGGTGAGCTGCAAAATGCCCTCGTCCACAGCGGCGACCGTGAGGTGAATCGGCTCATCGGCCGGAAATGCAGCGCCGTCGGCAGGGGCAATCGTCACCGGCAGGGACACGGTTTGGCGCGGACGCCATTCGCGGGGGGCGTCGAGCTGCACGGTGAGCGTGCGCGGCGCCTGGTCGAAGGCGAGCCACGTCATGCCGATGGCGCGATTGGGGTTCGCCCCACTGTCGCCAGCCTGGTACGCCACCGCCGTCACGTACGCGCCGGGGCCCCAATCGGCGTTCACCGGCAGGGAGAGGGTCGCGCCGTCGGCGGGCAGCGGGCGAATTTCCCGATGCCACAGGCGATTCGAGAGCACGGTCACCAGCACTTCGCCGGCAAACGGCGCCTTCACGAACACTTGGGCCGTGTCGCCCGCTGAGTAACTGGCGCGATCCAGGGTGACTTGCAGCTGGTCGGGACGGTCATCGGTGCTTGGCGCCGTGGTCCAGCCCACGCGAAACCGCAGACTGGTGGCCGCGCCGGTGGCGGGATCGACGATTTCCGCCCGGTAATGGCCCCAGTCCAGGGAATCCACCGAGAGCACCGTCGGGGCCGTCGTGGTCGTGGCGACCGTGTCGCTGGTGAGCGGCGCACTGTCGCGCACGAGGGACTCGTAGCCCCATTCGCCGTCGCGCTGAAACCAAATGTACTCATGCTCCTCGCGGTACAGCTGGTACCGCAGACCGTTCACCGCTTGGGGCTTACCCGCGTTGTCTAGGGCTACGAGTTCCAACTGGCCGCTTTGCTGGGCGCTGAGACTGTCGCCAAAACGGCTGTTTAGCCCCAACAGCAGCGGCTTAACCGCAAACGGGCGCTCCAAGGTTTCCCGCACGCTGCGACCGCCGGGTTCAAACACCGCCACCCGCAACGCGGCGGTCAGCGGCAGGGACGTGTCCGGGCGCTGGTCGATGGTGGCGACGAATTGGGTGCGGCCATCCCCATCGGTCGCTGTCAAATCCACCCCCTGGCGCACCGCCTCGAAGGTGTCGTCCACCAGGCCAAACCGAAAGCGATTGAGGTCGCCGAAGGGATGGTCTTGAAGTTTGGCGAAGGGTTTGGGCGTTTGGCGCAGGGTCCAACTGGCCTCCGCACGGAGCTGTGCCGCTGGCGCGCCGTACAAAAAGGCACTTTCTACGGCGATCGGGAAAGCTTCTTGGGGCTGAATCGGCGCGTCGGCCCCGCTGAGGGTCACCTTGATTTGCTGGGGAATGAACTGCTCCACCTGGAACGCGACGCGGCCCACTTCCGTGCTTGCCGCGTGGGTAAACGCCTTCACGGTGTAGGTGCCCAGGCGGCTGTCCGCGTGGAGCGGCACGTTCAAATGGTAGGCGCCGCCCACCTGTTGATCGGCATTGAGGGTCCACCGCTGCACGACTAAGTCGTCGCCGCGCAACAGTTCCAGGGTCAAGGGCGCGTCCACGGTCTTGGCGCGGGCGTCGCGCAGCAGGGCTGTGAGGGCGACGGTCTCGCCGGGACGGTAAATGCCCCGTTCGGTGTACAAAAAGGCGTCGACTGCCTGGGGCGCCTCGCGGCCGGCAACGCCGCGATCGCTGAAATCGAAGGCCGGGCGATCCAAATCTAAAAAGCTGAAATCGACGCCGACGGCTTGCGCATCGCCGCGCAGGGCCTGAGCCACCGCGTCGGCGGGGCCGCTGTAGACCAACAGCAGCCGCGCGGCTTGGCTATCCACCCCGCGCAGCAGGCCGGGATCGAAGCGGCCATAGCCTTGCGCGTCGGTTTGCAGGTCGTGGAGCACCGCGTTGTTGCGGGCGAGCAACCGCAGGTGGGCGTTGGCCACCGGTTGGCCGCTTTGCAGGCTGCGCACGAACACGTGCAGCCCGTCTTGGCCGCGAATCGTGGTGAGGGCCAGGTCGGAAATCACCAGCCACTGGGTCGCGAAATCGGTCCACTGCTCGCTGTCGGGGCTGATGGTGGCGTCGCGGGCGGCCACCACGTACAGCCCGGGCTGGGCGGCGGGGATGAGCTCGTGGAGCGGTAGCAGGGTGGTGATTTCCCCGTTGGGCGTGCTGTCGATGGCGAGGGTCGCTGTCGCTACGCGAGTCGCGTGGTTGGCTGTGAGGGTCTTAATGTCGTCGCCGTCGAGGATCTTCCAATACTCGTTGTTCATGGCGTTCAGGGCGTTGCGGTCGTTGACCCGCAGCACTTCCACCTGGGTTTGATGGATGTTGGTGGACACGAGGGGCAGCCCTTGGCGACCTAGGCGGGGGAGGACGACGCCGTTGCCCTTGAATGTCAGGGTTTTGGGGCGGTCGCCGACGGTGGCGCCCACGGTGATGTCGCTGGCGAGGCGATGGCCGGACTGCCCCAACAGCCCCTCGCGGACCGTGACTTGGTAATTCGTGGCGAAGGCGACGCCGTCGATGCACAGCCGATCGCCGCGGGCGGTGGCGTTAAACGCCACGGCGGGTTCTAGGCGGACGAAATCGGCGAGTTGCAGATCGCGGCGCTGAGACAGGTTTTCGGAAAACGACAGGCAGATTTCCGGGCGACTGGTGTCGGTGGCCACGTTCACCTCCACAAAGCGAAAGGCGTGGGCGGCCTGAAACGCGGTGTATCGGGCTTGCAACGCCTCGGTGGCGTGGAGTTCTACGGCTTCTGCCCAAATTTTCAGAGTTTCGCCGGGGGCTTCGTCGGCAAACAGCGTGCCCAACAGTTCGAGGGCGCGGCTTTTTTGCTCGGACGCCTCGGCTTTTTGGTAGGCGATGAACGCCGCCTGGCGGGCCCGTTGCAGCGCATCGTTGCGGTCGGCTTGAACAGACTGCCAAGCGCTGGCCAGCGCCAGCCACCAGTCGATTTGCTGGGGCTGGGTCGCCAACAACCGCTGATAGTGGTCGATGGCGACTAATCCTCGGCCCTGGCGGGCGGCCCGTTGAGCTTGATCCAATACAGGTTTGATTTTGTTGACTTTTTCATTGGCCAGAACCTGGGCGGTGTACTGATCCGCGCGGACTTGGAGCCAATAGTTGTCGTAGGCCGCCGCCGGCGCGAGGGCCGTGGCAAGCCAGAGCAAAACGAACAGGAAGAACGGAGAACGCGACACGGCAGGGGTCTCGGCGGGAAGGGAGCGCCGATTGTAGGCCCGATGTCGCCAAAGGTCGTAGGGTAAAAAAGTCGCCTTACGGGGCGAGAGTATTGAGCAGCTGCGCCCGCTGTTCGGCGTATTCCTTGTCGGTAATGAGTTGGCGGTCCCGCAGGCGTTTTAGGGTTTCCAAGCCTTCTTCTAAATCCCGCCAACGACTGGTGGGGACGGCTGGGGCGGCGGGTGCAGAACGGCTTGGGGGCGTCGGCACAACGGGCGGCACGCGGGGATTTTCGGGGCCAGACAGGGAATTCGTGGGAACCTTATCGGCGGTGGAAATCGCGGGTGGGGCCACGGCGTCGGGAGGTGCGTCGGGTTGGGTTTGGAGCCGTAAGGATTCGCGGGGGCCGGGCGGGGCAGCGACGGCAAAAGCAACCCAATCCGAACGGTCATTCACATTGACGAGCCAGGACTGGGGCAAGACGGCACCGTTATTCATGGTGGAAGCCGTGCGTTGACCGGGTTTCGGGCGTTTCAGGTCGGGGGTACGAAAATTGTCGAAAAACACATCCACATCGCCAAAAATCAGATTCAAGCGGCCCTCCTGGACAAACAGCCGAATTCCCGTGCCAAAACGCTTGGCATTACCCAAATTGCCATCATAGCGGTACACCGAGACATCTACATCCTGTTGGGCAGCCACGCGGCCCAGGGCCTTAGCGAGTTCGGGGCCGGCTTCCTTGGCTTCATTCTCAGTCATCAAGTACAGCGCATTCCCCGTCGTGTTTGAGGTGATTTGTAAGGAAGCGAGGAGTTGGGTCAATAAAGTGGCATCTAAACCGTCGGCGGGATGGGCATTCACGGCGTTCTGGTCGGTACTGACCGTGCGCATTTCGATCCGCGACGAGCGAAACAGGGTAATGGCGTGGGCGAAATCCGCGATTCCTCCCAGTAAAATCCCGCCAATGAGCAGTTGACGGACGAAGCTGCGCGATTTCATAAGCAATCCTGGGGCGTGGAGAGAACAAGAAGAGGACATAAATAAAGGCAGATGGCGTCGGCGATCTGCCCTGATTTTGCTTCGAAGTAAGAATTTAGAAGAACAAAATGGCGCCGAGGTTAAAACTCGAGGTCTCATCCTTACCGGCATCGAGTTCGCTTTCTTGGAAGTTGATTTCGCCCAATAGCGTCAGAGCCGGCGTTAAGTTGTGATATACGCCAAAGGTCAAGCGGGAGTTTTCCACCTCGGTGATTTTGGTTTGTTCGCTTTGCGCCCAGTGAATGCCGACCTTCGTGTTGTTAAAGGTATAGGTTCCCTGGATATAGTAGCCGTTAGACTCTTCTTCCTTACCAACCGCGTCAAACCCGGGAAAAATCAGACCGCCCAGGGCTAGGGTGGTCATACCCTTACCGGTAAAGTAATAGGCGGCTAAGCCAAAGTTTTGGTAGCTGACCTTACCGAAAATATCGAATCCCCGAATGGAGCCATCGTCCCCACCAGTAATTTCCACGTCTTGGGTCAAAAACGAGGTGGACACGGCGCCGCTCACCGCGCCTTCCCAGGCATAGCCCAGCTTGCCGTGGAAGCCGAGGCTCGATTCGCCCCGGGCTTGGCTGCCGTCGGCGGTCACGCCGTCCAGGGGGTTAAAGATGCCGAGGGTGCCTTAAAAGCCGTTGAAGTTGGGGGAGGTCCAGTTCATTTGGGCCAGGCGGTCGGTGTAAACGTAGCCGTAGCCCAAGCCGCCCAGGGTGGTGTGGCCCGGGTCGGCGCTGGTAAACGCCGCGCCGGCGCCCAACAGGCTCATATCGTTGATGATGGCGTCGTAGGCAAACAGGCCGAAATCGCGGCCAAACTTAAAGGTGCCAAGCTGCTCGTTGCCGAAGGTAAGGTAGATCTGACGGGCATCGACGGTGCTGAAGGCCAAGGCGTCGGAACCGCCGCCGCCCTGGCTCGTGATGCCGTAGTACACGTTGATGTGGGCGCTGAGGTCGTAGCCGTTTTGGTTGGTTTCGGCGCTGAAGTTAAGAGACGCGGGCAACAAGCCGTTGTTGACGCTCTGTTTGTTGCCCGAGGTGGGGCAAGCCAAGCTCGCCAGGGTGGTGCCCCCGGAGTTCAGATCGCCATTGCTACAGCGGGTCAGGGTGTAAAAGGCGTTTACGTTGCCGCCCAGACCGAGGGTCCAATCGCCGGTTTGCCAGGTCACCGCCTGACTGGTGGTCGCTACGCCGCAGAGCAATGCCGCAGTTACCCCTTGAATGATCGAGAATCGACTCATTGGGTGGTTTCCTCTTCTTTGATGGTTTTTGCAGCGTTGGAATGTGGGTGTATTCGCCGCAACCCCGCGTCGCACGCGGGTTCGCAGCGGCCAGCACGAACCATACCGAAAGGCAAGAAAAGCGGTTTTTTTTGTTGGTAAATCAATGGGTTACTCGACTTTACGGCCCGCAGTGCTTCGCGATGACTGTTTCATTTTTGAAACACGGGGACTCATTTCCCACAGGGCGTTGCGTTAGTGCAACAAGACCCGCCTCGGGATTCCCCTCATCCCCGAGTTGACCCACGTTATGGTTTGTCCCTCGGGAGAAGCGCCTAATCTTCAGGCATAGCCAAATATCCATCGGCTATTAAAAACTCGAGTTTCTCTCCCAATTCCCCCTGAGGTGCGTCATGGAACTGTTCAAGCTGCTGTTAAACGACCAAATCAGCCTGTTATCCCTGTTCACCGTCGCGTTTTGCGTGGGGATGGCGGGCGTGATGGGCGCATTTACACTTTATAAACTGGTGATGGCGACGCCCCCGGAAGAGCAAGACGACGACACCGAGCAATCTCCGCGTTTGTAGTCTCGATCTGTGTTGCCGAACTACCGCCCCTCGGGGCGGTTTTTTTTGCCCAGATTCCGCCGATCCCCGCCGTACACTGGGCGCCTGTCTCTCGTTGCTGTGATTTCCCATGAGTTTGATTCTGCGATTACACCCGCAAACGCCGCCGCCGCGGTTGGTGCAACAGGCGGTCGACCACCTGCGCCGGGGGGCGCTCATTGCCTACCCCACGGATTCCAGTTACGCCTTTGGTTGGTGTCTCAACAATAAAGCGGCCCAAGAACGGGTCGAGCAGCTGCGCCGCACGGATAAAAATCACCATTTCACGCTGATTTGCCGCGATTTATCGGAAATTGCTACCTACGCTCGGGTGGATACCTGGCAATTTCGCCTACTTAAAGCCGCCACCCCGGGGCCGTTTACCTTCATTTTGCGGGCGACCCACGAGGTTCCTCGGCGCTTGCAGCATCCCAAGCGCAAAACCGTGGGTCTGCGGGTTCCCGACCATCCGGTGCCCTTGGCGCTGCTCGCGGCCCTAGGCGAACCGCTCCTCAGCAGTACCCTGTCCCTGCCCGACGAGCCCTTGCCCCTCAACGACCCGGAGGAGATCGACGACCGCGTCGGCCACGCCATCGACGTGATTCTCGACGGCGGTATGACCGACCACGAACCCACCACGGTGCTCGATCTCTCTGGGGAATCGCCGCTGCTGATTCGCCAGGGCAAAGGCGATGTGTCGCCTTACTTTCCCCGATAATTTCCTGGATCTTCCCTTTTCCATGCGTTCCCTTACTGAAATTACTGCCTTTGCCTTAGACGCGCCGCCTCGCTGCCACGGCTGGTTTGCGGGTGATGCGTTGCTCATCGCCGACGACTCGGGCCAGTTGTACTGCACCGACGGCGCTTCTCCGCGTCCGCTGCCCACGCCATTACCGGTGCGGGCGCTCGCGTCCCAACCCACCACGGCCCATTGGTTCACGGCGGACGACCAGGGCGATGTGTACGCTTGGCACGCCGATCAACTCGGCCCGCGCTTGGGTCACGCCGACCAACCTTGGCACCTCGCCCTGTCGCCTCGGGGCCATTGCCTGGCCGCCGCTGCCGGGTCGCGACTGCACCTGTGGCCGACTGCCCCACCCGCCGCCGATCACGCCGTGGTGTGCGACTTTGGCCGCACGATTCACGCGCTCCATTGGTTTCCCGGCGGGGGTCTTGCGGTGGCGGGCGAACGGTTGTTGGCCCTGGTGGAATGCGACACGGGCCGCGCCTTGGAACTGCCCCTGCCGACCACGGCACAGCAGTTGGCGGCGAGCGCCGACGGTCGGTGGTTAGCGGCCCACGACGGCGCGGCGGTTTCTCTGTGGCGGCTGGATTTGCTCACCATGCCCGACCAGCAGGCCGGTCTTGCCTTGCCGCCCACCGAATCGCCCATCGTGGATTTTGCCTGGCGGGGCGATGGCCAATACCTGGCGGTGGCGACAACGACAGCGACGGCCCTGTGGCACTGTCGCGGCGCCAATCCCCAAGCCCTGCCGGCGCTGTCGGCGACGAATCCGCTCCACTGTTTGGCCTTTGCGCCCGGTTTGGGGGTGGTGTTGGCGACGGGCGACGCGGCGGGTGTCGTGACCCTTCATCATCCCCGCCACCCCCAGGCCCTCGCCCTCGCGTGGTCGGCGACGGCGGCCATTCGGCGGCTCGTGTGGCAGCCCAATGGCCGCGAATTGCTGGTGTTTTCGGATGCGCCGACGGTGCATCGGCTGCAATACCGCGTGACCGATTAACCCGCCGTTGCGCCGCCATTTCCCTTTGTTGACCGACAATTTACGAGAGGTAACGCGATGACAATCGCCCAAGGGTGGCAGCCCCTTTCCCTGCTGATGGCCCTCGCGTTTGCGGCGTGGGGGCCGACTGCGGTCGCCCAGACCGTGGCCGAACTCACGGAACAATTGCAGATGGCGCGGGAAGCCCAACAACAGTGGCAGGCCAGCCGCGACCAGTTGGCCGCCCTCATCGAGGAGAACCAGGCCGCCATCGCCGAGCGGGCGCGACTTAACGCGCGCATTAACGAACTCGAGGCCCAACGGGAACGGGACAACGCGCAGATCAGCGGTTTGCGCCTGGAACTGCTGCGCAGTTGGGAAACCCGCTCGACCCTGTTGGAAGCGCTACGCGCCCTATCGCCGAAACAGGCGGAGCAGTTCGTGGCGGATCTGGCCAACGATCCCGGTTTGCAGGGGGCGGAGGCCGAACTCGCGACGCTGCGCGACCAGGTGGCGGCGCTGGGTCGTGAACGGGATGCGGCGGTTGCCCAGCGGGCGGCGGTGGAACAGCAGTTTGCTGCCGCCAAAGCGGCCGCTGACGCTCAAATCGCGGCGTTAACTCAGCAGGTGAACGCAAAACGCAGCGAAGATCGGCAACTCACCGCCGCCCAGCAGCAGGAGCGGGCCGCGTTGCAACGGGAATTGCAGGCAGCCCAAGTGCAACAGGCCGCGCAGCAATTGCAAATCACCCAGTTGCGTAGCGAATTAGCCGCCGCCCAGGCCGAGGGCCAGCGACTGGCGGCCCTCACCGCCGCACCGTCGGCACCGCCGGTGGTTCCCGTGGATTCAGCGCCGGTGGCTGTGGTGACTGCACCGACCCCCGTCGTGGTGGCCGCGCCACCAACCCCGACGACCGAGGAAACGGCGGCTGGGGAAACACCAGTTGGGGAAACGCCAGTTGTGCCGCGCACGATCCAGGTGCAACGGGGCGACACCCTGTCGCGGATTGCGGCCCGCGAGCTGGGGGCTGCGAGCCAGTGGCAGGCGATTTTCGACGCCAATCGCGGGGTGCTGAAATCGCCTAACAGCCTGCGGGTGGGCATGGAACTGGTGTTGCCGACCCCGCCGTAAGGCTCAACTCAAAATATCCACCACCTCCCCAAAGCCGCTGACCGCCCGCACCTCCAGCTCGGGGACGACGCCTTTGCGGGGGTAATTCGCCTTCGGGACGATGGCTTGGCGATACCCATGCTTGGCGGCTTCCTTGAGCCGCTCCTCGCCGTTGGGCACCGGACGGATTTCCCCCGCCAAGCCCACCTCGCCAAACACGATGAGGTCCTGGGGCACACAGCGGTTGCGATAACTCGACAGCGCCGCCAACAACACCGCCAGATCCGAGGCGGTTTCGTTAATTCGCACGCCCCCCACGGCGTTCACATACACATCCTGGTCGTACATGGCGACGCCCCCGTGGCGATGGAGCACCGCCAACAGCATGGCCAAGCGGTTTTGCTCCACGCCCAAGGCCACGCGTCGGGGATAACCGCCGTGGCTGCTGTCCACCAGGGCCTGGATTTCCACCAACAGGGGGCGGGTGCCTTCCCGCGTCACCATGACCACGCTCCCCGCCACGGGCACATCGTGGCGCGACAGAAAAATCGCCGACGGATTGCTGACCTCTTTAAGACCCCGTTCGGTCATGGCGAAAATGCCCAGCTCGTTCACCGGACCAAAGCGATTTTTCACCGCCCGCATGAGGCGATAACGGCTGCCCGGATCGCCCTCGAAATACAACACCGTATCCACCATGTGCTCCAGGACCCGCGGCCCGGCGATGGTGCCCTCCTTGGTGACATGGCCCACGAGAAACAGGGCGGTGTGGGTGCGTTTGGCATAGCGCACCAGCTGGGCGGCGCTCTCGCGGATTTGCGACACCGACCCGGGCGCCGACGTCAAGCGATCCGTAAAAATCGTCTGCACGGAATCGATCACCATCACCTGGGGTTTTTCCTGGTCGGCGGCCTGGAGAATGGCGTCGATGTTGGTTTCCGGCAGCAGGCGCACGGCATCGGCGCTCACCCCCAGGCGCAGGCCCCGCAGGCGCACCTGTTGGGGCGACTCCTCCCCCGTCACATAGAGCACCCGGTGTTGTTGGCCCACAAACGCGAGGCTTTGGAGCAGCAGAGTGGATTTGCCAATGCCGGGGTCGCCGCCGATGAGCACTACCGACCCGATGACCAAGCCGCCGCCCAGCACGCGATCGAGTTCGCTGATGCCGCAGTGGAGCCGCTGCTCTTCGGTGGCGACGATTTCGGCGAGGTTTTGCACACCGGCGGCGGCGGCGACTCCGGCATAACCGCCCACGCGGCCGCCGGGCGGGGCCTTAGGGGTTGGGGCCATGGGCGAGGGCACAAACTCCTCTAAACAGTTCCACCCCCCGCAGTCCGGACATTGGCCCAGCCACTTGGGATGCTGGGCGCCGCATTGATTGCAGGCAAACAGGGTTTTGCTTCGCGCCATTTTGGTTCAATCCTCCCGAGGTCGCATTTTTTTAGGGCAAATATCGCACTTATTTAGTGCATACCAGGCGATAACTCGCGCCAACACGTGGCAAGTAAAAGGGATAGAGCGGGTTGTAGTTCAATGGCTTGCAATCATGCCGGCCAATGCGGCATTGCAATTGCTTTGGACGACGACCCAAACAGAACAGCTTTTCTATTCCTCTTTTGCGAGTAACAACACCGATGTCTTATCTCTCTCTTGTCGCATTTTTGATGTTGGTTAGCCCGCTGGCACTGGCCGAAGAAGCCCCTGCCATCAACCAAGCCAACACCGCTTGGCTGTTGATGTCTGCAGCACTCGTGATGCTGATGACGCCGGGTTTGGCCCTGTTTTACGGCGGCCTGGTGCGGTCCAAAAACGCGCTGAATATGTTCATGAAAGTGTTCGTATCCATGGGGCTGATCACCGTGCTGTGGGTCGTCGTGGGCTACAGCTTGGCGTTTAACAATGTGGGACTGGGCTTTGTGGGTGGTTTGAACTGGGTGATGTTGAACGGCGTAACCACCGAACCGAGCAGCGATTACGCCACCACGATTCCCCACCAGCTTTTCATGGTCTTCCAGATGATGTTTGCCATCATTACGCCCGCCATCATCGCGGGCGCTGTGGCCGAGCGGATGAAGTTCTCGAGTTTTGTGGTGTTCATGGGGCTATGGAGCCTATTGGTCTACTCACCGCTGGCGTACATGGTGTGGGGCGCGGGGGGCTATCTGCTGGAACTGGGTGCGCTAGATTTTGCCGGCGGTACGGTCGTTCATATTTCCTCTGGCTTCTCGGCGCTGGTGCTGGCGATCATGTTGGGTCGGCGGAAAATTGCGTACAACGAAGACCCGCGGCCCCACAACTTGCCGTTCACCCTGTTAGGCGCGGGGATTTTGTGGTTTGGCTGGTTTGGGTTTAACGCCGGCTCGGCGGTGGCAGCAGATGGGGTCGCGGTGAGCGCGTTTGTCGTTACCCACGTGGCCGCAGCGACGGCGGCGATGGTGTGGATTCTTCTTGAAGGGGCGTTCTACGGCAAACCCACGGCCTTGGGCTTTGCTTCTGGGATTGTGGCGGGTCTGGTGGCCATTACCCCTGCGGCGGGCTTTGTGGATGTGACCGGCGCCCTCATTCTGGGCGCGACCGTGTCGCTAGTCTGCTTGTTCGCCATTCGTCTGAAAAACCTCCTGGGCTATGACGATTCCCTAGATGCCTTTGGCATTCATGGGGTCGGTGGATTGTGGGGTGCGGTGTTGCTGGCGTTTCTCGCCAATCCAGCAGTGAACGCGAATGCGACGGGCCTGTTTTACGGTGGCGGCGCGGATTTACTGATGAAACAGCTCATAGGAGCGGGCGTGGGCATCGGCCTGGCGGTGGTCGGCACGGTCGTTATCGCAGGCGTTGTTAGCGTGTTGATGGGGCTGCGGGTGGATGACGAGCACGAATTAACCGGTCTGGATGTGAACCTTCACGGCGAGATGGCGTATACCTCGACGAAGTAAAACACCCCGCCATCCAGCGGCTTAGCACCTGTTGGCGACCTCTCTACGGGGGTCGCCAATTTTTTTGGGGATGACTTTAAGCCGGCTTTTTCGGCTAAAAAGGCGACCGATTTTATCAAAGCCATCAGCGAGATCTGAACGACGTGTTAACGAATAAGCAGGACGGTGAACAGAATCAGCCGATTCGAGCCCACGTGGGCGAACGGCCCAATGACACTCTTTTAGGCTGCGTGGACTGCGTGGATGAGCGAGGGGTACAGGGATGGTTGCTCGACATCGCTACACCCCATGAGACGGCGGGCGAGATTGCGCTGTATCTGGGGGATGCCTGGGTGGGAAAAGCGATTCCCACCCATCCGCGCCACGACATTTGCGGGGTTCTCGGCCTTAACGCGCACGAGACCGCCCCCAGCGGTTTCTGCATTGCTTGGGAAGCGGCCAAGGTGCGCGAGGTTTTACGCGAGCGCCCTGTCGGCGAGATTGCGCGGCTACAAGTGATTCACTCAAAGACCGAACGCGCGATTGCTTCTCTTCGCGAAGTGAGCGTCGGCGAGATTGGGCGGTATTTAGAAGTATTATCCGTGGACATAGAGACCGCACCAGAACCTGTGGATGAACTGGACTCAGAAAAATTCCCTGTCGCGGCTTTGGAAAAAACTACCATCGTCACGGGTTTCGTGGAGTGGGTACTGTCTCGACCCCAAGGCACGGTGATCTGCGGCTGGATAGACGATCGGGATCTCGAAGCGTCCTCGCGGTTTTTGTCCCTGGAATGCCGCGGTACCACCCATGCAATTTCACTCCATGACGATGAGACGCCCCATCGCGTTTGGCGGGTATTCCGTCCCGACGTGCCGTTGGGCGAAGCATCCCCTGGGGAAACGCGATTCAAAGCCGGCTTTCTCGTGTTGACCGACCTGTCTTTGAGGGGTGGACAGGTCGTACACATGGAGTTGGGCTTAAACGCGGGAATCTCTCAGCGTCTATGCGTGGAAAAACTCGATCAAGAACGCGCTACCATCGAGCTATCGTTTACCTATGCGAATGCGCAGTTGCGCGAAATCGCTCAGCAGATGGGGGATCTCGGTTTGCTGCGCTGGCTGGATCAACGGGAAGACTTCGACACAGAATCAACGCAACAGATGGTGTCGATTGACCAGGCCTTCGAGTTTCTGGACAGGGCTTTGATTATTCACGGTTGGGTCGCTTCGCCATCCCAGGACATTCGGCAAGTAGAGCTGCTCGTGGGGCATCAGACCCCTCGGTCGGTGACGACACAGCTTATACGTACCCATCGTCCCGATTTGTCCTTTCCCCATCTGCAAAGCGATTTATTGGGTTTTGTGCTTTGTCTCGAAGACCCCGAGGTGCTGGGATATTCTGCACACCGATTGCAGTTCCTGTTTGCCGATGGTGAAGAGATCAAATTAGAAGTGAAACCGACGGTAGCGCGATGGGCAGAAATGATGGCGCTGATGCGTTCGTCGCCCAACACGGTATTGGCGTTGATGACGAGAAATTCTGGGGCTTCAGATCTTTTTCTGCCCGATCGTCGCGAGTGGTTGCATCGACAGCATCTGCTTACTCGGACTCAAACCGCTCCGAGCTTTCTCGCGTTTCGGGAAGACCTGCAAATCGCTGTGGATCGGTTGTTTTATGTCGACCCGCACAGTGTGCTGCTCTTCGGGTGGTGGTTTGATCTGGAACAGCAGATCGATCGGGTGATGTTTCACGATTTGAGTGGCCGATCGTGGGAAGGCACGGGACAATTTTCAGCCCTGCCGCGCCTCGATGTTTCCCAAGTATTTCGCCAGAAATACGCGGGGATTGGCGACTTTTGGGGCTTCGCATGCCATGTGTCCTTGGCCAAGCCCTGTGTGATGGAATTGTATCTGCGAAGCGGAATCACCCTATGGGTCAAGGTTCCCGACCTCGTTCAAGAGCGCGATGCCCTTAAACAGGTGAAACAGGTGCTCGCCATGGTGCCGTCACCCAACGCCATGCACAGCGCGTTGTATTCCCTGTTCGATAGAACATTAGGCCCCGCCATCGACCGCATCGCTGCCCGTAGAAAGATCGGCATGGCCGACATGCCGCTTCATGAGCGGACGTTTGGAACACGCCCTGCAGATCCGCAGGTCACGGTGATCGTGCCGCTGTACGGGCGCTACGATTTTCTCCGCCACCAGCTCGCGCATTTCGTCGACGATCCCGATTTCGACGACATCGACCTGATCTATGTCATCGACGACCCCACTATTATTCAACCGACGCAGGAATTGGCGGTTTGTTATCACGCCCTGCTGGGCAAGCCGTTTCGCCTGGCGTGGTACGACAAAAACTTGGGGTTTGCCGGCGCAAATAATGTGGGGGCATCGCTGGCGCGGGGGGAATTCCTCGTGTTGTTAAACTCGGATGTGTTGCCGCAACGCTCGGGTTGGGTCAGTACCTTGGCGACGACGTTAACCACCTTGCCGACGGCGGGCGCGGTGGGACCACTGCTCCAATTTTACGACGGCGGCGTGCAGCACGCGGGGATGGCGCCGCAACGGGATCCGTTGCTGCCAGGCTTTCTGCTGAATGTGCATCCGGGCAAAGGGCATGCCTGGACAGGGTCGGAAACGCCCTCGCGCCATCCGCTCCTGACGGCCGCCTGTCTGATGCTGCGCAAAACCGACTACGACGCGGTGGGCGGTTTTGACGAGGGGTATCTCATCGGCGATTTCGAAGACAGCGATTTGTGTCTGCAACTGGCCAAGCGGGGAAAATCTCTATGGCTCGTGCCCCAGGCCAAACTTTGGCATCTGGAACGCCAGTCTCAGACATTGGGCGACATTAACAGCCATCGCCAGCTCATCACGTTGTACAACGGCTGGCGCTATCACCAAAAAATCATCGCAGGCGAGATCGCCAATCCAGAAGCGCAGGGGGCATAAATTATGGAGGTCGTCATTTTGAGTCATGGCCATCCCACCTTTTCCAAAGGGGGCGGCGAGATGGCCGCCTACCATCTTTTCAAGGGAATCAACGCGTTATCCGATCACGAAGCGTGGTTTATCGGACGGGCGCCCGACAGCCTCTTGCACCCCACCGTGGAGCTGTCGACTCTGACAGCGCGGGAATATTTGGTCGCCGGCAGCGCTAATTCAGACGATTTGACGGCAACGCTGCGCCTTGGCCCAGACAGCGACATCGCCAACCTGCTGCGCACCATCGACCCCGATGTGGTGCACTTTCACCACTACATTTTTCTGGGCGTAGAACTGTTGCGGGCGGTGAAGCGGTATTGCCCTCGGGCCAAAATCGCGATGACGCTCCATGAGTTCATCGCCATTTGCGCCCACAACGGCCAGATGGTGAAAACCGATGCGGAACGGCGATTGTGTTACCGCGGCAGCCCGCGGGAATGCGCACAGTGTTTTCCCCACCGCACCCCTGAAGAGTTCTTTCTGCGGGAGCGGTACATCAAGAGCCATTTCAACCTTGTGGATCACTTCATTTCCCCCAGCGAGTTTTTGCGTCAGCGGTACATCGACTGGGGCATCCCCGCCGATAAAATCGCGATGCAGGAAAACGGGTTGCCGATGGACGAGCGGCTACCGCCCAGGCCCCTGCAAGATGGCGAGATTCGTGGGCGATTCGCCTATTTCGGACAAATCAACCCCTACAAGGGCGT
>DAIUCA010000039.1:0-2278 GCA_036846405.1 Candidatus Competibacteraceae bacterium
GCCAGTTGCGCCTGCGGCAGCTCGTTCAAAGTCTAAGGAGACGCGCCATGTGGGATTATACCGATACCGTCAAAGAACATTTCTTTAATCCGCGCAATGCGGGTGCCCTGGAAAACGCCAACGCCATTGGCGATGTGGGTTCGATCAGCTGTGGCGACGCGCTGCGCTTGAGTCTGAAAGTCGATCCGACCACCGAAATCATCGAAGAAGCTGGGTTTCAGACCTTTGGCTGCGGATCGGCGATTGCGTCGAGTTCGGCGCTTACCGAAATGGTGAAAGGCAAGACCATCACCCAAGCCTTGGAGATTTCTAATCAAGACATTGCCGATTTTCTGGGCGGTCTGCCGCCGGAAAAAATGCACTGTTCGGTCATGGGCCGCGAAGCCTTGCAGGCAGCCATCGCCAACTTTAAGGGCGAGGCTTGGGCCGACGATCACGAAGAAGGCGCCTTGATTTGCAAGTGTTTTGCGGTAGATGCGGTGATGATCGAGAACACCATCCGCGCCAATAGTCTCAGCACTGTGCAGGACGTGACGAACTACACCAAGGCCGGTGGGGGCTGTTCGGCCTGTCACGAGGGGATCGAAGAGATTCTCACCAAGGTGCTCGCCGAGCGGGGCGAATCCTTACATACCTCGGCAAAAGCGCCGCCCAAGCCCGCGAAGCCAGAAGAAAATATCATCAAAAAACCAGTGATTCAGGCGGGCAAGCTCACCCCGGCCCAGCGGATTAAGAAAATCGACAAGGTCATCGAAGACATGCGCGTGCTGCTGCAACGGGATGGCGGCGATGTGGAACTCGTGGATGTGGACGGCAAAACCGTGTTTGTGAAGATGAGCGGTGCTTGCCAAGGCTGCGGCATGGCGACTTCAACGTTGGGCGGCATTCAGCAACGTCTGATGGAAGAACTCGGCGAGTTTCTGCGCGTCGTGCCAGTCTCCGAACAGCCCGTGGGAGCTTAGGTTATGCGCGGCATTTATCTCGATAACAACGCCACCACGATGGTCGATCCGGCGGTTGTAGACGCCATGTTGCCTTTCTTTACCGAACAATTTGGCAACGCATCATCGATGCACAGTTTCGGCAACCGCGTGGGGCAGGCCCTCAAAAAAGCGCGGCAACAGATTCAGACGCTCCTGGGTGCAGAACACGAATCGGAAATTATTTTCACGTCTTGCGGTACCGAATCGAACTCCACGGCGGTTTTGTCGGCGCTCAAATGCCAACCCGAACGCCGCGAGATCATCACGACCACCGTCGAACATCCAGCGATTTTGACCCTCTGCCAACATCTGGAAAAAGACGGCTACACCGTTCATTACCTACCAGTGGATGGTCACGGACGTTTGGATTTGTCGGATTACCTGCGGGTGCTGACGGAGAAAGTCGCGCTGGTGTCGGTTATGTGGGCAAATAACGAGACCGGCACCCTATTTCCCGTCGAACAGATGGCCGCACTCGCCAACGAAAAAGGCGTGCTGTTCCACTCAGACGCGGTGCAAACCGTCGGCAAAATCCCGATGAATCTGAAAGACAGCGCCGTGGACATGCTGTCGATTTCGGGTCACAAACTCCACGCGCCCAAGGGCGTTGGCGTGTTGTATCTGAAGCGGGGTGTGCGTTTCAGACCATTGCTGCGGGGCGGCCACCAGGAGCGCGGACGCCGCGCCGGCACGGAAAACAGTGCATCCATCGTCGGTCTGGGCAAGGCAGCAGAACTCGCTATGTCGCAACTCGCCTATGAAAACAGCCATGTCAAAATGCTGCGGGATCATCTGGAAGCCGCCATTTTGGCGACGGTGCCCAACTGCTTTGTGACCGGCGATCCGACCAATCGGCTGCCGAACACGTGCAACATCGCATTCGAATTTGTGGAAGGCGAAGCGGTGTTGATGCTGCTGAATAAACACGGGATTGCCTGTTCGAGCGGCTCGGCCTGCACGTCTGGATCGCTGGAGCCATCTCATGTGATGCGGGCGATGAATATCCCGTTCACTGCGGCCCATGGCACGGTGCGGTTTTCCCTGTCGCGCTACACCACGAAGGACGACATCGAGAAGGTGATCGAAGTGATGCCAGGTGTCATCGCACAGCTGCGGAAAATGTCGCCGTATTGGGATGGCGATAAGCCCGCAGAAAATCCAGAAAAAGCGTTCGCCCCCACCTACGCCTAACTCTTTGTCGGTTCCATAAAAAGCCCCCGCCGTGTCTTGCAGAACGGCGGGGGCTTTTGTTTAAGCGAGCGTAACCACGTGATCTGAATGGACGACCTCAACCC
>DAIUCA010000039.1:2288-17646 GCA_036846405.1 Candidatus Competibacteraceae bacterium
GCGCGAACCGTTCATGCGATTGCCTCGGCCGGTTGGGCTACTGCCACCGGCGTACGGCGCAAAAATAGCCCCAGCATCGGTGGCACCAGGGCCAGCGTAATGAACGTGGACAGGGTTAACCCGCCAATCACCACCGCACCCAACCCCCGATACAGCTCCGTGCCCGCCCCCGGAAACAGTACCAGGGGCAGCATTCCGAAAATTGAGGTCAGGCTCGACATAAAGATCGGTCGCAGCCGATTCCGCGTTGCTTCCTGAATCGCGGTTACCGTATCCATTCCCTTCTCGCGGATGTGAAACAGCGTCTGTTCCACCAGCAAAATCGCGTTATTTACGACGACGCCGATCAAAATCACGAATCCCAACATCGTGAGCATGTCCAGAGGCTGGAATTTCACGGTGTTCAGCGCCACCAGGCCCAGCACCGCCCCCGCCATGGCTGCCGGCACCGTCGTCACGATGATGAGCGGATACCAGAAGCTCTCGAATTGAATCGCCATCACCAGATAAACAATCACTAAGGCCACGGCGAGCTGCCATTTCATGGCATTCCACGTCTGCCGCAGCTCGTCCGCCGTGCCCGATAGCCCCAACTGCACTCCTGTCGGCAATCCTTCGGCGATTAATGGCGCCATTACTTGGGTTTGCAGAATCTCCATGGCGGATTCAAGGGCCATGTCGGGCGCCGGGCGAATCTCCAAGGTCACCGTCCGCACCCGTTCCAGATGGCGAATCTCCGTGGGGCCAGCCGTCATCACCACCTGTCCGAGACTGCTCATGGGCACAATCACGCCCTCGGGGGTCACGATGGGCAGATAACCGATGTCTTGGGTGTTCGCGGCCCGCTCGCCATTGCCTTTGATGAGCAGATCCAGACGTTTTCCATCTACTGTCACCTCGGCGACCCGCACCCCTTCGTTAAATGCCTCCACCGTCGTGCCAAAGCTCCTTGCGGTCACCCCCGCATCCGCGAGCCGTACCCGATCCGGATACAGCCGCACTTCCGGAGCGCCGAACTCCAGACCGGGTTGGGGCCGAAACTGATGACCCGCGCTCATGGGCAACACCTGGGCGACCCGACCCGCCGCCTGTTGGGCGACGCCAATTACTGCCCCCAAATCTGGGCCAGAAATATCCAGATTCACGGCGCGACCGCCGCCAATGCCGCGCCCGAAAATCGATGGTTGGGTCACAAAGCCAAAGGTGCCCGGCTCCTCAAACATGGGGCCACGCAACACGGGAATCAGCTCCGCCACCCGCTCCCCCTGTACCGCCGCCGCCCCAATGAAGGTGTTGGCGCGGGTCGCAACAAAGAAAAAGTTCTGGATTTTCGGCGTGCCGTCGGCAGTCGGCTCTGGCCCCGACACTGACGCCCACAGGGGACGCGCCGCGTTTTCGATGCGTTGCGCGATCTGCGTCATGGTTTCCAGGTTGTAGCCCGGCGGCGGCAGCATCACCCCGAAAATCAGATTCCGATTGCCTTCTGGCAGATATTCCAGCTTCGGCAGCAGCAGCACGCTCACCGCCAGGGAGGCCGTCATCAGGCCCGTCACCCAAATCAATCCCAACAGCCGATACCGAATCAGCAAGCCGTTGAATCCCAACACTACCCGCCCAAACAGCCCCGCCAGGGAATCCAGCAGAAAAATCCGCCGCGTTTCGTGGAGGGTCGCCACGGCGTCCCCCGCGAGCAGCCGTCGCGCCAAGGCCGGAATCACCGTAATCGACACCAGCAGCGACAGGCTCACCGAGACGGAAATGGCGAGGGCAATATCGCGGAAGAGTTGGCCCGCTTCGAGTTCCAGATTCAGCAGCGGAATAAACACCATCACCGTGGTGAGCACCGACACCAGCACTGCCACCCACACCTGGCGCGCCCCCTCGTAACAGGCCTGGGCGATGGGTAGACCCTGTTGGCGCATGCGGAAAATGTTCTCGAGCACCACAATCGCCGCATCCACCACCATACCCACGGCAAACGCTAAGCCGGCAAGGGAAATCACGTTGATGGACGCCCCCATCGCCGACATCACCACGAACGTGCCGATCACCGACACCGGCATGGCCAGCCCAATAATCAGCGTCGCCGCAATCGATTTTAAGAACACCAGCAGAATCACCGCCGCCAGTCCGGCCCCCATCCAAAGATTGGCGGTCACCATCTCGATGGCTTGGTTGATGTAGATCGTCTCGTCGTACACCTGATCGATAAACACGCCATTGCGCGGCAGCACGCTCTCGTTGAGTTCTGCTAGCGCCGCCCGCAGACCCTTCATGGTCTCGATGACGTTCGCGCCACTCTCGCGCACCGCATTGATCGCCATGGCCGGCGCGCCTAAACGCCGAATTCGCGCCGCCGGCTCGTTGTAGCCGTACTGCACATCAGCCACATCGCCCACGGTCACCCGCACTTGGCGGCCATCCGGCGTCACGCGGCTCAGCACCAACACCTGGCGCACCGCGTCGAGGGTGTTCAATTCCCCCTCCGTGCGCACGGTGTACCGCCGTTTGCCCTCGTCCACGTAGCCCGCTGACAACGCCACGTTGGCCCCGCGCAACACATCCAGCAGAAAGTCCACCGTAATGCCCTGCTCGGCCAGGCGGCGCGGTTCCACAATCACGTGCATTTCCTGCTGACTGCCGCCAAACACGTTGACGCGGCTCACCCCCGGCACCCGTTCGAGGCGCGCTTTCACCACGTCCTCCACAAAATCGCCGAACGTGTGGATGTCACGGGTTTCGCCGGGCAGTCGCTGCATCACCATCCAGGCAATGGGGCTGTCCTCCGACCCGGACGACTGCAACACCGGCTCGTCCGCCCGGTCCGGATAACCGTTCACGCGGTCGAGGCGGTTGCTCACCAACAACAGCGACCGATCCATATTCTGGTTCGGCGCAAATTCTAGCGTGATTTCCGCCTGGCCATTCCGCGACGACGACACCATTTCTTGCAGACCTTCCAGACCTTTCAGCACATCCTCTTGGCGATTGGTGATTTCTCGTTCCACCTCCGCCGGGGCGGCGCCAAACCAGTTGGTCGTGATGGTGATGATGGGTTTGCGCACATCCGGCGCCAATTGCACCGGAATCGCAGCCAACGCCAGCAACCCGAACATCACCACCATCAACACCACCGAAATCACCGACACCGGCCGGTCGATCGCGCTGCGAATCACCCCGTTCATACCGCTCCCCCCGATTCGACCCTGTCCAGCCCATGGCATTGGTTCATGACGGATCTCCCTGCACCACGACGGCCTGCCCCGGGCGCAGGCGTTCGTTGCCGCGAATCACTACCCGATCGCCGGGTTTGAGTCCGTCCAGAATCTGAAATCGGCTGCCCATGGCCGGTCCAATCTGCACCGGCCGCGGCTGTGCCACGCCGTTATCCACCACAAACACCAACGATCCCTGAGGCCCATAGATCAGCGCATCTTTATTTACCGACACCACCGTCTCCTGGGCCGCTGCCGGAATCGCCAGGGTGGCCTCTTGATTCACGGCGGGCCGCGTTAACTCGCGCAGATTCACGGCGAAGCGCACGGCTTGGGTGCGCGCCGCGGTGTTCTGATCGGGAATCACCGACCGCACCGTTGCCTTCACTGTGGTGCCGTCCAGCAGACGCGCGTCCACTGGGGTGCCCACGGTTAAACCCGCGAGATACGCCGTCGGCACATCAGCTTCGATTTCTAAATCTCGGTCGTTGAGCAGGGTCACCACCGAATCGCCGGCCTGAAGCCATGCCCCCTCGCTCACATGGCGCGTGAGCACGACGCCCTCAAACGGCGCCCGCACCGTGGCATCAACCAGATTGATTTCGGCGAGGCGAATGGCGATTTCCCAGCGGGTGCGGCGGGCTTCGGCTTCTTGGCGTTGGCCGCGCGCCACAGCGACCGCTTGTAAGCGAACGTCGTAATCGCTGGGCGAAAAGGCGGGCGAATTGCGCAGCCGTTCAAAGCGATCCAACTCCTTGGCCGCCAAGTCCTCCTGGGCGGCGGCGGTAGCGATTTGGGCGCCAAACTCCACGAGCTGGCGGTCAGCCAAATCCTTCGCCGACTGCAATCGGGCCGTGTCCAACACCACCAACGCATCGCCGGCAGCCACGCGGTCGCCCACTTGGACGCGCACTTGAGCCACCGGCCCGTCCGTGCGGGCCGCAATCACGCCCCGCTGTCGCGACACGAGGCGTCCCAGGACGGGCACCGTTTGGGACGCGTTTTCCATCCGCACCACATCCACGCCCACCTGGGCCGGCGGTTGTGCCAGCGCGGTCGTCGTCAATAACACCAGTAAAATCAACAGCTTCATGAGACATCCCGAAAAGTAGGTAAGGAACAGGATTTAATAGACTGTGCGTCCAGGATCGGTGTTCGCGAAACGCCACAAAATCGCGGGTTAGGTGCGGCAATAATCGTAAAATAGCCCGTCGATTTCCTTCAAAAACGAGGTGTTTATGACTGAACGTTACAACAGAGCGCTGTTAGAAGCGCGGTTGCAGCCGGTGCTGGAATCGCTACGGCGGGCGGCGCTGGTGAATCGGCTCACCGAGAGCACCGAAAAGGGCGAGCGCAAGGGACTAGTGCAGTCGGTGACCTATCGCCAACAGCTAACAGAACTCGCCAACCGTTTGCAGAAGCTCCATCCAGCGGAAGTTGCCGATCTGTTGGAGCGACTGCCGGGGGAACAGCGGCATCTGATCTTGCATCACACGGCGGCGGCTCGGCGGGGCGCGGTGCTGTGGGAACTGCCGGACGTCCTCGCCGCTGAGCTGTTAACCACCATGACGCCAGAGGATCGCCAGGCCCTCGCGCCCTCCTTGGACGGGGAACAGTTAGCGGATTTGCACAGCTACTTGTCACCGGCCCTGTTAGCCGAGCTGTCGCCCCATCTGAATGCGGCGGTGCGCGCCCAATGGCAGTCGGCAGCGACCTATCGCACGGATCAGATTGGTCATTTAACCGATGAAGATGTGCTGTGGGTGCCTGAAAATGCCACGGTGAACAGTGCGTTGGCGCGGCTGCGGGAGGTGGGACTGGCTTCTGGCGGGCGATTGCCGCCGCAAACCGACCAGGTATTCGTCCTCGACGACCGTCGGCGCTTTTGCGGCAGCGTGCCGTTGACCGCGTTGCTGCTCAATTCCGGCGACATGGCGATTGATACTCTGATGCAGCGGGACGGTCCGCGATTTGATCCCAACGGGGCGGCGGAATTAGCCGTGCGGGCGTTTGAGGATTACGACTTAATTTCGGCGCCGGTGATCGATGAAACCGACCGTTTAATTGGCCGCATTACGGTGGAAAGTGTGATGGATTACGCCAACGAATACGCCGATCAGCAGAACCGATTACGGGACGGGATTAATCCCAACGAAGACCTATTTAGCCCCATGTGGAAGAGCGCCAAAAGTCGCTGGCTGTGGTTGGGAATTAACCTGATGACGGCCTTTTTGGCGTCGCGGTTTATTGGTTTATTTGAAGCGGCGATTACGCAACTGGTCGCTCTCGCCACGTTAATGCCGATTGTGGCGAGTATTGGCGGCAACACCGGTAATCAAACCATCGCCTTATTTATTCGCGGCTTTGCGCTCAATCGCATCAATCAGCAAAATTTGCCCTACCTGATTCGCAAAGAATTATCCGTGAGTTTGATTAACGGTCTTATCTGGGGAACGGTATTGGGATTATTCGGTTTCTTGCTCTACGGCGACGCGCCATTAGGCCTGGTGTTAGGCGTGGCGACGGCACTCAATTTATTGATCGCCGCCGTGGTGGGAATGGGCGTGCCATTACTCATGAATTACCTGGGAAGAGACCCCGCATTAGGGTCGAGTATTCTCCTCACATTTAGCACCGACAGTATGGGCTTTTTCATTTTCCTCGGCCTCGCCCAACTCTTCCTGATTCACCCATAACGACCGCTACAGTCGCGTCCATAACCCCTTGTTTTACAACAAAAAAACCGCGATCTCGCGTGAGATCGCGGGGAACAATTATTTATGCACTAATAGCTCGGGCAAATGGGCGCTCAAATCCTTCACTTCTTTCGGCGAAACGCCCTTGGCTTCGAGTAGGCGATTCACCCAAGTGGGGCGTTTACCGCGACCCGTCCAAGTCTCGGCGGGATTCTCCGGATTGCGATATTTGATCTCGGTTTTCGTGCGGCCTTTTTTATGGGCATTGCTGGCGTTATCGCTGGTTTTTAACTCGCGCATTTCAATGGTGACGCCCAACCGTTTGGCCTCTTCTTCAAACTTGCGTTTGAGTTCTTGGCGCTCGCGGTTTTTACGTTCCTTAATCTCGTCCTGCACCTTTTGCGAAAGCAATTGCAGGGCGTCGATAGACATGGTTTCTAAATCCTTAAATAAGGAGTCGAGTTGCGCCGTCATTTCATCGGGCGCGTTTTGGGTTTCTGCCATTTTTATCAGCCTCGGGAATCATGGGATTGATAGCGAATTAAATAGCGCGATTGATTTAATGGCAAGTCAACCGCGACTCCAGCCATTAGCTATTCCATTAGCGCAAGTTGCTTAATCAATTTGGGGCGCAAACCGCTCAAGCGATTTTGCACGCGGTTTAATGCGTTAATTAAGGTTTCGCGGCGGCCCCAAATGGTGATTTTGGCTTTTGCACGGGTGATCGCGGTGTAAAGCAATTCGCGGGTCATTAGCGCGGTGCCCTGATTCGGCAGCCACAACAGTAAATGCGCAAACTCGGAGCCTTGGCTTTTGTGGACCGTCATGGCGTAGGCCGCTTCAAAGGCCGGCAGGCGATTGAGCGCCACGAAGCGCTGACCGCCATCCGGTTGCGGTACGCACAGTCGCAGGGTCTGAAAATCGTCTGCTTCGCTGGGCAGTGCGATGCCCACATCGCCGTTATAAAGGTGTAGGCCGTAGTCATTGCGCGTCATCATCACCGCTCGCCCGGGGTAAAACGCCCCGGCCGTAGGGGACTGCCAAGGGGCTTCGTACCGCGCGTGGATTGCCTCAACACCCGCGTCCCCGTGGCGTTGGGGGCAGAGCACGCGGAATTGTTGCAACTGGGCAAACAAATCTGTCGGCGGGGCACCGTTCCGCACCAGCGCCCAGTAAGGCGCGTAGCCCGCCGCAAGGGCGCTCAACATGGCTTCAAAATCATCGCTGTCGTGCCACACCAGGCCGTCGGGCGGCGCATCGAGGAGCTGTTCCAACGCAGCCACATCTCCATGGCGCACGGCCGTCGCCAGCCGCCCAACGGCGCTGCCGCCCTGAAAGCGGTAGCTGTGAACCAGGCGGGCCACCCCGTCGTGGAGCGCGGTGGCCGTCGGCGCCACGGGCGGGGTCGCACAGCCCACACTCGCCAAAGCCGCCGCCCGCGCGGTCGTGACGCCGACCCCATCGGCCACCAGCGCCGCCAGCACATCGCCCGCTTCCACGGCGTACAGCTGCTCGCTGTCCCCCAAAAGAATCAGCCGCGCCTCGGGCCGCAGCGCCGCGACGGTCTTCGCCATTAACGCCAAATCCACCATGGAGGTTTCGTCGATTACGAGCACGTCCACGCCCAGGGGATGGGCGCGGTCATGGCGAAAATAGACGCCGTCGGGAAGTGGCCCCAACAGCCGATGGAGCGTCTGGGTTTTTTCGGGCACATCGGCCACGGCGGGCCATTGGGGCAACAGGGCCTGTTTACCCTGTTGAATGGCCTCAGCCATCCGGGCGGCTGCCTTACCGGTCGGCGCGGCCAGGGCGATAGTGAGATCGGGCTGTTGATCCCGTAAAAGCGCGAGAATCTTGACGAGTGTGGTGGTTTTGCCGGTGC
This sequence comes from Candidatus Competibacteraceae bacterium, assembly GCA_036846405.1. Taxonomy (GTDB): domain Bacteria; phylum Pseudomonadota; class Gammaproteobacteria; order Competibacterales; family Competibacteraceae; genus DAIUCA01. Next base: position 10,082 of record DAIUCA010000039.1, read on the forward strand.
CGGGGCCGCCGGTAATGACGGCGAGTTGGCTTAAAAGCGCGATGGCGGCAGCTTGCCGTTGGCCGGGCGTGCCGGCGCTCTCGTCGGCAAATAGCCGATCGAGCCCCTGATGTAAGCGTTCTTGGTCAATTAACGGCGAATGGCGCAATTTGCGGGAAAAATCTTGAGATAATTGCTGTTCATACTGCCAATAACGGTACAAATAGAGGGCATTTCCTTCCCAAATGAGAGGTTTCCAATCACCGGGGCGGCCCACCAGGGGATGTTGTGCCAATACCTGGCGCCATTCATCGAAAAACGGCAGGGCGAACAACTCACCTTCGGGTAAGGGCAAGCGGGTTTGCATCAAATCAAAGTACGCATGGCCTTGACGCACCGCCCGACTCACCAGAGCAATGGCGAGTGCCATACGCGGTACAACTGGGGCGGCGGGTATGGCGAGGGGCAGTTGGCGCGCCAAAGCGACATCAATGGGATCGAGCGCCCCGCAGTCGAGCAAAAAATCCAAATCGTCCACAAAAGAGCCTCACGAGCGAGAAATAGGAGCGCGGTAAGAATAACCGACGCCTATGCCATTTTCCTTGCCGACGGGGCTTTGACAAAAACCCTGGTTATTTCAATGGGTTGGGGGAGTCGTGTATCTAGGCGATGGGCAATGTTGCCCGCTTCGGAGCACGACCCATGACTGCTGCGCAATGGACTCCCGAACAACAAGCCCTCAACGGAAACCCCTCATCGAACAATTACGACGGTGCCGACAGCGGCTGTGGCGGCAGCGGCGACTAATCAGCGCGGGTGGAAGTGGCCTTAGCGCCGCGCCACGATCACCGCCGCGCCAGCGGTCAGTAGCCGCAAAGCGCCCGCGTCGTCGATGTCAAAGCCATCAATCGCACCCAAGGCCGCGTGATAACGCTGTTCTTGGGCCATCAACGCCTCGGGACAGGCCATCATCGTGCCAGCTATCGGTCCCATCTGGAGCCGTTCGCCGCTGATGGTGAGCTGCCCGAAGTAGCGATTGCAGCCACTCGTGCCGCTTACGTGCCCCGTCGCATCTACATGAAAGGTCACCGCCGAGTCGGCCACCAGCGCCGCGCCCTCAAGCTGCTCGACACGCCATTCGTCCCCCACCAGCAGATCTATGGGCTGGCCGCCGCAGCCGTTGAGCGGCGCTTGGTCGGTGAGCGTCACGGTAACCGTCTGGGGATAGGGCAGGCCGGTCATGGAATCGCGGCAGATTTTGGGCGCCACGGCGATCTGCATGGCGGGTAAGCGATACATCTGAATGCCGTCGGTATCGATCGGCGGCGGCAAGGGCGCTTGTCGTGTGATCGCGCCGTAATCGCCGACAAACGTGGCGTTGCCGTCGGCAAATTGGAGCGTCCAGCCGGGTTCATTGCCCCGTGCGGTCCATGTTGAGGGCTGGTTGTCAGCGTGTAGCGTGGACATGGCGAGCATCCAGAACAGCGCAGAAGATCGAGAGAACAGGGGATTCATGGGATTAGCAGACCGTGTTTATTCGGCCAGAATGTCGATGACGCGCCGCGAAACGCGCTGCTGGCTTCCCGTCAGGATGCTGCGGCCGTTGGGCACTTGCACGTACACAAAGCTATCGTCGGCGGGACTTGCGAAGACGTTGAATATATCTCCCGAGGCGTATCGGGCCACGCCGGCGCAGTTCGCGCCCACTTCATAAGTCGCGGTGTCGAAATTCATGGTGCGCGTCAGACTGTCCACATACTTGTTCTTCACATTGCCTTGGCCGTCGTAGGTTTCCATGCCGGTTTGGAGGTAGAAAAACAGGTGGTTGTCGCTGCCTTGGGCGAAATAGGTGTAGGTGCCGCGGAGCGAGCGATTAGAACAACGAGGGTTAGTCGTATCGGCAACGCGCTGTTGTTGGCCGGAATAGATGCGACTGGAATCGTCGGCTTGGATGAAGGTGAAGCTGTCGCCGTTCGGGCCTAAAAAGATGCTGAACACCGATCCAGAGCTGTAGGTCACCGTGCCTTCGCAATTGGGATTAACCACATAGGTGGCCGTGTCGCTAAGGTGGCCGGGTTCTTGGCTGTTGCTGTAGATGTTCTGCACGTTGCCAACGCCGTCGTAGATTTCCAGACCGACTTCGATGTAGGGAAAGTAGGGATAGCCGTTGGGCAGCGGTACGGCGAGCAGGGTCATGCCTTCGCCAGAATAGAGGTAAGTCCCTTTGAGCGAGGCGTTGGAACACCGACGGGCGTCGCCGCGTTCATCGGCACTAGCCGACGCGGATGCGAGGGCGAGCGACATGAGGGCAAGCGCGCAAAATAGCGTTTTCATGGGGATTCTCGGGGTGGTTGGGGGGAAATTTCTAGAACCTTCAGATTATCCACCGGCGAGTTGGACAACCACTAAGCGCCCGCCGTCTTCTGGCGACAGTAACAGCTTAACCCCTTCGTAGAGGGCGATTTTCTCGCCCATGCCGATGGGGCGTTGTTGGTTTTTCTCGGTCACATCTCGCAGGGCGGGGAGCCGTTCGTTCACCAGCCACCAGCGATTTTCGTGGAATTCGAAATAGCCCACCCGAGGTTTTTGCCCGTCGGTAAGCCGCTCGTTGGGAGAAACCAGGCGGTTGACGTGCCACCAGGAGAGAGATTGTCCCCGCCAGACCATCAACCGATGTTGATCTGACCGAAAGGTGCCGTTCCCCCCTCGCGATGAATAGAAGTTCAGAATCGGCAATTGCCCTTGGAAGGGGGTATTGCAGAATGGACAGCGGGGTTTTTGGCGATTATCAAACACATACCATTGCTGTTCACAGGCAGGGTTAACACAGGGTTGCAGTAGATCAGCCGTTTTGATCAGGGCGTTCTCCCATTCATCGGCGGTCGGGCGCTGATTCGGGTTGTTTAGCCCGTCGATGAAGGCTTTTAGAAAGAGCAGTTCCAGATGCGGCCCCGCCAGGGTAAATGGGCGAATGTCTGGATCGCCCCAAGGCAGAGCACTGGGTCTGAGCTGGCTTTTATCGATGCGATTGCTGACATCGGTGGGATGTTCGACGAACAACGCTTTCTCGCCCATCAACAACCGCTCATCGTTCTGCTCGTCGGTCACATCGTGGATTTTGCGGCCCCGCAGGGGATGGCGACAGAACAGGTACATGTAGATGAGCACCGCCAGGGCGTGGCGATCCGTCGCGATGCTCGGCAGGCACCGATTCGGATTGTCGCTGGCCAAATGGCTGGTTTTCACCACCTCGGGGGCAATGAAGTCCGGGGTGCCCACCACATCTGGTGGGTATTTGCCGGGCACAACGAGACCATCTAAATCGATCAGACAGACCCGCCCACTCAATGGATCGACGAGGGCGTTTTTGTACGACAAATCCGAATGGGCTAATCCAGCGGCGTGGAGTCGGCGCACCGCTCGGGAAAGTTGCAAACACACCCGCAGATAACCCAACCAATGGCCTTTCTCTTCCGGAGCCAGGCTGCGGTTGCGATGGTTCGCGCTCGCAAACCATTTCCCCTCCTTCTCCTTGCCCTTGATCTTCAGAAAATCGCTGTTGGCCGAGCCGTGTTGAAAGAAAAAATGCGACTGGTAACAGGGCACCACCACACCCAGTCGCCCCCCATGCTCCACCGTGGCCGTGGGCCAGCAGAAGAGATTTTTCCAATAATCGCCGCCAGGTTGGTCGAAAATCCGCTCCCGATAGACCCCAGTAATCATCTGTAGACGTTCGCGCGCTTGGGCGTTCTGGGGCGTTTTGTAGAACCCAACCACATAGGATTTGTCGGGCGAAAAGTAGACGTCTTTCATGGCCCCCGAGCCGATGATTTGATCCACAAATTCGACGGTTTGGCCGTCTACCGTCTGACAGGTCACGGTTGCCATGGCGACGTTACGACCCCAGCAACAATGCCGCTAAGGTGCGGTCGTCGTGGTGGCCTTGGCTAAAGAAGTCGAGCCACTGGGCCAGAGCTTGGTCGGGCGTTCTGCTGTGCAGCACCGGTTCGAGTTCCTGCCACAGGCGGTTCCATGCGACGCCTTTTTCCAGATCGTTCACCGTATCGAAATACGGATCAGACACACCGTCAGTCATCAACAACACGGCGGTGAGATCGCTGAAGCGGCCCACGCTGATGCGCTTGCCGAAGTTTGGGTCGATAAGCGCCGCCCGGTCTAAAAACCGCGTTTGGCCGGCATAGTCGCCGCCGTCGGGGGTACCCATGAGGCGGACCTTGCCCGTGGGACCGTAGGCCGCAATCGCGCCGTCGCCCATCCAAAAACTGGCGATAAACCAGTCCCAACCGCTGCCCGTCGCCGCTCGCACGGGCAGTACCACCGCGCCGAGGAGCGTGGTGGCGTATTGGCGCACGTCGGTTTTCTGCTGCTGGGCTTCGGCTTCGATGGCGCGCACGGCGCGGTCGGCAGCGGTTTGAAACAGGGCATAACACCGTTGATAGGCCGTGGTGCGACTCGATTCATCCCACCGCACGACGGCTGCCCGCAATTGGCTATCGGCGCCCAAAGCGGCCATCACCGTGTCGCGGAAGGTATCGACGGCGAGTTTGGCGCCTTGACGGGACAGCGGGGCGCTGCCAGCCCCATCCGCCACCGCCATCACCGACCAGCCCGAGGTGGCGTCGTAATCCAGGGCAAAATCGTCATCGCGAAAGGTGGCGCTGTGGGCGTGGGAGCGGCCCCGATGGCTCGCGCCAATCAACCGTCCCCCGTTCACCAAAATCTGTTGGCTGGCCGTGTGGGGTTTGGGGTAGGGCAAGGTGGCCGAGGGTTCCTGTTGGGACCACAGGGTGCGGGGGTCGGCGTTTACCGTGAGGGTCGTTTCTCCGTCGTACATCCCCACTGGTATCTGCACCGCATGCCAGCTCCAGCGCACCCGAATTTTGAAGTCGCCAGCCTTTTGGGGGGTGCCCCAAATCTCTTTGCGCACCGAATCAAACGCCAAGCCCAGCTCGGGGGGCAGCGACACCCGATCGATGCGGATGGGATGGCCAAACAGGGTCGTGCTGTTCCCCGCGAGTCGCCCCACATACGGCTCGCCCATCTTGGCGTTGGGTAGGGAATCGAAATTGGCCGTGGGCGGGGGCGGTGGGGGCGCTATCGGCCGTGGGGCGGGTTTAGTGGGCGGCTGATAGCTTCCCTTGTAATACCCACCCGACGGGGGTTGTCCTCCGGAGGCCATCACGTGTTGGTAGCGGGAGCTGGGAGGCACCCCGGGCGACCCCGATCGGGGCGGCGGCATCGCGGCGGGCGGCGGCGCGGTGGGAATGGATTTCTCCAAAGTGATCGTGGTTTTGGGGAGCGGCACCGATTTGTCGAGCAAATCGCTCTCGGGAATGTGGCGTTTCCACAAATCGCCCACTTCTTTGATGAAGGCGAACACGCGGTCGCGCACCTTCGCTTGGGCCGAAAAGATGCGGCCTGCTTCCGTGGCATAGGGGTCGGTAGATAGCCCCGTTAACTCCAGGCGCACGCCGTTTTCGTGGTACAGGGGGAGGGAATAGGTTTTTTTGGATTCCATGATCGACGATCGCTCAACAAAAGGGGGGAATAACGGCGAACACGGCGCCGTTGGGGGTTACAGCAACAATTGAATATCGGGGGGCGGCGGCGGCAGGGTTACCGCGTCGTCTGCATCGTGCTGGGCGCGCTGGGAAACGCCCTGCTCAATCCACTTCACAAACCGGGCGAATTGGGCCGCATCCAGGTGATCGAGGGTCATCACCGGATCGGCAAACTGTTGAAGCGCCGCCGTTTTCGCCTTAGGCCCCGCCGCACAGCCCACGATGCCCCCCAGACGTCGGGTTTTGAGTGCGTCGCAGGCCTGCTCAAAGGCAAACAGGTCTGAGGGACTGCCATCCGTCATCACAAACACCAGGGGTAACCAGTCGGCGGGATCGTGTTCCACATCGAGGCGATCCAGCAGCAGGGCCAGAGCCGCGCCCATAAAGGTGGCGCCCGCCGAGGGTGGGGTGAGCGGCGACCAAGACACGGCCAAAAGCGCCGTGAGTGGCATGACGAGTTTTGCCGTCAAATCAAAGGTAATTACCGACAGATGCACATGATCGCGGGCGTACAAATCCCGTTGCAGTGCCTGAAACAGCGATTCGATGCCCACATTGACGGCAGCGATTGCTTCGCCCCGCATGGAGCCGGAGGTATCGAGGAGCAGATAGATCGGCAGCCGCCGAGGACGCAGGGACGCGTCGCGGCTCACAGGTATTGGTTCAGAAAATAGGTGAACGAATCGGCCTCCGCTGACTGACCGATGGCGTTGAACTGCCAGCCCTCAGCCTCGCGCACCAGTTCTGCAAACAGCAGCGACCGGTGATTCGCAAACTCCTTGCCGGCCAAATCAAACCGCACCATTTCGCGGTCGCCCCCATCCACCGCGCGAATAAACGCGTTGGTCACCTGCCCAAACGCCTGCTTGCGCTTCGCCCCGTCGTAAATCTGCACCACGAACACCAGGCGCGTGTATTGGCTCCCCAGATCGTTCAGCTTGACGATGATTTGCTCGTCATCACCCTCGCCCGCCCCAGTGCGGTTGTCGCCGGTGAGCCAGACATGGCCTGATGGGTGTTTGAGGCTGTTGAAAAACACCACATCGCCGTTGACGAGGGTGCGTTGGCCGTTTTTCACCTCCCCCAAATCCGCCACCTTGCCGTTGCGGTCGCAGAGGAACGCCGCCACATCCAAGTCGTATTCGACGGGCTTGCCAAACCCCAACAGTCCCCCGACCTGCGACGCCACATCCCATCCCAAACCGATGGTCACTTGGGACAAATCGTGTTCCCGCTTGCGCAGGCTGACCCCTTGGCCCTTGCTCAAACTCACGCCCATGACGGTGTTCTCCTTCAGAGCACAATGTTGACTTCAGGGGGCGGCGGCGGCAGATCGCTTAGGCCGGTGACTTCTTTTTTGGTGTTATCCACTTTTTGACTGCCCATGGAGACACTCGCCGACACCCATTTGAAAAACGCGCGGATCGTGTCGGAGTTCGCCGTGTCGAGTTGCACCACGACCTCGGTAATTTCCTTAAGCACGCTGGTGTTTGCCCCATGACCTGCCGCACAGGCGATCACCAGGCCAGTTTTCGTGGCTTTCAACTTATCCAAGCCGGCTCGCCAGCTGTCCGTTGGCTCGCCGTCGGTCATCAAGAACACCAGGGGTTTCCAATCGCCCCGACGGTCGGGGGTGGTTTTCACCACATCGGTTTCAATCGACCGCGCCAGCAGCGAGAGGCCCGCTCCCAGAGAGGTGCCACCGCTGGCGATCAGGCTAGGCACCTGAAACGCCGTGAGTTCGGTTAACGGCATCACCTGTTTGGCGTTGTTATCGAAGGTAATCACCGACAAATAGGCCGTTTCTAAGGCGTAGGGATCCTGGCGCAGGGTAGACGCCAGCACCTGCACGCCATTTTTCACCGCCTCAATGGGTTCACCGCTCATGGAACCCGAGGTGTCCAACAACAAATACACCGGTAATCGCCGCATTTCGCTTGCTCCGTTTAACCCACGTTTACGCCGTAGCGCCCACACAAATCCGCTAAATCGCCTTTCACGCCT
>DAIUCA010000040.1:0-16605 GCA_036846405.1 Candidatus Competibacteraceae bacterium
CTCGCCCACGGCGACCTCGGCAGCGGCCGGAGCGCCAATGTGCTGCTGCAACGGGATAAATAAGCGTTCCGGTAGCGGCAGCGGCTCAATCGCGCAATGGGCGGTGAGTTCTTTGTAGTCGTGGGGATGAATGCCGCCACGTAATGAAAACAGTTTCATGGGCGACCTCAAGCGATCTGCTGGGGACGCGCCCAGTACCAGGTCTGAAGGGTGGGTTTAATTTCCTGCATTTGCAGGCAGCCGGTAGGGCAAATCGCCACGCATTTTTCGCAGCCAGTGCAGGCGTCGCGGATCACCGTGTGAATTTGTTTCATCGAGCCGACGATGGCGTCGGTGGGACACAGCTTGTAGCAGCGGGCGCAGCCAATGCAGGTGGCTTCCTGCACAAAAGCGATTTGTGGCGGCTTATCCACCACACCGGAGAGATCTACGGTCACCCCCAGCTTGGTGGCGAAGGCTTCCGCCAGGGCTTTGCCTCCTGGGGGACACAGGGTGACATCTGCCCGCCCTTCGGCAAGGGCGATGGCCGCCCCGGTACAGCCGGGAAAGCCGCATTGGCCGCATTGGGAGCCGGGCATCATGGCTTCGATCTCGGCGGCTAATGGATTGCCTTCAACCCGAAGATAACGGCCGGCGAGGGCGAGGGCGATCCCCAACAACACGCCCAGCAGGGTAAGACTGATAACAGCGGTTAACATGTTGATTTTCCTAGTTTATTTGCCAAGACCGGCAAAGCCCATAAAAGCAAGGGAGAGTAGACCGGCGGTGACAAAGGCAATGGGCATGCCCTTGAAGGCAGCGGGCACTTGGGCGAGGGCAAGGCGTTCGCGGATACCCGCAAACAGCACCATCACGAGGGTGAAACCCAGGCTGGCGCCAAATCCAAAGAGCACGCTGCCTAAAAAGCCCCCGTGGTCGGCTTTCACCACCAGTAATGCCACGCCGAGCACGGCGCAGTTGGTCGTAATGAGGGGAAGGAAAATACCTAAAAGTTGGTAAAGCGTCGGGCTGACCTTTTTAATCACCATTTCCGTGAACTGCACCACGGCGGCAATGACGAGAATGAAGGTAAGAATCCGTAAAAACTCCAGATCCAGGGGTTGGAGCAGGTAAAATTCCAATAACCAGCTCAAGGAACTCGCCAGAGTGAGTACAAAGGCGGTAGCGAGGCCCATGGAAAGCGCTGTGTCGATTTTGTTGGATACCCCCATAAAGGGGCATAGCCCCAGGAAGTACACCAGCACCACGTTGTTTACGAGGGCGGTGGTCAGAATGAGTAAGAAGTAGTCGCCCATAGCGCCTCCAATAATGATTGAGGGCATTTCGGCAACTCCTGTGCCAGCGGTCGGCCCTGCGGGAAACCCTGCCGCCGCCCTGGATTAACCACGGGGAAAGGTCACAAAACCCGTCGGTCTCGGCGTAACTCCCACAAGTGGGGGGATCTTGGGCAATTGTCGGCTTTACGACAATTTTTGGGGCTGCCCGCACGGGGGTTCGCGCTGTCCGACGGCGGAACGCCTTTTGCAGCGTTGGGTTATTTCGCTGCGATGTGGACGCCCAATGACCCCCCGTGATGCTTCATCTGCCCTTTCCGAGTTTTTGGCGGCGGCGCCCCGCGACATGCCGCCGGCGGTGTTGGCTGCCCTGCGCGATAGCTTGGATTTGCAGCAAAAAGGGTTGCCTGCCCAGGTGTTTGTGGAAGCTGTCGAACAATCGGCGGTGGCGATCTCCATCGCGGATCGTCGGGGCAAGATCCTCTACGCCAACCAGGCGTTTCATCAGGTGACCGGTTACACGCCCCAAGAAGTCGTCGGCCAAAATGAGTCCATGTTGTCCAGCAAGCGCACGCCGAATCTCGTGTATCAAACCCTGTGGGGACGGTTAGAGCAGCGCAAATCCTGGTCGGGATTACTGCTCAATGCCCGCAAAGATGGTTCGTTGTATGTGGCGGAGGTCACCATCGCACCGGTGATTTTGGGCGATCAGGTGTTTTATTTGGGCATGCACCGGGATGTGACCCAGGTTCATCAGTTGCAACAGAAGGTCAGCAATCAGAAGGCGCTGATTGAGTCGGTGGTGGAAGCTAGTCCCATCGTGACCGCCCTCCTCGACGAGCAAAAACAGGTGATTTTGACCAACGGCGCGTACCGACGGTTAGCAGCGGAACTCGGCCAAGAGCCGATGAACGCCATTTTGCACTGTCTCGCGGAAACACCCGGCTGGCATTGGGACACGGTGCGGGCCACCAGGCGCAATTTCGAGCATTACGAAATCAGCCTGGCCCTCCCCAGGGGCGCGACCCGCTGGCTGAACTGTTCGGGCGTGTGGTTTCACCAGGGCGACGCCACGCCGGACTATTTCTTCGAACCGCAGCAGCACACCTATTTATTGTTAGCGGCAAGCGACGTGACCACCCTCAAACGCCAACAGGAAGCCGTTGCCACCAATGCGTTGCGGGCGACGCTGGTGGAACAGGAAATGGTGCAGGGGCTGCAAGAAACCATCGAAGGCGCGATTTACCAGCTCCAAGGGCCGATCAACCTGATTCAAGCGGCGCTGAACCTCCTGGAACGGCGCAGCGACGAGTCGGGGAGCAACAGCGCGTTGCGTTTGGCTTTGCGCCAGGCAGTGGACGCGGGCCAAAACGCTCTGAGCGTCCTGAGCGATGCCATGCCCCAGGTGCCGCCGGAGCATTTCACCGCGTTTAACCTCAACGAATTACTGCGGGACGTGCTCTCGGTGGCGACGCCGCGACTGCTTTCTGAAGGCATCGAGGTGGATTGGCAGCCCACGCCGGTGTTGCCGGCCCTCATCGGGCGCGGTCAACGACTGCGCAGCCTGTTTAAGCAGCTCATCGACAACGCGATTGATGCGATGCGCGGTCGCCGCCGTCGGGAATTGCGCATTACAACGGCGGTGGACGGCGGCCATTTGGTGGTGGATGTGGCGGATACGGGTCCTGGCGTGCCCGACGCTCTGCGGTTGCGGGTTTTTGAGCCGTTTTTCACCACGAAAAGCGGTCACCGCCAGTCCGGCATGGGTCTCGCCATGGCGCGGGAGATCGTCAACGAACACAGCGGCACCCTTGATCTCGTGGCGGATTACCCCAGCGGCTGTTGTTTCCGCGTGGTCTTGCCGCTGAAACCGCTTTGAAAGGCCGAATACTTCGATGACCACGATTGACACGACGCGCGTCGGTTACCTCAACGCTCAACTCGACGCCCTCGCCGAGGTGGGCAAGTCGCTCCGCAGCGGCGCGGCGTTTGAACGGCGGTTGCAGCAGATGCTGCAACTGCTCCACCAGCGCCTCCAACTCGAACGCTGCCTCATCGCGCTGGTGGATTCCCAGCAAGGCGCCTTGCAGATCGTCGCCATTCAAGGGCGCGAGCTGCCGCCGAAAGCCGATCTCCGCTATCGCCTGGGGGAGGGCATTTTGGGCGAGGTACTCCAAGAAGGGGTGGCGGTGGTGTTGCGGCGGATTGCCGACGCGCCCCAGTTTCTCAATCGCTTGGGGCTGTACGATCCGCTAAAACCCTTCATCGCCGTGCCCATTCGCGACGACCAGGTGGTGCGCGGGGTGTTGGCGGCCCAGCCCGACGAGGCCGATGGGTGGATCGGCGACCGCCGTCTCGACGACGACCGCCGTTTAATGGAGGTCCTCGCCGATTGGCTCGTGCCCCTGGTGGCGAGTCAACCGCTGCTTATCGCCACCGGGACGGCGGCTAATGGCACGGTTCACGGTATGGGCACCGCCCCAGCGGACCGCAGTCGCCGCGAGGCGCGGGGCCGCTTTGGTTTCGATCACATCATCGGGCGCACGCCCCACATGCTCCGGGTGTTCGAGCAAATGCGCCAAGTGGCCAAGTGGAACACCACCGTGTTGATTCGCGGCGAATCCGGCACCGGTAAAGAGTTGGTGGCCAACGGCATTCACTACGCGTCGCCGCGGGCGAACGCGCCGTTTATCAAGCTCAACTGCGCGGTGCTGTCGGACAACCTGTTGGAATCCGAGCTGTTTGGTCACGAGAAAGGCGCGTTTACCGGGGCCATGAACCAGCGCAAAGGCCGCTTTGAGCAGGCGAATGGCGGCACTCTGTTTCTCGACGAGTTGGGGGAAATCTCGCCGGCGTTTCAAGCGAAACTGCTGCGGGTGCTTCAGGAGGGGGAGTTTGAGCGGATTGGCGGCACCCAGACCCTCAAGGTGGATGTGCGCATCATCGCGGCCACCAACCGCGACTTGGAATCCGCCGTGGAGATGAATGAATTCCGCGAGGATTTGTACTACCGCTTGAACGTGATGCCGATTTACATGCCGCCCCTGCGGGAGCGATTGGACGACATCAACGATTTAGCGCGGTTTTTGGTGGCAAAAATCGCGAAACAGCAACAGCGTCCCTTGGAAATTAACGACAGCGCCGTGCGGTTGCTCATGCGCCACGACTGGCCCGGCAATGTGCGCGAGTTGGAAAACACCCTGGAACGGGCGTCGGTGATGACGGATACCGGGCGGATTGATCGGGAATTGCTGGCGCTGACCGGCCTAGAAGACAAGGTGGTGAATCGCGACCCGGGGCCGCTGGCGGCGGCGGCGGCGGGAACCAAGGTGGATTTGGCCGACCCCCATTTGGATGAGCGGGAGCGGGTGATCGCCGCGCTGGAACAAAGCGGTTGGGTGCAAGCCAAGGCGGCGCGGCTGCTCAACATGACGCCGCGCCAGATCGCCTATCGCATCCAGATTCTCAACATTCGTCTGCGGCGGTTTTAGCGGCCGCGCGCCGCAAGAGCACCACGGATTTTTCTGCCAAGGGATAGGTAATGGCGTCGATGGCCGCGTGACCGTCGGCGTCCACGGTGTAACCGCGATCCGTGTCGAGGACGCGGCGCCACCCGTGGGGCGCCGGTAGCACAAAGGCCATTTCTCGGTCGCCGCCGTTTAACAACCACAGCCAATCCGTCTCCCGATCGGCCACGGCTTCCGCGTGAGCTAAGGCCCTGCCGCTCAACAGCAGCCCCACGGCGCGATTGTCGGCGGCGTCCCAGCGGTCGGGGGTCATGGCGTCGCCGGTGGGCGATAACCAATCTAAATCTTTGATTCCCAGCGCATTTTTCTGGCCGCTAAAAAATTGCGGCTGGCGAAAGGCCGTGTGCTGGCGGCGCAGGTGCAGCAGGTGATGGGTGAATTTTAATAAGGCTCGTTGGGACGGTCCCCACGACCAGGGCATCCAGCCCATGGGGTTGTCCTGGCAATAGGTGTTGTTGTTGCCCTGCTGGCTGCGGCCGATTTCATCGCCAAACAGCAGCAGCGGCACCCCCTGGGCGAGGAGCAACGTTGCGAGAAAATTGCGCTGTTGGCGCTGGCGGCGGTGCTGGATCACGGGACGGTCGGTAGGGCCTTCGTGGCCGTGATTTTGGCTGCGATTGTGGGACTCGCCATCCCGATTGGCCTCGCCGTTGGCTTCGTTGTGTTTCGCCTCATAGCTCACCAGGTCGTGGAGCGTGAAGCCATCGTGGGCGGTGACGAAATTGATGCTGGCCGTGGCGTGGGGTTGGTGATGGAACAGGTCGGCGGAACCGGTCAGTCGGCGGGCCAAATCCCCCAGCTTGTGGGGTTCGCCGCGCCAAAAATCGCGAAGATCGTCGCGAAAACGGCCGTTCCACTCCCGCCAGGGCGGCGCAAAGCGGCCCAAACAGTAGCCGTCGGCGCCCAAGTCCCAGGGTTCGGCGATGAGTTTGCAGTGGCGCAGCAGCGGGTCTTGGTAAATCGCCATGAACAGGGGCGCGTGGGCGTCGAAGGCCCCGGCATGGCGGCCGAGGGCGGGGGTTAAATCGAAGCGGAAGCCGTCCACATGCAGCGTGCCCACCCAGTAACGCAGGCTATCCAACACCAGTTGCAGCACGGCGGGCTGGCGCAGGTCGAGGGCGTTGCCGCAGCCGGAAAAGTCCTCGTAACCGCCGCTGGTGGTGGGATGGCGGCGGTAGTAGGTAGCGTTGTCGAGGCCTCGAAAACTCAGGGTCGGGCCGCGTTCGCCCCCCTCGCCGGTGTGGTTAAACACCACGTCGACAATGACCTCGAGTTCGGCTCGGTGGAGCGTTTTCACGAGCTGTTTGAATTCGTTGGGATGGTTTTGGTGGAGATACCGCGGGTGAATCGCAAACAGGTTTACCGGGCTATAGCCCCAGTAGTTCACGAGGCCGCGCTGTTGCAAAAACGGCTCGTCCACAAAGTATTGCAGGGGCAAAAACTCCACGGCGGTGACGCCCAACTGCTTTAGATGGTCGATGACGGCCGGCTGGGCAAAGCCTGCGCAGGTGCCCCGCAGCGCGGGCGACACCTGGGGATGCTGGCGGGTGAAGCCGCCCAAATGCACTTCGTAAATCGCGGAATCGCGCCAGGGCGTGCGGGGCGGCTGGTCGTCTTCCCAATCGAAAGCGTCGTCGATAACCACACTTTTTGGGGTGAACGGGGCGCTGTCGCTGGTGGCATCGGCGGCGGCGGCTTGGCTGAAATGGCTGGGATGCCACCGCACGGCGGTGTCGATGGCGCGGGCGTAGGGGTCGAGGAGCAGCTGTTGGGGATTGAACCAATGGCCCTGTTCCGGCGCGAAGGGCCCGTGGGCGCGGTAGCCATAGCGTTGCCCCGATGGCAGTTGGGGCACGACGGCGCGCCACAGATGGCGGTCGGCGTCCATGAGGGTCAGGGGATGGCGGTGGGTTTCGCGGCCCGCATCGTCGAAGAGACAGAGTTCGAGGCGATGGGCATGGGCCGAAAAGGCGGTAAACACCACCTGCGGGCCGTCCCAAAAAGCCCCTAGGGGCGGGTGGCCCGCAGTCATGACGGATTTAGAGCACAGCAGCCCGCTGAGCGAACCATTTCTGCACGATTTGCAGGGTTTGTTGCCAGCGGGGACGGTTTTCGTGGGGCGCGTTGCGCATCAACGCAATGCGGTTGAGCATTCCCAAGAGTTCCTTGGCGTCGAGGGGCCAATGGGCGCGGTAGGTGCCGTGCTGCTTGGCGGGATTGCGGGAGACCATGATGGCCGGCAGGGGAGGCATCCCCACGCAATAGGTTTTCCATTGGTTAATGGCTCGCGGGTCGTCGGCGTTAATAATCGCCGCTTGAATAGGCATGAGGCTCGTAATATCGCAGAGATAATAACGGTGCTCGTAACTCGTCCCAATAATCAGAATGCTTTTTAACAGGCGCTTCTCGTATTCCGAAAATCCGAGACATAACACCGATAATTCATAGGCCGTTTTCATGACATAAACTCTCAAATGAGAAAACCAACACAAAGCACATCGCGCGGCGAAATAAACGCCGTAAATTTTTGGGCGACAGAATGGGAAAAGGCAGGATGAATGCCGCAATGCTTTAGGTGGTGTTCATGTCCGGCCTCCAGAAGTGGTATCGGGAGGGAGTGACAAAGGGGAGTGGCTCAAAACAGCCTGGAACTCCGGCAACCCCGCTATCGTGGCATCGAATCGATGCGTTAGACCGGAGGCTTTGCGTCATCGCTTTTCAGCGATTTTGCCCTTATCAGATTCCCTACAACTCAAAGGAAATTAATGAGGTGGTGAATTAGATTGTTAGCCTGTGAGAAAGGCTTTTGCAAGCGATTGCATCGGGGCATTTGTCGCTTTTATTTGGCGAATTAACGCGGTGGGCACGAGTCATTAAAGACCGTCGGTATTGAATCCCTCCACAGGACGCATCGTTCATGAATAATAAAATCAACTTCGCCCTCATTCAGGGGGCAAGTCGCGGCATTGGTTTGGCCTTTGTGCGCCAATTGCTTGGTCATCAAACCCAGGTGGTCGCCACCTGTCGGCAGCCGGCCGACGCCCACGCGCTGCTGGCGTTGCGCGAAGAATTTCCCACCCAGTTGCAGGTGATTCCCCTAGACGTCACCGACGAGGCATCCATCCAAACCGCCGCCGCCCAGGTGATGACACCGCTGGATTTATTGGTGAATGCGGCCGGGGTGCTTCATCGAGGACCGGGGATGCAGCCTGAAAAGCGCCTCGACGATCTCACGGTGGACAATCTCCTGTGGAGCTACCAAGTGAATGCCATGGGGCCGGTGTTGATGGCGAAGCATTTTGGCCGCCACCTGGTGCACAAGGAACGGGCGGTGTTTGCGAGTATTTCCGCCCGCGTGGGCAGCATCGGCGACAACCAACTGGGCGGGTGGCACGCCTATCGGGCGGCCAAGGCGGCCCAAAATATGTTCACCCGCAACATCAGCATCGAATTGCGCCGTAAATCTAAACAGTTCATCGCCGTGGGCCTGCATCCGGGCAGCGTCGATACGGAGCTGTCGCGGCCCTTTCAAAGCCGCATCGCCCACCAGGTGTTCACCCCCGACGAGGCCGCCATCCAACTGCTCGACGTCATCGACCGGCTCACCCCCGAGGATTCCGGCCAGTTCTTTGAATACAACGGCCAGGCGTTGCCTTGGTAAATCGCCTGCCTTCGAAGGGACGCAAAATTCGCGGCTTCTATTCCTAAATCAATGGTTTAAGCCATTTTCTTAGATCTATTTGCTTGACAGAGGGCGTGTTTTATCGCCCTTTGTTTTCTCCGTTTATTCGCCGCCCAGGTTTGTAGTACCCCGTGAAACTCCAGCAACTGCGCTATCTGATTGCGATTGTTCGCAACAACCTCAATATCTCGTCGGCGGCGGAAACCCTGTTTACGTCCCAACCGGGCATCAGCAAGCAAATCCGCCTGTTAGAAGACGAACTTGGCGTGGAACTTTTCCGCCGAAATGGCAAACACCTCACGGCGGTGACGCCGGCCGGCGGGCGCATTTTGGAATATGCCGAACGCATTTTGCAGGAAGTGAAGAATATCCAGTCGGTGGCGGCGGAGTTTCGGGATGAACGGCGGGGCAGTCTGTCCATCGCCACCACCCACACCCAGGCCCGTTACGCCTTGCCGGCGGTCATTCAGCAATTTCGCCAGCGTTATCCCCAGGTGAGCATGCATCTCCACCAGGGCAGTCCCACCCAAATCGCCGAACTTGCCGCCAATGGGGCCGTGGATTTTGCCATCGCCACCGAAGCCATCGAGCTGTTCGACGACCTGGTGATGATGCCCTGCTACCACTGGAACCGCTGCGTGCTGGTGCCCTGCGACCATGCCCTCACCCGCGAACCCGCCCTCACGCTCCAAGCCCTCGCCGCCCAGCCCCTGGTGACCTATGTGTTCGGCTTTACCGGCCGCTCGCAACTGGATGAGGCCTTCGTCCACGCCAATCTCCATCCCCAGGTGGTGTTTACGGCTACCGACGCGGATGTGATCAAAACCTATGTGCGCTTGGGTATCGGCGTGGGCATCGTCGCCCACATGGCCTTTGATCCCCAGGTGGATCTCGACCTCTGCGCCCTCAGCGCCGAGCACCTGTTCCCTCGGAGCACCACAAAAATCGGCTTCCGCAAAGGCTCGGTGCTGCGGGGCTATATGTACGACTTCATCGAGCTGTTCGCGCCTCACCTCACCCGTTCTCTGGTGGAACAGGTACAAGCCGCCGACACCGACCAACGGGCCGCCTTGTTTCAAGATATTTCCTTGCCAAGCCATTGATTTCCTTCGCTTACGCCACTTGACGAGAGGGCTTTATGTCTGCTTTTGCCGATCTCCAAACCACCATCGACGCCGCCTTTGAAGACCGCGCCGCGTTGTCGCCCACCCATCGCCCGCCCGCCGTCGTCGAGGCGGTGGAAGCGGCCCTCGAGCTCCT
The DNA here is from genome assembly GCA_036846405.1 of Candidatus Competibacteraceae bacterium. Taxonomy (GTDB): domain Bacteria; phylum Pseudomonadota; class Gammaproteobacteria; order Competibacterales; family Competibacteraceae; genus DAIUCA01. The sequence continues at coordinate 9,744 of DAIUCA010000040.1, forward strand.
CGACCAGGGCACGCGCACCGTCGCCCAGTCGGTGGACGGCCAATGGCAGGTGAATCAGTGGCTGAAAAAAGCCGTGTTGCTGTCGTTTCGGCTCACGGATAACCGCGTGTTCGACGACGGCGTGCAGCGGTATTTCGACAAGGTGTCGCCGAAGTTCGCCGATTGGGATGCGGCGCGGTTTGCCGCCAGCGGCCTGCGGGCTGTGCCCGGCGCGGTGGTGCGTCGGGGGAGCTTTATCGCCCCGAACGTGGTGCTCATGCCGAGCTTTGTGAATATCGGGGCGTTTGTGGGCGCAAATACCATGGTGGATACCTGGGCGACCGTCGGTTCCTGTGCCTACATCGGGGCGCGGGTGCATCTGTCCGGCGGCGTCGGCATCGGCGGCGTGCTCGAACCGTTGCAGGCGAATCCCACCATCATCGAAGACGATTGTTTCATCGGCGCCCGGTCGGAAGTGGTGGAAGGGGTCATCGTGGAACGGGGCGCGGTGCTCAGCATGGGGGTCTATTTGGGCCAAAGTACGAAGATTTTTAACCGCTTGACCGGCGAAGTGACCTACGGGCGCATTCCCGCCGGAGCGGTGGTTGTGCCAGGCAGCCTGCCCGCCGCCGATGGTTCCCACAGCCTTTACTGCGCGGTCATCATCAAGCAGGTAGACGCCCAAACCCGCCAAAAGACCAGTCTCAACGAACTGCTCCGCCCGTAATTCACGGCGCCGGTGGCTTGCGAGGCGGTGTGGGAAGGCGGTCGGGCACCGGGTCATAGCCCCAAGCGCCCCAGGGATGACAGCGACTCAGGCGCCGCAGCCCCAACCAGCCCCCGCGCACCACCCCAAAACGGGTGATCGCCGTCGCCATATAGACCGAACAGCTCGGCTCAAACCGACAGCGCGGCCCCAGCAGGGGGCTGATGAACAGTTGATAACCGCGAATCAGTCCCAGCAACAGCCGTTTTATGGCGTGATTCATGGCTTAATCCTCTTGGCTTATGACTCAAGGTGCTGACATTCGCATGGTTCGCCTCGCCATCATCATTCCGGTCTACAACGACGCCGCGGCCCTGCGGGAGCTGCTGCTGTCGTTGCAGCGATACCGCACCGCGCGGTGGGAAATTCTCGTCGTCGACGGCGGTAGCACCGACGACAGCGCCCGTATCGCCGCCGGACTGGCCGACCGCGTGCTCACCGCCCCCACCGGTCGCGCTGCGCAGATGAATGTCGGCGCCGCCGCCACCCGAGCGGAGATTCTCTGGTTCGTCCACGCGGACACGCAGCTGCCCGCCGATGCCCGCGAACGGCTGTTCGACGGGTTGCAGCGTGCCGCTTGGGGCCGCTTTGACGTGCGCCTGTCCGGGCCTGCCCCGCTGCTGCGGGTGGTGGAAACCCTCATGAACTGGCGTTCCCGCTGGAGCGGCATCGCCACCGGCGACCAAGCCATCTTTGTGACCCGCGCCGCCTTCGAGCAGGTGGGCGGTTATCCCCCGATTCCCTTGATGGAAGACATCGCCTTGAGCACTGCCCTGGGCAAAACCGTCGGCCGACCCGCCTGTTTGGCGACCCGTTTGGTGACCTCCAGCCGTCGATGGGAGCGAGACGGCATGTGGCGCACCATTGGGCTGATGTGGTGGCTGCGCTTTGCTTACTGGTGGGGCGTGTCGCCCGACCAATTGGCGGCCCGCTATTACCCTAACCGCGTGTTTTCCCCACCGCCGCCCGTCGCCGAACCGCCGACAGCCAAAAAAAACGCCGCAGATCGCGGCGCTTGAGTCGTTGGGTGAGTCGCGCTACAGCCGACACCGCAGGGGCAATCCCAAGGGCGGCGCGGTGGTGTGATTGGCGGCAGCGGCGGCCATTCCATCGGGCACGGTGGCCAGGCCGCAGACCCAGGCAATCGGCACCACCGGCGCGTCGGCCACCACCGCCGGTCGCAGGCTCACCACCCGATCGTGCAACAGGGCATGGGCTTTTTGGCCCAAATGCACGTGAATCGCGCCGTCGGCCACGGCGATGCGCGTGACGAAATTCCCCCGCCACATGGCCGCCGTCGGCAGGCCCAAGGCCGCTAAATCCGCCGGCAGTTTTTGGGTTTCGGCATAAAAACGGTTGATCGCCGATTGAATTGGCGCCGCCACAAGTAGCGCTTCTTCTACTTGGGTTTGGGCGATGCGCTGGGGGTACAGGGGGAGCGCCATCGTGGCGAACATCGTGAGCAGCGCCACCACGATCATCATTTCCACGAGGGTAAAACCGTCGTTGCGCGTCATGAGATCACCATCATTAGGTTAAGCAGCGGGCGATACACCAGCACCAACGCCGCTGCCACCAGGCTCAAGGTCAGCAGCAACAGCACCAGATGGGCCGTCTGGCCCGCTTGGGGCAGGGCGTCGGCGAATTGTTGGCGTTCAAGGGCAGCCAAGGGCTGCCAGGTGTCTTTGGGGATCGGCTGTTGTTGCTGCAACAGGGCCTGTTGGGCGCGGTAATCCGCGTTGTGGGACGGCCACACCGCCCAATCCGTCGCCGCCAGGGGTTTGCCCGCCGCCAGCAAGTCGAGCACGAGCACCCGGTGATGGCGTTGTTCCAACGGGCGCAAGCCGCTGAGTCGGATGAACAGTGGGCGCAGGGTCGGCAGCGCCAGGGCCAGGAGACCCAGCAACGCACCGCCCACGGGATACAGGGCCAGGGTGGGCGATTGCATCCACGCCGCCAGGGGAAACGCGGTCATGGCGGCCAGGGTGGGCAGGGTCATGGTCGCCAGCCACGCCCACCACAGGCCAAACAGCAGCAAAAGCACCAGGGGATAGCCCCACACCGCCCGCAATCGCTGTTGCAACTGGCGTTCGCGCAGAGTAGCGGCGGCCAGCGCCTGAAAAGTGGCGGCAGACAACAACGCCTCATCTAGCCACGCGGGCAGCCAACCGCTGGTGCTCATGGCCTGATCCCAGGATTCGCCCCGCGACAGCGCCGTTTGGAGCGCCATCACCTGGGGGTCGGTGGCGCCGTAGGCGGCTTGCAGCCGCGCTAGCCGTTCTGACGCGGTCGCGTCATCGGCCATTAACAACGCCAAGTTTTGCCAGCGCACCAGCGACTGGGTCGTGCCGTAACGTCGCCGCGTCATGGGCGACAGTCTCGCGGCAACAGGAGCGAGTCGCTGGGCAACGTGGTGCGGTTGTCGCCCACCGCCGAAAAGCCATCCGGCACGCCTCGGTGGCCACAAACCCACGCCAAATGCAGCACCGGCGCGTCGGGCGCCGTCGGCAACAGCGGTCGCAGACTCAACACATCGGCAGAACGGCCTCCGTGCCAGTTCGCGGGCCATTCCAGATGAATTGCGCCCTGGGCCACCGACAGCGCCGCCACCCGCAGGCCCGCCACCGTGGCGGGTTGACCGAGCGCGACGGCGTCGGCGGGCAGCGTGCCCCGCTGGCTGTAGAACTCCGCGATGGCGTAGCGGGTTTCCTGGGCGAACACCAGGGCATCCGCCACCTTCGCTTGGGCCAGATAGTGGCCGTACTGGGGCAGAGTGAGCGTGGCGAGGATGCTAATCACCGCCACCACAAACATCAGCTCGATCAACGTGAAGCCGTTTTTCACCACGGCGACGGACTACTCCCGCAGACGGCGCAGGTCGAGAGTGCGCGGATACTCGGGGTTGCGCTCTTCGGCGGGGATGGGATAGGGGCCATTCGGCACCTGGCGGGGATAAAACGAGCGCAATTTCAGATATTCCGGCGGCGGCGGCACCGTGCCTGCGGTGTGATTCATCGCGAAGAAGCGCTCGCCCCGTCGGGTTTCGGCGGTGTTGGCGTTCACCGGCAGCTGCTCGTGGGCGCGACCGCCCGGATGGGCCACATGGTAGGTGCAGCCGCCAATGGCGCGGCCGCTCCACTGATCCACGATGTCGAACACCAAGGGCACATCCACGGGAATCGTCGGGTGGAGCGCCGAGGGCGGTTGCCAGGCGCGAAACCGCACGCCCGCCACAAATTCGCCCTTCACGCCGGTGCTGGTGAGCGGCACACGGCGGCCGTTGCAAGCCAACACATAACGACCTTCCACCAGATTCGTGATTTTCACCTCGAGCCGTTCCGACGACGAGTCCACATAGCGGGCCATGCCGCCGGCGGTCGCCTCTTCGCCGAGCACGTGCCACGGCTCGATGGCCAGGCGCAGCGTGAGCTCGATTTCGTCCACCTGGAGCCGTCCCACCACGGGAAAGCGAAACTCGAAAAACGGGTCAAGCCATTCCATCAAGAACGGGTAACCCGCCTCGTGGAGATCGGCGAGGACGCTTTGCATGTCGCGGCGCACAAAGTGGGGCAGCATGAATTGGTCGTGGAGTGCCGTGCCCCAGCGGACGAGTTTCTGGCGGTACGGCTTTTTCCAGAACATGGCCACAAGGGATCGAATCAACAGCATCTGCACCAGGCTCATGCGGGCGTGGGGCGGCATCTCAAAGCCGCGCATTTCGAGGACGCCCAAGCGACCCGCCGGGCCGTCCGGTGAATAGAGCTTGTCGATGCAGAACTCTGCGCGGTGGGTGTTACCGGTGAGATCCACCAGCAGATTGCGGAACAGCCGATCCACGATCCACAGGGGCACATCGCCCTTGGGCAGCCGTTGCATGGCGATTTCTAGCTCATACAGCGACTCGTTGCGGGCCTCATCGATGCGCGGCGCCTGGCTCGTGGGGCCGATGAACATGCCCGAAAACAGGTACGACAGGGCCGGATGGTGTTGCCAGTAAGTCAGCAGACTGGCGATGAGATCGGGACGGCGCAGGAGGGGCGAATCGGCGGGGGTTTTGCCCCCCAGGGTCATGTGATTGCCGCCGCCGGTGCCGGTGTGGCGACCGTCGAGCATGAATTTTTCCGTGCCCAACCGCGATAACCGCGCCTGCTCGTAGAGAATCGTCGTGTTGTGGACCAGTTCTTCCCAGGAGCTGGCCGGATGGACATTCACCTCGATGACTCCCGGGTCGGGGGTGATGTGAATGCGCTCAAGGCGCTCGTCGCGGGGCGGGTCATAGCCTTCCAGATAGACCGGCAGCTTGAGTTCGGTGGCGGTGAGTTCGATGGCGGCCACGAGTTCGGCGTAGTCGTCGGCGTTGTTGACCGGGGGCAGGAACACGTGGAGCTGACCGTCACGCACCTCGACGCACAGGGCCGTCTTCACCACATCGAGCCAGCGAATGTCGTCGCCCTTGCTGATGTTCGCGGGTTTTTGGGCCCGTTGGGGCTGGAAGGCGGTGGCCGTGTCGGCGGCGGCAGCGCGCTGGTTTAAGCGCTGGCTCACCACCGCGTGGGCGTCGGCCAGGGACGGCTTTGCCATGAGCGGGTCGATGGCGAGGGCGGTTTCGCTGTCGATGGCTTCTTGGGTCATCCACGGCAGCGAGTTCAACGGCAAGCGAAAGCCCAGGGGGGAATCGCCAGCCAGCAAATAGAGCCGTTCGCGGCGCAAGGGCCAGGGACTGGTCTGCCAGCAGCTGTTCCAGGGATGACGGCGCAGGGGCAGCACCTGGCCCACCACCTGATCTAATCCTTGGCTCAACTGGCGAATGAGGCGGCGACGTTCCTCGTCATCAGCCAGGTTGACTTTCGTGAAATCCAGATTCACCGGCCAATCCGCTTCGATTTTCAAGGCGGCCAGCGGGTCTTCGTAGGCGTCGATGAGGGCATGGGGACTCAAGCCCAGGGCGACGGCGAGGCGATCCGCAAAGCGTTTGCCGTCGGCGCGGGTGAGCTTTTGGGGCCGATGGGGGTGGGCGAGCCACTCGGCGTTCTTCCAGAGCGGCTGGCCGTCTTTGCGCCAAAACAGGCCGAAAGCCCAGCGGGGCAGCGGTTCCCCGGGATACCACTTGCCTTGGCCAAAATGCACGGTGCCGTGGGGGGAAAAATGCTGTTGCAACCGCGATAACAAATCGCTCGCCAACTGGCGCTTGTGGTCGCCCAGGGCGGCGGTGTTCCACTGGGCGCTGTCCATGTCGTCCACCGACACAAAGGTGGGTTCGCCGCCCATGGTGAGCCGCACGTCCATGGCGTTCAGGTCTTGATCCACTTGATGGCCCAGGGCGTTGGCCATGGCCCATTGCAATTCCGTGTAGGGCTTGGTGACCCGGGGATCTTCGTGAATCCGCATGACGCGGTTGTGGAAGTAGAACTCGGTTTCGCATTCATCCACCGCGCCGGTGATGGCGGCGGCGCTAATGGGATCCGGAGTACACGCCAGGGGAATATGGCCCTCGCCAGCAAACAGTCCGGAAGTGGGGTCGAGGCCCACCCAGCCCGCCCCCGGCAGATACACCTCGGTCCATGCATGAAGATCGGTGAAATCGGCTTCCGGCCCAGACGGTCCGTCCAGGGCCTTCACATCGGCGGTGAGCTGCACCAGATAGCCCGACGCGAAGCGGGAGGCAAAGCCCAGATGCCGCAGGATTTGCGCGAAGAGCCAAGCGGAATCGCGGCAAGAACCGGTGCCCTTTCCGAGGGTTTCTTCACAGCTTTGCACGCCGGGCTCCATGCGGATGGTGTAACCGATGTCCTTGGCGAGTTGAGCGTTAATGTCCACGAGGAAGTCGATGGTTTGGCGCTTGCTGCGATCGACCTTCTTGAGCCATTCCATGAGCCGCGGCCCTTTTTCCCGCAGGTGCAGATAGGGCGCGAGTTCGAGGCGCGTTTGTTCGTCGTACGCGAAGGGATAGTGAAACGCGGATTCTTCGATAAAGAAGTCGAAGGGATTAATGGTCACCATGTCGGCCACCAAATCCACGCGGACGCTCAGTTCTGACGCGCGTTCGTTAAAGACCAGACGGGCCAGATAATTGCCGAAGGCGTCCTGTTGCCAGTTGATGAAATGTTCTTTGGGTTC
>DAIUCA010000041.1:0-6502 GCA_036846405.1 Candidatus Competibacteraceae bacterium
CGTCGCCCAACGGCCCGCGTACCAAACGCTCCCCACGCCCCAGCGCACCGACGACCCCCGCCGCATCGAGGTGTTGGACTTTTTTTGGTACGGCTGCGGCCATTGCTACGCCCTGTATCCCACCACCAAAGCCTGGGCGAAGACCCTGGGCGACGATGTGCAGTACCGCAAAATGCCTGCCGTGTTTAGCGACACGTGGGGTCGCCACGCACAAATCTTCTTTACAGCCCAGGCCCTGGGCATCGAACCCCAGGCGACGGAGCTGGTGTTCAACGCGATTCACCAAAAACGGCAGCGGCTGATCGCCGAAGCGGAGATTGCGGCGCTGTTTGAACAGTTGGGCGTGGACAAAGCCACGTTTGCTAAGGCGTTTAACTCGTTTGCGGTGAAAACCCAGGTGACCCAGGCGACGGAGCTATCCCGTCGATACCGCCTGGAAGGGGTGCCCACCCTGGTGGTGAACGGCAAATACATCACCGGACCGGGTTCTGTGCAGAACAACACCCAGTTGATGGGGGTACTCGACGGCCTGATCGCCCAAGAACGCCCCACCCTGCCGGCGGCGCCCGTCGCCGCACCTGCTGAAACCGCGCCTGCGGCCCAGTAGTGATGGCCAAAGCACCGTTTTACGGGCGTTTGGGATTGGTACTGCTGCTCGTTTTAAGCGGCAGCGCCGATTCCCAAGCGCAAACCGCCGCCGATGTGCAGGCGTGGGCGGCGGAATTTCGCGGTCGCGCGATTGCTGCGGGGCTGCGTCCCGCCACGGTAGACGCCAACCTCCGGGGGCTGCGGCCCCTGCCTCGGGTGATCGAACTCGCCAATTTCCAGCCCGAATTCACGCGCCCCGTTTGGCAATACTTAGCGAACGCCGTGTCCGACAGCCGCATCAGTCGCGGTCGAGCCCTCATGGCGCGGCACCGAGCCTTATTGCAGCGCATCGAAGAGCGATTTGCCGTGGATCGCGCGGTGGTGGTGGCCATTTGGGGCATCGAATCGGATTTTGGCCGCACGTTTGGCAGCTTCGACGTGCTGCAATCCCTCGCCACGCTGGCGACGGAGGGCGAGCGGCGGACCTTCGCGGAGACCGAGTTTCTCGCAGCATTACGGTTGCTCGACCAGGGGGATATGACGCGGGACGAGCTGCGCGGCTCTTGGGCGGGGGCCATGGGCCACACCCAGTTCATTCCGTCCACGTTTCTGCAATTTGGTGTTGATTTTAACGGCAACGGTCGGCGCGACATTTTCGAGATCGAAGACGCCCTCGCGTCCACCGCGAATTATTTGAGCAAATCCGGGTTTCGCAACGACCGATTTACCCTGCTGGAAGTGCGTTTGGAACGGGAGTTTGACTGGGCGCTGTTGGACGAGACCACCCAGCCCCTGAGCGACTGGCGGGGGGTGCGACGGGTCAGTGGAGATTCCTTACCGGTATCGTCCTTGCCGACGCGCTTAATTTTACCGGCGGGTCATCGGGGACCGGCGTTCCTGATTAGTCCCAATTTCCAGGCGATTCTCCGCTACAACAACTCTACGGCCTACGCCTTGGCGGTGGCGCATTTGGCAGATCGCCTTGCCGGTCGGGATCGCATTACCGCCGATTGGCCGACAAATTTAACGCCGCTGAATCGACAACAAGTCATCGAATTACAGCGGCGTTTGAACAGCTTGGGTTTTGATTTAGGCAAACCCGATGGCTTAGTGGGCCCGAAAAGTCGCGCTGCCATTAAAGGCTTTCAGCAGCGCGAAGGTCAGATTCCCGATGGCTTCCCGACGATTTCCCTACTCGAACGGCTACGGACGCGGGGCGGCGTAGATTTCTAACAGGGTAATGCCGAGCTGCGGGGTGGCGGCACTCACGTTCGCCGTGAAGTTGCCGCGCCGCAGTCGCGCTTCCAGTAAGGATTCCGTGGGCAATAGGGAATTGCCGCTGGCGGCATTGTCGTTGCTGTCCAGCAGATTGGCCGTGGTGGGGGTCAACTGGTACAGCTGTAAGAATGGATCGGGCAGGGCGCCAATCACCGGCGGATCGACATTCAACAAGGACGGTCCACGGGCGGTAATGCGCACCGGAATGTCCGTGTTGCCCACGACGGCAACGCCCCCAATCAGGATATTTTCCCCATTTCCTGCAAATCCCCGCGCCGACAGACCCTGCAACCGCACGTTCTGGTTCATGGGCTCGTTGTCGTAAACCTCCAAAATCGCCACGCCCACCGCCCCGTCCGCCCCGGAAAGGACAGCGGTGTAATTGCCGGCGGTCGCCGCTTGCACGAATTCGAAGTTCGGGCCGACGTCCGTGCGGATCGGCGTGTTGTTGCCCACGCGGAACAGTTGCAATTGGGCATTTTGAAGCACGCTGTTGATGCCAGCCGCCGCCAAACTGCTGCCAGAGACCCGCACTCGTAAGGATTTTTCGCCGTTTCCTTCCAACGCAACGCCGACAATCAACGCGGCGTCGCTTTGACCCACAAAGGCACGGGCTGCGATGCCTTGCAGATAGCTGGGCACGAAGGTAGTGAGCGTAATGTCGTTGCCATCGCCGCCCCGGTAAGAAATCACGAACTCGTCAGTGCCAAGCCGCAGACGGCTGCCTTCGGGCAGATCGCGGAAGGTGCCATTGACGGCCTCACTGCCCCGATTGTCGATCAAAGTAAAGGTTTGCGTTCCATGGGGACGGAAATCCAACAAATCCAGACTCAAGCGGCTATTTCCCAACTCGATGCGGTTGTCCACGATGAGCTGGTCGTTGGCGAGGCCTGTCGTGCTTTGACCCACCGCCAAGGCAGCGGCCAAGTCGCGGAACTTCAGCACCACTTGACCGAAATTGCCCAAGGTCAGGTCGCGCACGCGGAAACTGCCCACGGTGTTGCCCGGAGCCGCGGCAATCGTGGCGCCATCCGTCGTGCCGATGGTGACGTTGCCCACAATCTGGCCGACGCCGCGCACACGGCCATTGTTAACGACCACATTGGCGGTAAGGACGCGGTTGACTTCCAGGATACCGCCGCCGGTCACCGTAATTGTGCCGCCGCCGATGATCTCGATGTCCACGGTAAGGACAGCATTGGGGGCCACGGTAAAGTTGAGATTTGTGCCTGCGGCGAGATTAATCGGGCCGCCCACCAGGCTGATGGCCCGCGTGACGGGAATCGTGACTGTTTCATTGACTGCAATGCCGTTGTTGACAATGCGAATCTGGTGTTCCGTCGGCGGCAGGTTGGCAAAGGCTTCATCTAAACCATTGTCCGCGGTGACTGCTCTGAAAAACCCAGCTAATACGGGATCATGGTCAGAAGAACGGAATTCATCGGCGGCAAACAGGCTGGTCTGCTGATTCGGGGATTTGAACTCGAGGTTGTAATCCAGTACCGGCGGTTCGTCGGCGTTGATGTGATACTTACCGCCCTGGATAAACTGGGCCGCCATACTCGCATTGGCAATAATGTGGTCGAGTGAACCCCATTGGCCGCCAAATACATACGAGTATCCCAAAATGAGGTTGCTGTACCCAGCGCTCGTGAAGGCCATAATCGGGTCTTCCATGGCGTACGCATTGAAATCTCCTAAAATCACGACATCTGGGTCGTTGGTGCCGGTGGGATTACTGGCAAGCCAAGTCCGCAATTCGTTGGAAGCGAGGGTACGGGTGGCGTTGAAGAAGCCTTGGCCGTCGCCTTGATCGCAATCGGGGATGTCATTACTGGCATCGTTATCCAAGCAAACAGCGGCTGAATCTGTACTGCTCGGGCGACTTTTGGATTTGAAATGCACGGTCGCGGCGGTAAAGATTTGGTCCGTGGCGCGGTGGCGGAAGGTGGCGGCAATCGGCACCCGATGGCGGGCGACTCCGGGGGCAAATACGCCCGTGTCGAGGGTTGCCACGGTGGTATTCGGGGCAATTTCTAGCACGGCGGGTTTGTACAAAAAGCCTACGGTAATGGCATCAGTCCCTACATTACTCACATTCGCATTCACGAAAGCATAGGTATTGGCGCCCATGGCGGTATTGAGCCGATTAACCAGGTCTTGAATGGCACTTTCGGGACCAAAGCCGTCATTTTCCAACTCATTCAGCCCGATAAGGTCGGCATCGAGTTTTTGGATGGCGGCGACGATTTTCTGACTTTGGCGGATAAATTCCGCTTCGCTGTCGGCGCCGCGACAATCACCGCGAACGCCCCGAGGAAAACAACCGGCGCTGTCGGCATTGTCGAAGGTATTGAAGTAATTCAAGACATTGAAAGTCGCGATTTTTAGAGTGGCATTACCGACCGATGGCGGATTGCTCGGGCGGGGATTGGCCGCCACAAAGTTTGGCGATTGGTTCACACGCACGCGGTAGGCATTGGGACTCGCGTTATTTCCCGCCCAGCTGTACACCAGGACGCCGTCCAGATTTTGCACGGTATCGCCGCCCCGCAGGGTATTGCTGGCACTGAGCGGATTACCCCCGCGACCAAACAGAATCGGATCGGCATTTTGCAGGTTATTCGCATCATCGAGGATGATTTTGTTCAAATCATTACTGGTCTGAATCTCTTGGGCCTCGCTGCCCGGTGGGACGATCTGCGTGGGTTGATACAGACGATCCTCCGAAGACAGGACAACCTGACCGAAACGGCCCAGTTGGAAATGCTCGGTGACATACAGGGTTTGCGGGAAACTGACGCGCATTCCTTCCAAGCGCTCCAAATACTCCACGCCATTCACAGCGGCCGGGAAGGGCATGGGAACCATCATGGCGGTCGGCAGCGCATTACCGCTGCGGTTCACGGTGACCGTGAGCGTGCCACCGATCTGGGTTTGGCCTTGGAATTCGGCGGCAGTCCCCGTCACGGTGACTTGATCGCCCACCGCTACCGGTACAGCGGGGCAATTCGTGCCGCAAAACACGAAAATTCCTTCCGAAGTCAGAATATCGCCGTCTTGTTGGTCATCTTCTTCCTGGACATAAAAACCGCGAATGCCGCCGTTTTCTTCTTGAAAATCGCCGACCACAAGGCCGCTGACCGTCACCGTGCCCGTAATGGCTGCTTCATTACCGCTGCCTTGAATGCTGTGAATGCAGGTGACGCCCCCGGTGGTATCGCAGGCGGCGGGGTAATTGGGGGTGAATTCGTACACGGTCAGGGTATTGCTCTTTTCACTCGCCAAAATCACCAAATCCTTACCCGTGGGACTGTTGGCGGCGCCCACCCACAACACGCCTTCAGGGGCGATGTCTGCGGGGCCGTTGAGGTATTCCAACAACACCGGCGCTTGGGGATTCGTCACATCGTAGGCGACCACATCGCCCACCCGCTCTAGGCCGATGAAGGCAAACACCCGCTCACCCACGCGGCCCACGTCCACGCCTTCCGGTTCAGGGCCTTTGTTGTCGCTGCGCCCGTCTAACTCGTTGTTGGCGATGGCGCCGCCGCCGTTAAACACGCCGGGCACCTGCAGCGCGGTCAGTCGCTCGAGTTGGTCGCCGCTGTCGAAGACGAGGGCGCCGGTGGCACCGTCCCACACGGAAAACGAGCGGGCGCCAAAGGCGTAAATCTGCTCGAAATTGCCGTCGTTATTGGTATCGCCGAGGGTGTTGGTGACGGTCAAGCGGCCCAAATTGATGTTGTTTTTCAGCTCAGCCGCGTTGGGAAATGCGGTGGGGTCCAGCACATAGCTACTGTCTCCCAAGCGGACTTCTTCGGCAAAACCGGGGTAATCGCGGGCATCGCCTTCGTTGGCGGTCACCAGGTAGGTGTTGTTGCCCACGCTGTAGCTGGCGATGGAATCCGGCATGTACATGCCGAACACCGGCCAATTTTGGATGTTGATTTTGCCGCCGGCGCCACTGCTGCCATCCACATCGCGGTCCGAGGCGTCGAGGCCGTTGCCGGTCAGGCTGTGGTCTTTGTAGCCCAGGGGAAGAATGTCGGTGACCGTGGCGGTCGCCAAGTCCACCCGGGCGAGGGCGTTGTTTTCCTGGAGGGTCACATAGGCCGTTTGGCCATCGGCGGACAACGCCACGTATTCCGGTTCCAGATCTTGGGCGACGGTTGCGCCGGGGCCAAAGATGCGCACGCCAGCCGCCCGCAGCGCATCGATTTGCCCGTTAAACGCGGTGAATGTGGCGGTTTGCACGGTGGCATTCGTCGGCCCATTGGCCATGTCGATGATGCTCACCGAGCCTTCCGGATCGAAGGAATCGGCTTGGCCGTAGCTATTCGGTTCGCCCTCGTTGGCGACGACGATCTTCAGGCCGTCGGGGGTGAAGGTGAGCATGTCCGGCAGATAACCCACGTCTACCGCGCTGATGTAGGCGCCGGTGCTGGCGGTGAAGAAGGCGGCCTTGCCGATGCCCTGGGCGCCCGTGGCGGTGTTGCGCACCGCATAGGCCACCGCGACCACGCCATTGTGGGCTGTCACGCTGTTGGGAAGCAGCTCGGAGTCTGTCGGCACGGCGATGCCGGTGGGATTCAGGGTGCCCGCTGCCGTCAACGCGCCCGTGTTGCTCAGGGTG
>DAIUCA010000041.1:6512-16546 GCA_036846405.1 Candidatus Competibacteraceae bacterium
AAGGCGGGAATTTCCGCGCCGGTCGTCGAGGTTGCCGAGCCGATGCGCTTCAACGCCCCGCGGGTGTTGTCGGCGATGGTGACCGTCGCGTTGACCGTCGCGCCCAGGGTGTAACTCGCGTCGGCGGCGAGGGTAACGACGACGGTTTCGTCCCCCTCGTCGGCGATGCCGTCGTTAATCGGCGTGATGGCGAGGGTGGTGCTGGCTTGGCCGGCGGGAATCGTGGCCGTACCGCTCAAAACCGGGGTGAAATCGGCCTGATTGCCGCCGTTGGTCGCCGTGCCGCTGGTGGTGTAGGTCACGACCAGCGCAGTGGCGGTGTCGCCGGTGCGCGTGATCGTGAACGCGCCGGTATCCACCGCAAAACCGGGCATCTCGGCAGCAGTGGGATCGGTCGCATCCACGGTGACGGTAGGCAATTGGGCATGGGCGACGGCGATGCTGCCGAAGACTAGCCAGAAAGTTGGGGCAAAATGCCGCATGAAAACGCTCCTCAAAGGGGGAAACCGCGAAAAAAACGCCCTGCTATCGGCAGCGCGTGCCCGCGAATACTGGCGTGGTTTTGTGACAGTTTGAGGCGCTGGCCCTGACCCCTGTCCCTCTCGGCAGCTTCCAGTACCATTCCTGTTGTTTTTAATGATCTCTGTGGCTTTATGGATACAACACAATTTGTTTCGGGGTTTCGGCGGGCGACGCCGTACCTCAACGCCCATCGGGGCAAGGTGATCGTGCTGTGCTTCGACGGCGAAGCCCTGGCGACGCCCCTGGCCTCGGGGCTGATTTACGACATTGCCGTGCTGCACAGCCTGGGGCTCAAGCTCGTGCTCGTGCATGGGGCGCGGCCGCAAATCGAGGCGCGGCTGCGACAGGCCGGCATGGAACCCCGTTATGTGGATGGCCGACGGCTTACGGACGAGGCGGCGCTGCTGCTCATTCGGGACGTGGTGGGCGGGCTGCGGATGCAAATCGAAGCGTTGCTCTCCCAAAGTTTGGCGGAAACCCCCCTGTTTAATCAGCGACTGCGGGTGATTTCGGGCAATTTTGTGACGGCAAAGCCTTTGGGCATCTACGACGGGGTGGATTACGGCTACACCGGGGAGATTCGGCGCATCGACAAGCCCGGGATTCTGGCGGCCCTCGAGGGGGGCAACGTGGTGTTGCTGTCGCCCTTGGGCTACTCGCCCACCGGGGAGATGTTCAACTTGCCAGCGGAGGAGGTAGCGACGATTGCGGCGGTCACGTTGCGGGCGGACAAGCTGATTTTGCTGCGGGAAGGCGCGGGGATTTGCGACGAACAGGGGATGCGCGTGGGCCAGCTGCGGCCCCAAGAACTCGCCACGTTTTTGCAACAGCCCCAGTTGAGCGCCGACACCCGTCGGCATTTGCAATACGCGCTGCACGCCTGCCAACACCAGGTGCGCCGGGTGCATTTGCTCAGTCGCCACATCGACGGCGGCCTATTGCTCGAGCTGTTCACGCGGGACGGGGTGGGCACCCTGGTGACCAGCGACGGCTATGACCTGCTGCGGGCGGCGACGATTGAAGATGTGGGCGGGGTGTTGGCGCTGATTCAGCCCCTGGAAGCCGATGGCACCCTGGTGCGGCGATCGCGGGAACGGCTCGAAACCGAGATCGACCATTTCTGCGTCATGGAACGGGACAACATGATTATTGGCTGTGCCGCCCTGTATCCCTTTGTGGCGGAGGCCGTGGGGGAATTGGCTTGTGTGGTGATCCATATGGACTACCGCAACGGCGGTCGGGCGGAGGCGCTGCTGCGCTATGTGGAGCGCCAGGCCCAACAGCGGCACCTTACGCGCCTCTTCGTGCTCACCACCCGCACGGCCCATTGGTTTCGCGAGCGGGGCTTCGTTCCCGGCAGCATTGAGGATTTACCGGTCGCAAAAAAAGCGCTGTACAACTACCAGCGCCGATCCCAAGTGTTTATTAAGTCGTTGAATTAATGGAGGATTTCTAAGTGACCGCGAAGGCCAGAACGCCCACGCCATAGCCGGGCAAGGTGACTTTGAAGGCGGCGCGGTCGGTCATTTTCTCGATGGCGGGACGCAGGTCGGCGGGAATGGATTTGGGCTGGCTAAACACCTTATGGATTTTCAAATGGGGCGTGTGCTCATCCATCAAGAGGTTGGTGCAGATATTCATCACCTCGTAGAGGTTTTCCGGCAGGGGACTAAAGAGCTTTTTGTCCTGAATGGCATCGTCGGCACCGGCCTTGGGAATCATTGACAGCGCCGCCGCGCTGTACACCCCGAAGGTCAGATCCATGACGCTGACGGCCACGATGTGGCCCTCGGGATCGACGAACGCGGCGCCGAGCTGGTCGAGGGACGGGAACACCCCGGGGGCCACGGTAATGTCGTCGAACATCATGTTCAGCATGTCTTGGATGTTTTGGGGTTTTGGCAGTTTGTATTTCATGGGGCAACAACCCTAGGCGTGGGGATTAGGTGAGCAAGGCTTCGAGGTGGACGCGAAACGACTCGGGGGTAAAGGGTTTGGTGATGAGGAATTGGCAGCCGGCTTGACGGGCTTTAGCACGCATTTCGCCGCTCGCTTCGGTGGTGACAAAGCCAAAGATCACGGAGTTTTGCTCGGCACGGAGGGTGGTGAGCAGCTCGAGGCCGGTCATCTCGGGCATGTTCCAGTCGGAGAGAATGAGGTCGGGTTTTTCTTTATCGACTTTCGCGAGGGCGTCTTTGCCGTTGATGGCTTCGATATAGTCGTGGCCGGTGAAACCCGCCTGGCGCAATGCTTTTTTGACCATGAGGCGCATCGCTTGGCTGTCGTCGACGATTAACACTTTCAAGAGAAAACTCCCAAGTTCTAAAGGCGGTGATTAGGCTGCTTATCGTCTCACCAAAAGGGCGCTTTAGTCTCGCCTAAAGGCGTTCGTAGTAGAGTCGATAGGGCCAACCAGCGCCTTTTTCCCTGACTCGCATAACTAAGGAGTTGTGCTCCTAATGATTAAAATCCTCGCCGTTGATGATTCGCCCTCCATGCGGATGATGGTGGCGGCCACGCTGCGCAGTGCCAAATACGAAGTGGTTGAGGCAGGAGATGGGGTAGAAGCCCTCGAAATTGCCCGCCGCCAACAATTCCAGCTCGTGATTACTGATGTGAACATGCCCAAAATGGATGGCATCACCTTGATTAAAGAGCTGCGCCAACTGCCGGCCTATCAGTTCACGCCGTTGCTCACGCTAACCACCGAATCGAGTGCTGAGAAAAAAGCCCAGGGACGGGCAGCCGGGGCGACGGGATGGATTGTGAAGCCGTTTAATCCGGAAAAACTCTTGCTCACCGTGAAAAAAGTCGTGGGCCATTAACTGCCATTTGGAGCGTTTCCCATGCCGCTAGACCTAGATTTAGACGAGTTTCGGGCGGTTTTCCTGGAAGAGTGTTTTGAGAACCTCGATAGCGCCGAAACCGGTCTGTTGAATCTCGACACGGGCAATCCCGACCCCGAGGTGATTAACACCATTTTCCGCGCCGTTCATTCGATTAAAGGCGGGAGCGCTACCTTTGGGTTTACGGCCCTGTCGGGCTTTGCCCATGTGATGGAAACGCTCATGGACGAGCTGCGCAGCCATGTGCGCCCCGTGACGCGCCCGATCATCGACCTGCTGTTGGAGGGGCGGGACTGTCTGCGGATGCTGTTGGAGGCGGTAAAGAGCAATCAGGAGGCCGACGCCGTGCTCGTAGCTAACCTGCAAGCGCAGTTGGAAGCCGAATTGGCTCGTAAAGGTGGGGTGGCTGCCGCGCCTGCCGCCTCTGTGGAACCCGCTTTGCCGACGGCGTCCACGGAATCCGAATCCCCGTCTGCCCCGCGCCTGACGGGGGCGTGGCTGATTCGGTTTTCGCCCCACCGCAACATGCTGCAAACCGGCAACGACCCGTTGGCGATCCTGCGGGAGCTGCGCACCCTCGGTACTCTGCGGGCAGAGGCGGATTTGCAGCATCTGCCGCCCCTCATCGACCTGGTGCCCGAGCAATGTTACCTGTCGTGGACCGTACAGTTAGTGACCCAAAGTCTGCGCCCCCGCCTGCGGGAAACTTTTGAGTGGGTGGAAGACGTGTGCGACGTGGTGATTTACGACCCGGCCTCGGCGGAAGCGGCGTTGAAAGCCGGCAGTGTCGTCACAACGGCGCCCCCGCCGGCGGCCCTGCCGGCCATCGAAGCGCCGTTGACCACCCCGCTACCGGTGGTAGAAGCCCCGCCCCCAATGTCGGTGGTGGAGGCCCCGCCCCCAATGCCGGTGGTGGAAGCCTCGTCGGACAGCAGTCTCAATTTCACCCCTGAGCTGTTATCGACGCCGCCGGTTGCCGCGCCGATCGCGACGCCCCCGACCTTCAATCCGCCGCCCCCCGCCGCCAGCGACAGCAAGCCCGAGGCGGCGACCACGTCCATTCGCGTGAGCATCGACAAGGTGGATGCGCTCATCAATTTGGTGGGCGAGTTGGTGATTACCCAGTCCATGTTGCAGCGGTTTGGCGATGGTTTTGAGGAAGATCAACTCGACGCCCTGCGGGATGGCTTAAATCAGCTCATGCGCAACACCCGCGAGCTGCAAGAAACTGCCATGCAAATCCGCATGCTGCCGATCTCGGCGTCGTTTAATCGCTTTCCCCGCATGGTGCGCGACTTGAGCAGCAAGCTCGGTAAGCGGGTGGAACTGCGCGTGTCGGGCGAACACACGGAACTCGACAAAACCGTGCTCGAACGCATTAACGACCCGTTGGTGCATTTGGTGCGCAATTCTCTCGATCATGGCGTCGAGACCCCCGACATTCGCAAAGCGGCGGGCAAACCCGAGGTGGGCACGATTGAACTCAACGCCTATCACCAGGGCGGCAACATCATCATCGAGGTGAAAGACGATGGGGCCGGACTCAACCGCGAGAAGATTTACAAGAAAGCGGTGCTGCGGGGCCTGGTGAATCCGGATGAAGAACTCACCGAAGAGCGCATTCATCAGTTGATTTTCCAAGCGGGGTTTTCCACCGCCGAACAGGTGAGCGATGTGTCTGGGCGGGGCGTCGGCATGGATGTGGTGCGCAATAACATCAAAGAGTTAGGCGGTCAGGTGAGCGTCCATTCCGTGCCAAATGTGGGCAGCACCTTCACCATTCGGCTGCCCTTGACCTTGGCGATTCTCGACGGCCAGCTCGTGAAGGTGGGGGATCAGATTTACATCATCCCGATTATCGCCATCGTCGAGTCGTTGCAGATTACCCCCGACATGGTGAGCCACATTGCCGGCGGGGCGGAGCTGTTTCGCGTGCGCAACGAATACATTCCGGTGTTGCGGCTGTATCAGGCGTTTAGCGTTGCGGAAGCGAAAACCAACCTCCACGAGGGCCTCATCGTCATCGTCGAAGCCGACAACCGGCGGGTGGGAATTTTCGTGGACGATTTGCTCGGTCAACAGCAGGTGGTAATTAAGAGCCTTGAGACAAACTTTCGCCAAATCAACGGCTTATCCGGGGCGACGATTTTGGGCGATGGCATGGTGGCGCTCATTTTGGACATGGGCGGGTTGTTGCAGCAGTTCCGCGATGGCGACAACGCCCTGGCGGCTTAAATGGGCGATGTGAGTTACAGGTTGCCGCGTTTTGCAGAGCGACGCGGCTTGAAATTAGGTGAGAGGTGAAGTCATGAGCAGTGCCACAACCGCTTCGCCCCAGCAGGTGCGAGACGACAACCAGCAGTACCTCACGTTCATGCTCGCGGGGGAGGAATACGGCGTCGATATTCTGAAGGTGCAGGAAATCAAGGGATGGGATTCGGTGACCGCGCTGCCCAACACGCCGCCCTATGTGCTCGGCGTGATCAATTTGCGCGGGGCGGTGGTGCCGGTGGTGGATTTGCGCAGCCGTTTTGGGCTACCCAATGTGCCGTTTGACCGCACCACGGTGATTATCGTGTTGCGGGTGTCGGCGGATAAAGAACGCACGGTGGGGATGGTCGTGGACGCGGTATCCGAGGTGTACAACATCGAAAACGACACCTTGCAGCCGGCCCCGAGCTTTGGCACGTACATCAGCAACGACTTTGTCCGTGGCCTCGCCATGCTCGAAAAGAAAATGATCATCCTCCTGGACATCGACCGCCTCATCGGCATGGGCATGTTGCACTAACCACTAAATCACTCGAGGAGACTCGCGATTATGAGTCACGTTTTTTCTCTTCCCTCTCAGCCGGTGGTGCGCGACGCCTCGGCGCTCAAGCAGAGCCTCACGGCGGAATTAGCGCGTCAAGACATCACCCTCGACGGCACGGCAGTCACCCGCATCGACACGGCGGGGTTGCAGTTGTTATTGGCTTTTGTGATCGACCGCCGGCGGGCAGGGCTCGCGACCCGCTGGCATTCGCCCACCTCGGCGTTGCGCGATGCAGCAGAACTGGCGGGATTAGCGGAGGCTCTGGGGCTGCCCCAGAGCTTGCCTTGAGGTGGCTGAAGACGCTTCCCGGGCGCCGTCGGCGACGCTCGAACCAACGGTGGTTCGCGTGCCGCGAGAGTCAGCGCGGTTGATCCGCGTGGCTTTGGCTCAGCTACACAGCTTTTTGCGCCAAGGTCACGAGGCAACCAATCAACTCGCCACGGCGGTGGGATCGCTCGCTAGCCATGTGAGTCAGGACGATGCCCTCGATCCTCACTTGGCGACGGCGGCCCAAGATGCGGTGATGGCGATGCAGTTTTACGATCACTTGAGCCAGCGGCTGAACCATGTGACTGCCGGGCTTGAGCTACTGGCGGGTTTGTTGGAACAGCCCGAGCGCTATGAGCAGCCCGAGGCGTGGCCCGCGCTCCACGAGACCATGAAGGGCTTGTATTCCCTAGCCGACGAAAAAGCGTTGTTGATTGAACTGTTGGACGGCGTGCCCCCCCCGCCCGACGACGACAGCGACAACGACGTGGAGTTTTTTTGAGCGATGTACGCCGAATACCCCATGACCGACCGCGATTTCGAGCTGCTGCGCACCTTGGTGAGCCAGCACACGGGGATTCAACTGTCGGTCGATAAACGCGAATTGGTTTATAGCCGCCTGGCGCGGCGACTGCGGGCGTTGGGATTACAGAACTTTGCGGAGTACTGCGCCCTGTTACAGCAGGGCGATAGCCACGAGTTAGAAGAGTTCACCAACGCGGTCACCACGAATCTCACCTCGTTTTTTCGAGAGAACCACCATTTCGAATATCTAGCGAAAACCGTGATTCCCGAATGCCGCAAACAGAATCGCGCCGTGCGGATTTGGTCGGCGGGCTGTTCGTCCGGCGAAGAGCCGTATTCCTTAGCAATCGTGTTGGCGGAAGCGGGACTCACGCCCCGGCAGGGACAGATCATCGCCGGCGATCTGGATTCGCAGATTCTCGGTCGCGCCCAGCAGGGGGTGTATCGGGACGAGCAGGTTAAAGGCGTGAGCACCGAGCGGCTGAAGCGGTTTTTTCTGCGGGGCCGAGGGAGCCAGGAGGGCCTCGTGCGGGTGCGGCCCCAGTTGCAGCAGTTCATCACCTTCGTGCGCCTCAACCTCATGGAAAACTGGCAGTGGGATCAACCGTTTGAGGTGATTTTCTGCCGCAACGTGGTGATTTATTTTGGCGCCGAACAGCGTAAAAAACTCGTGGAGCGCTTCGCCCAATACCACCGCGACGGCGGTTATCTCTTCATTGGCCATTCCGAGAGTCTGTTTCAGGTCACCGACCGCTACAAACTCATCGGCAAAACGATCTATCGCAAGGAGTCCCCGTGAACCCTGCCCCTGGTTTGTCTCCCCCCCCGGCGTTGCCAGGTTTTGAGCATGTCAAACGCTTTTGGGATACCCAAGAAAGCCAATTCATCGCCCGTGTGCTGCCCGGCGAGTACTACGTGACGCGCAATCCCGAACTCATCACCACGGTGCTCGGTTCCTGTGTGGCCGTGTGTGCCCGCGACCCGGTCGCCCGGGTGGGCGGCATGAATCATTTCATGCTCCCCGACGGCAGTTGCCCCGATTGGAGCCAGCCCGACACCGCCACCCGCTACGGCAGCTACGCCATGGAACACCTGCTCAACGAGCTGTTTAAGCAGGGGGGCCAACGCAATCGCTTAGAAATCAAAATCTTCGGCGGTGGTCGGGTGCTCAACGCCATGACCGACGTGGGCGCGCGCAACATCGCCTTTATCAAAGAGTTTTTGCAAAACGAGGGCTATCGCATCGCAGCCGCCGATGTGGGCGATGTGCATCCTCGCAAGGTGCTGTACACCCCGGACAGCGGTCGGGTGCGCGTGAAGAAATTGCAGACCAACAGCGCTTTGGTGCAGCAAGAAACCCAGTACATGAAGCAGATTGCGAAAAAGCCCCTCGAGGGCGACATCGAGCTCTTCGATTAAACCGCGTCGTCCACATAATTCTCAGAAAAAGGCGCCCGCCCCATGAGTGACAAAATCCGCGTTTTGGTCGTCGATGATTCGGCGTTAATGCGCAAAATACTCACCGATATTCTCAATGCCGACCCCCGCCTCACCGTGGTCGATACCGCCGCCGACCCCTACGTGGCGCGGGAAAAAATCAAGTTGCTCAACCCGGACGTGCTTACCTTGGATATCGAGATGCCGCGCATGGACGGGTTGACCTTTTTGCGCAATCTCATGCGCCTGCGGCCCATGCCCGTGGTCATGATTTCATCCCTAACCCAGCAGGGGGCCTCGGCCACCTTGGAGGCTTTGTCGATTGGCGCGGTGGATTTCGTCGGCAAGCCCCAGGGGGCCATTTCGCGGGATCTCGTTTATTACGGGCGGGAAATCGCGGAAAAGGTCGTGGTGGCGGCGGGGGCTCGGGTGGGCGGGCGGCCAGGACGGGTGGTGCGTGCCATCGCGCCGCCTGCCGCTGCCGAAGATAGCCAACGCTATGGCATCGACCAACTCATGCCCGCCAAACCCGCTGGCAATGGGCCACCGCTGGTGGTGATGGGCGCGTCTACCGGCGGCACGGAAGCGCTG
This sequence comes from Candidatus Competibacteraceae bacterium, assembly GCA_036846405.1. Taxonomy (GTDB): domain Bacteria; phylum Pseudomonadota; class Gammaproteobacteria; order Competibacterales; family Competibacteraceae; genus DAIUCA01. The sequence continues at coordinate 15,516 of DAIUCA010000041.1, forward strand.
CGGGTGGTGTTGTCGCAGATTCCCACCCCCTTTCCGCCCGTGTGCATCGTGCAGCACATCCCCAAGGCCTTTAGCGGTTCCTTCGCCCAACGACTCGATCAATCCAGTGCCCTGCGCATCTGCGAGGCGGTGGAAGGTCAAGCCATCGAGCCAAATTGCGCCTATGTGGCGCCGGGCGACGCCCATCTCTATGTGGAACTCCACGGGGGCAGGTATCGGGCGCGCCTCAGCCAAGGTGTGCCCATTAATCGCCATCGCCCCTCCGCCGATGTGCTCTTCCGCAGCGCCGTGCAAACTGCCGGTGCCAACGCCTTCGGCGTATTGCTTACCGGTATGGGCGACGACGGCGCCGTGTGCCTCGCCGAACTGCGCCAATGTGGGGCGCCCACCATCGCCCAAGACGAAGCCTCTAGCGTGGTGTGGGGTATGCCCGGCGCCGCGGTACGGTTGAACGGCGCGAGTCACGTCACCGCCCTGGGCGCTGTGGCCAGCCAGCTCGTCGGGCTTGTTAAAAACCGCCGCTAAATCCGTCGCGAAGACAACCGACAACCGTTGTTAAGCCGCCTGCCTTTTCTCTTCCTCAATCACCGCGGTTTGCCACGCCGTCCCGCTCGTGGTCGCCTATCGGGAGCTTCCCCCTATGAAATTATCCGTCCAACAAAAGCTCTGGCTGCTCCTGGCGACGGCCTTGATGAGCCTATTTTTATCCGCCGTCTGGGCCATGTGGCTGTTGCAAACCTCGATTCAGAACGAGCGCCGCAACGAGTTGCAATACATCATGCAGGTGGTTAAACAAGTGATCGACGCCCATGTGAAGCAGGTGCAGCAGGGCCAGCTGACTCGGGAACAGACCCAAAAGGAAGTCGTGGAGTTTTTGCGCGCCGTGCGCCATGGCAACAACCAGTACATCTTCATCTACACCCTGGATCGCGTCGGCGTATTGACGCCCAACGACCCCAACCTGGAAGGCAAGGACGCCAGCCACATTCGCGACGCGAATGGCCAATCCGTGGTCGCCGAACTCGTCAACA
>DAIUCA010000042.1:0-16401 GCA_036846405.1 Candidatus Competibacteraceae bacterium
TCAGCGCCAGCAGATACGTGGTTTTGCCGGTCTGGCGGGGCGCGTGGAGCAGGAAATACTTCTCCGCGTCGATGAGTTCGCGCATTTCCTCCAGATTCCAGCGGGTCAGCGGGGAGACGGTGTAATGGCGTTCGGGTCGCGCGGGACCTTCGGTGGTGAAAAAGCGCATGGCAGATTCTCTTCGGGTGATGGCTGACTGTGTCACGAAGTGCGGCCCCATGTCGGAAGTCCGTCCAAAGAATGCCGCAGCCTCGAGTCCTTACAGGCCTAAATCGAGCAGCTCCAAAGTAATGAGAACCTTCCTTGCCCGTCTCGATGACACGGGGAATGACGGTGAAGAGATGGCAAATCTCGAATTGCGCAATCCCCGCCCTGGATTGCAGCCGTGAGAATCGGTCACCGTTCCCATCACCGATTAGGTGCTCATTCCTTACTCATCGCCGAAAACCCAAAAGCCCCCGAACGGGGGCTTTTTTTATGGATAATCTTCTCAAAATTGCCTCCCATGGCCTTGCCTGTCGCGCGGCCATTGACGGACATGAGTAGGACCTATCCCCACTGACGAGGTATTTCCCCATGATTTTTTCGATTGCTCAGCTAGGTCTCCTGCTGTTCGCGATGCTCGGGGGATTTTCGCCCCCGACCCTGGCTGAATCCGTCCCCAGCTGGGCCGCCGATTACCTGGACGCGACGGGTCAGGTGCAGCGGCGGCTGCTCAAGGCTGCCCAGACCCCCGAAGGCCTAACGCCCCTGGATCAACGGGCCGACGCCGCCGTACAAACCCAGCTCCAAGCCCTACGCCAAACCGCCAATGCGCATGGCGAGGTGGCAGTCACCGTGGGGCTGCGGGTGCCCTTTGCTCCGGAAGGCTTCTTAACCGCTGCCCGTGCCACCGCCCAACGGGACGACATCAAACACCAGCAGCAGGCCGTCCTGGCCGCCCTCGGAACCCTCCCGTTCAAAACCTCGGCCACGGTGTTCGAGACCGTGCCGTTTATGGCGCTCACCGTGGACGCGGCGGGCCTCGACGCCCTCGCCAAGCACCCGGCCGTGATCCAGATCGCCCCGGTGCGCTGGTACGGGCTGCATTTGCAGCAGAGCAGCCCGCTGATCGGCGCCAGTCGCGCGTGGGCCGCCACGCCCAGCTATACCGGGGCGGGCCAGGCCGTCGCCATCCTCGACACCGGCGTCAACAAAAATCACCCGTTTTTGGCGGGCAAAGTCGTCGCCGAAGCCTGTTACTCCACCAACGCCAGCGGCGTGAATTCCCTGTGTCCCGAGGGCGTGACCCAATCCACCGCCCCCGGATCGGGGCTGAATTGCGACGCCAATTTGAGCGACGGCTGCAACCACGGCACCCATGTGGCGGGGATCGCCGCCGGCCGCGATGCCACCTTCGCCGGCGTGGGCCGCGATGCGTCGGTGATCGCCATTCAAGTGTTCAGCTATGTGAGCAGCCAGGGCGATTTGGGCGCGAGCGATGCCAACATCAACAGCGGCTTGGAGCAGGTGTACGCCCTGCGCAATACCTTCGCGATTGCCGCCGCCAATCTCAGCCTGGGGGGCGGCCAATACACCGGCACCTGTGACAGCGCCAACCTGGCTACCAAAAGCATCGTGGACAACCTGCGCGCCGCCGGCATTGCCACGGTGGTGGCGTCGGGCAACGAGAGCTTCACCAACAAATTGGCCTGGCCGGCCTGTATCTCCAGCGCCATTAGCGTGGGCGCCACCAGCGACACCACCGACCAGGTCATGTCGTTTTCCAACAGTGCCAGCTTTCTGAATCTGCTCGCCCCGGGATCGCTGATCTATTCCGCCGTGGTCAGCGGCTTCGACAACTATCAAGGCACCTCCATGGCGGCGCCCCAGGTGGCGGGGGCCTGGACTTTGCTCAAGCAGCAGAACCCCCAGTTGGGGGTCACCGAGTCCTTGGAACGGCTCACCGCCACCGGGGTGCCCATCCGCGACAGCCGCAACAGCATCACCAAACCGCGGATTCAAATCGACGCCGCGTTGGGCCTCACCGGCGGGGGCAACCCGGGGTTCATCATCGCTACGACAGCGGTTCCCACCGCCGGCGGCACGGTGCGCTGCACGCCCAATCCGGTGGCCAATGGGGAATCGAGCACCTGCACCGCGACGGCCAACGGCAATTTCGCCTTCAGCGGCTGGAGCGGCGACTGCACGGGCACCGCGGCCTGCGTGCTCACCAATGTGACGGGCCCGCGGGCCGTCACCGCCACCTTTGCGCCGCCGCCGAGCACCTGCGTGCTCAATACCGTGGGCAACGGCACGGTCAACGGCGCTTGGGACAGCGGCTGTGTCTCGGTCAACCGCCTCGGCAGCTACGCCCAGTTCTATTCCTTCACCCTCGCCAACCCGGCCACGGTCACCGTGGATTTGGTGTCCAGCACCGACCCCTATCTCTACCTCCTGGCCGGCAGCGATTTGAGCGGCGCGGTGATTGAAACCGATGACGACGACGGCGACGGCTTAAACGCGCGGATCGTGCGCAGCCTCGACGCCGGCACCTACACCCTGGAGGCCACCACGTTCAGCGGCAATCGCACCGGCAATTTCACGGTAACCGTGGCGGGCCTCGGTACCAGCGACCGTTTCCCCATCACCGCCACGGCGGTTCCCAGCAGCGGCGGCACGGTGCGCTGCACGCCCAATCCGGTGACAAACGGGGAATCGAGCACCTGCACGGCCAGCCCCGGCACGGGGTTCACCTTCAGCGGCTGGAGCGGCGACTGCATCGGCACCGCGGCCTGTGTGCTCACCAACGTGACGGGCCCGCGCACGGTGACTGCCACCTTTGCGCCGCCGCCGAGCACCTGTGTGCTGACTGCCGTGGGCAACGGTACGGTCAACGGCGCTTGGGACAGCGGCTGTGTCTCGGTCAACCGCCTCGGCAGCTACGCCCAGTTCTATTCCTTCACCCTCGCCAACCCGGCCACGGTCACCGTGGATTTGGTGTCCAGCACCGACCCCTATCTCTACCTCCTGGCCGGCAGCGATTTGAGCGGCGCGGTGATCGAGGCCGATGACGACGACGGCGACGGCTTAAACGCGCGGATCGTGCGGGCCCTCGCCGCCGGCGCCTACACCCTGGAGGCCACCACGTTCAGCAGCGGCCGCACCGGCAATTTCACGGTGACCGTGGCGGGCGCAAACAGCGTTCCCAGCTACGCCATCGCCACCACGGCGATCCCCAGCGGCGGCGGCACGGTGCGCTGCACGCCCAACCCAGTGGCAAACGGGGAATCGAGCACCTGCACGGCCAGCCCCGCCATGGGATTCACCTTCAGCGGCTGGAGCGGCGACTGCACCGGCACCATGGCCTGCATGCTCACCACCGTGACGGGCCCGCGCACGGTGACCGCCACCTTTGCAGCGACGACGGCGACGCGGCCCGCCATGATCGGCATCGCGACCCGGGGCTTTGCGGGTGCGGGGGATGAGGCGCTGATCGGTGGTCTCGTCATGCAGGGCACGGGTCAGAAGCGGATTTTGTTCACCGCGAAGGGGCCTTCCCTGGCGGCCCAGGGCATCACGGGGCCGTTGGCGAATCCGCAGATCAGCGTGCCGCAGATTCCCACACCGAATGTCAACGACGATTGGGAAACCGACGCGGGCGCGAGCGAATTGCGGAATCTGAATCGCGCCCCGAGCAATCCGGCGGAAGCGGCACTGCTGCGAACCCTGGGCGCGGGTGCGTATACCCCCGTGGTGACCGGCGTGGGCGGCACCACGGGCGTGGTTCTGATGGAGATTTACGATTTATCGCCAGAAGTGACGACCTTGCGATTCAAGGGCTTGGCGACACGCGGCCCGGTGCGCTTGGGCGAACAGCAGATGATCGGCGGCGTGATTCTGCAAGGCAGGGGCATCAACACGATGCTGTTCACGGCGAAGGGGCCGTCCATGGCGGATCAGGGGGTGTCGGGGCTGCTCGCCGACCCGCAACTGCTGTTGCCGCAAATCAGCAACCTCTCCAACGACAACTGGAACAACAGCGCGAACGCCCAGCGGATCATCGACTTGGGCCGCGCCCCGAGCCGCCTGGCCGAGGCCGCGATTCTGATCGATGTGGCGGCGGGAGCGTTTACGCCGATCATTTCGGGGGTCAATAGCACCACCGGCACGGGTCTTGTGGAGATGTACGAGATTCCGTAGCCATAACCGATTCGCCGAACGAGGCTGCCTAAGGGCGGCCTTTTTTGTGGGCGATCACTCGGCGGTTGGTGGCAGAAGATAGAGATACAGCCACTGTCCACCCCACGCTTCCCGAAACTGTGGCAATCGCTGCTACCGGTCTATCGTCAGTGTGCTGTCTGTTACACCGACTATTTGCATGCTTATCGACAGGCGTTGCCGCCAAAGCGACATCGGCCTGTCGGGAAGGGCAGCGGGAAAACGAATCACATCGAACGGTTCAATAACACTTTAAGGCAGCGGGTTTCTCGTCTGGTCAGAAAAGCCCTGTCTTTCTCAAAAAAATTGGCAAACCACATGGGCGCCATCTGGACATTCATTCATCACTACAACGCATCCTTACCCATTTAGAACCACCGAGTTTTTATCTCTATCTTTTGTCGCTGTAAGTCGTCCACATATCTAGTGTCACTTTCATTCAACACAGGGAAAATCTTCCATGCAAACCAACAAAATGACAAACCGTCTTCGACAAAATTTAGAAGATGCTCAAAGCCTTGCCAGTCGTCACAACCACCAATTCATTGAGCCGATTCACATCGTTGCAGCTCTTGTCGCTCAAGACGACGGGATTATTCAACCCCTATTGACTCAGCTTCAATGTGACATCAAACAACTAAATCATCAGATTGATGCGGTTATTAGCCGCCTTCCTCAGGTAGAAGGACACCAAGGCGACATCATTCTCTCCAACGAAAGCGTTCGACTATTAAACCAAGCCGAAAAACTGGCCCAAGATCACAAAGACAGCTTCATTAGTTCTGAATTGGTGCTCCTCGCAGCAGTGGAAGATCGCGGCGAATTGGGTCGTCTTCTGAAAAAAGTGGGCTTATCCACCGCAAGCATTAAATCTGCTATTCAAAATGTTCGCCAGGGTGAGGCCGTCACTGATCCAAATGCAGAGGAACACCGCCAATCTTTGGATCGCTACACCATTGATCTCACTGCCCGCGCTGAGGCCGGTAAACTCGATCCAGTCATCGGTCGCGATGACGAAATTCGTCGCACTATTCAAGTACTCGCTCGCCGCACGAAAAATAATCCCGTGCTCATCGGCGAACCCGGCGTCGGTAAAACCGCCATCGCCGAAGGGCTTGCCATGCGCATCGTCAACCGCGAAGTGCCCGATAGTCTTCGCAATAAACGTCTGCTTTCCCTTGATTTAGGCGCATTAATTGCCGGTACAAAATATCGGGGTGACTTTGAAGAACGACTCAAAGCAGTTCTGAAAGATCTCGCAAAACAAGACGGCCGCATCATTCTATTTATCGATGAGCTACATACCCTGGTCGGCGCCGGCAAGGCCGACGGCGCGATGGACGCCGGCAACATGCTGAAACCCGCCCTTGCTCGCGGCGAACTCCACTGTATTGGCGCCACTACCCTCGATGAGTATCGCCAGTACATTGAAAAAGATGCCGCCCTCGAACGACGCTTTCAGAAAGTCCTAGTCGAAGAACCTTCTGTAGAAGCGACCATCGCTATTTTGCGTGGCTTGAAGGAACGCTATGAAGTGCATCACGGGGTAGATATTACCGATCCCGCCCTCGTCGCCGCAGCAACGTTGTCCCATCGTTATGTCACCGATCGCTTTCTGCCCGATAAAGCGATCGATCTCATCGATGAGGCCGCCGCGCGTATTCGTTTAGAAATGGATTCCAAACCAGAAGCCCTTGATCGCTTAGATCGCCGTCTGATCCAACTCAAAATCGAACGCCAAGCCATGCAGAAAGAGAATGATGAGGCATCGATGAAACGCCTCGCAGCCCTCGCTCAAGAAATCGAGAAGTTAGAACGGGAATATGCTGACCTCACCGAAATCTGGCGCGCTGAGAAAAGTACCGTTCAAGGGTCGGCACATACCAAAGAGTCCCTAGAGCGGGCGAAACTCGAGCTTGAGGCAGCTAAACGCGCCAGCAATCTGAATCTCATGGCAGAGCTTCAATATGGCCGTATTCCAGAACTCGAACGGCAATTGCAGCAGCATCAGTCCACAGCGCGGCAACCCTCAAAACTCCTGCGCAACCGCGTCACAGAATCGGAAATTGCCGAGATAGTCGCCCAGGCCACAGGCATTCCGGTAGCCAAAATGCTGGAAGGCGAACGTCAGAAATTGCTAACAATGGAAGATGCGCTGCAACAACGCGTTGTGGGCCAAACCGTCGCCGTAACCGCTGTTGCTAACGCCATTCGCCGCGCGCGCGCCGGCCTTGCAGACCCACAAAAGCCCAACGGTTCTTTTCTATTTCTTGGGCCAACGGGTGTCGGTAAAACAGAACTCTGCAAAGCCCTCGCTCAGTTTCTCTTCGATACGGATGAGGCCATGTTGCGTATCGATATGAGCGAATTTATGGAGAAACACAGCGTCGCCCGCCTCATCGGCGCGCCCCCCGGCTATGTGGGCTATGAGGAGGGCGGCTATCTGACAGAGCTTGTCCGCCGTAGACCCTATTCGGTCATCCTGCTCGATGAGATCGAGAAAGCACACCACGATGTCTTCAACATTCTGCTTCAGGTTCTGGATGATGGCCGACTCACGGATGGTCAAGGCCGCACTGTCGACTTCCGTAACACCGTCATCGTCATGACTTCCAATCTCGGATCCTCGTTAATTCAAGAGCTACAGAACGACTATCCGCAGATGCGACAGGCTGTGCTCGAAGTGGTTGCCCAGCATTTTCGTCCCGAATTTATTAATCGCATCGATGAGCTGGTGGTCTTTCAACCCCTCCAGAAAGAACAGATTCGCACAATCACCACCCTACAAATCGAGCGTTTACGGCAGCGATTAGCAGAACAAGATCTGTCGTTGCACATGACTTCAGCCGCTCAAGATTGGCTTAGCCACATGGGCTACGACCCCACCTATGGCGCCCGACCGCTCAAACGCGCTATCCAGCAATATTTGGAAAATCCCTTGGCACAACAATTACTTAGCGGTCAATTTATTAGTGGTCAAACCATCCAGGTAGACAGTGATGGCCATGGCTTAACTTTCCAAGCAGCCCAAATTCCTCCGAAATCCTGAAGATCTATTCCCCTTAGGAGATTTCCTGTGCCAGCCGTCGCCGTCTACTGTGGTTCGCGTTCAGGCCACCACCCAAGTTATTGCGAAGCCGCCGCGATAATCGGAAAAACCCTCGTAGAACAACATCTCCACCTGGTTTACGGCGGCGGTCAGGTCGGCCTCATGGGGATTGTCGCCGATAACGTGCTGGCCCACGGTGGCAAAGCCATCGGCGTAATCCCGCAGTTCATGCAGAGTCGCGAAGTCATCCACCAGCAGCTCACTCACTGTTATCTGGTACAGTCGATGCAAGAACGCAAATCACTCATGGCTCATCTGGCTGCCGGTTTCATCGTGCTACCCGGCGGCTTCGGGACTCTGGATGAACTGGCAGAAATCCTCACTTTCTCTCAGTTAGCCTTGCCAATACTCCATCAGAAACCCATCGGTATTCTGAATTGGCGCGGCTATTACGATGGTCTACTCGCCCAATTTCATCACGAATTAGCAGAAGGATTTCTTCCAAATAACCAGCTCGACCGATTAATCATTTCCACACAACCAACTGATTTAGTTCAGAAAGTTGCCCAATGTATCGCTGAGACGCCCTATGAACCGCCGTCAATTTCAGCAGGCTAATCTGCTATTTGCGCTTGTCGCACTGCTTCCCACCGCCGCCCGCGCTCGTCAATTGTCTGATCTTTTCGAGACCACTACCGTCGAAGAAGCTTTGATGCAGCTCTACCAACAACATCAACTCGTCGATAGCGACGCCGTCCAATTAGAAATTGCGACTCGCCCAGAAAGCGGTGCTCTCGTGCCGGTTACCCTCGCCTGCGAGCTACCCAATGTGCGTTCTCTCAGTCTCTTTGCTATCCATAATCCGACGCCTATCATCGCCCAGTTTCCAGTTAATCCATTGATTCAAGCCAAGTTTTCCCTTCGTATTAAACTCCAAACAACGACTGAAGTGATCGCCGTGGCCGCCGCCGATAAACTCTATGCGAAACGCCAAAAGGTCATCGTCACTCTAGGTAGCTGCGCCGCGTGAGGGTCTCGTCTTGAGCAAAATTCGTTTACAAGCCAAGCAGCTAGGCGATTGGGTTGAGGTTCGCATGCTGATCGAACACCCCATGGAGAGCGGTCATCGCCGCGACAGCCAAAACCAACTCATTTCCGCCCATTTCATTCGCAAGCTCACCGTGCGCTGTGGCGATAGCGAGGTTCTGCAAGCCGATTGGGGTCCCGGCGTCGCCCGAAATCCTTTCTTTCTTTTCCACTGTCACGGCCAATTTGGCGATCTGGTTACCGTTAGTTGGCAAGATAATCTCGGACAATCAGATCAAGCAACGACATCCGTCAGTTGAACGGCTTATTTAGCGACCAACCCGCACAAGCAATTGATCTAAAAGGACTGTTGGCAATATCCGCCGCGCAACTTGTAGTCCGTGGGTTGGTATCGTGACGCCATAGCGAGATGCCGGCCGCCGCGCTTCAATAATTTTCTGAACTACGCGGGCGACGGCTTCGGGTGGCAGGGTAAACGGTACCACTGCCCCTTCCTTAGCGAGCTTATCCCCCAACGCTTTCTCGTAGACTTCCCGATGCACGCTCTGTTGCGGATCGATAAACCGCCGAAAGGCAGCCAAGGCATTGGAGCGAAAGTTCGTCAAAATCGGCCCCGGCTCCACAATAACCACGTGAATTCCCGAGCCTTGCAGCTCCTGTCGCAGCGCGTCGGATAACCCTTCCAACGCAAATTTGGTGGCGACATAGGCGCCGCGGTAGGGCATCGCCACAAATCCGAGTAGCGAACTGTTCTGAATAATTTTGCCCTGTCCCTGGCGGCGCATGGTCGGAATCACCGCATTAGTCAGCTCCACCGTGCCAAAGAGATTGGTCTCGAAAATTGCCCGCATCGCCTCGCGACTCAAGTCTTCTACTGCCCCCGGAATCGCATAGGCGCCATTGTTAAACAACACATCCAGACCGCCCGCCCGCTCCAAAATCGTTTTCACAGTCTCTTTAATCGAATCTGAATCGGTTAAGTCGAGTCGAAATGCTTCAAAATTCTGTTCTTTTAACTTGGCCACATCGCTTAGTTGGCGGGCTGTCGCAAACACTCGATGACCGCGATCCCGCAAAAGACAAGCTGTCGCCAGGCCAATGCCCGACGAACAGCCTGAAATTAGTACCCGACTCAAGCCGTTAACTCCTTAACCAGCTCGTCGAGTAACCGCACGCCAAAGCCCGTCGCACCCTTGCGGAACAAGGGCTGTTCTTTATCAGCCCATACCACACCTGCCACATCCAGATGTGCCCACGGCACGCCGTTCACAAATTGCTGCAAAAACACCGCGCCAATAGTTGCTCCCGCCCCCTTGCCACTGGTGATATTCCGCCAATCGGCGATCTCGCTTTTGATTTCCTTCACATATTCCTCGCCCAAGGGCATCGGCCAGAGCGCTTCGCCACTGCGTTTTGCCGCCGCTAACAGTCGATTTTGCAGATTCTCGTCGTTACAGAACATTCCCGCTTTGTGAACCCCCAAAGCCATGATGATCGCCCCGGTCAGCGTCGCCAGATTCACCATCACTTGGGGTTTGAAGCGGTCTTGCGTGTACCAAAGAATATCGGCAAGCACCAGACGCCCTTCCGCATCGGTATTTAATATCTCGATAGTCTGCCCAGACATGGATTTCACCACATCGCCCGGGCGACTGGCCGACCCCGATGGCATGTTTTCTACTAAACCAATCACGCCCACCACATTGGCCGGTGCCTGCCGCCGCGCCAGGGTTTCCATCGCCCCCACCACGGCCGCCGACCCCGCCATGTCCCATTTCATATCTTCCATACCAGGGGCCGGCTTAATCGAAATCCCCCCTGTGTCGAAGGTAACCCCCTTGCCGACAAGGGCCAGCGGCGCAGTCTCGCCGCCATTTTTCCACTGCATCACCACCACGCGGGCGTCCCGTTGAGATCCCTGCGAGACCGATAGCAGCGAATTCATGCCCAATTGTTGCAATGCCGCACCATCCAGAATTTCTACTTCTATTCCCAGCGATTGCAACGACAAACACCGTTCTGCATAGCTTTCTGGATAAAGCACATTGGCGGGTTCCGACACCAAATCCCGCGTCGTAAATACGCCCTGCTGCTGCGCTTTTAACGGCGCGTAAGCAGCTGCTGCCGCTTCTGGTTCAGTCACCACAAATTGCAGATGTTCCAGTAAGGAACGGGCATCGTCTTCAACTTTCTTGTACTTATCAAAACGATAGCTGCGCAGCACAGCCCCCAACGCCATCTGCGCTGCGGTCTGTTCGCCATGTTCTACACCATCGAGTTGTACGGTCGCCGCCGCCGCCCCCAACTTGTCGAGTTCGCCCATCAACAGGCCACCCAAACGCCGTGCCGCTAACTCGTCCCACAAAGTAAGATCACCCAACCCCAATAAAATCAATGGCTTACCATTAAAAAGCGTTGTCAAAATCTGATCGCGCTTGCCCTGAAATTTCGGGTAGCACGCGAGAATTTCAGCATGCGCCTCTAAAAAACTTGCCGCTGGGGTAAGCGTTCTGTTTTGTCCCACACCAACCGCTAACACGCCGGTGGTGGCTTCACGGCTAAATTCAATCTGCATGGCTCAATATCTCGATGTTGTCTATTGCACTCCTCATGGAACCCCAAAGGCTGAGATTTGTTCACTCAACTGCGCAGCGCTTTGCGCGTTTAATATCTGACCCTATTTTGAGAGAGCCTCCGATGAAGGTCATTCTGCTGTCCTGTCTGTTAAGCATTGGTGCACCGGCCTTGGCTGCCCCCGAACTCGCTGAATTAAGTAAAGCCTTGGGCGGTCGCGCGCCTGAATCGGTTGCCGAAACCCCGATAGCAGATATCTATGAAGTGAGCCTCGACGGTCAGGTGTTCTACCTTTCTAAAGACGGTCGCTATGTCATCCAGGGGGAAATGATCGATCTCACTACCCGCGCCAATTTGACCGAACAACGACGCGACATAGCCCGCAAAGCCACCATCGACAATCTGAACGAATCGGAAATGATCGTATTCGCGCCCGCGAAGACCCCTGTTAACCACACTATTACGATTTTCACCGACATCGACTGTGGCTACTGCCGCAAAATGCACCAAGAAATCGAAAGTTATCTGGATCTGGGTATTAAAGTCCGTTACATGGCCTTCCCGCGCTCGGGTCCCAATACCGACTCCTTCAATAAAGCCGTGTCGGTCTGGTGTGCAGATGACCAACAAACGGCCATGACAAGGGCTAAGTCGGGTCAATCTGTTGAGGCAAAAACCTGCCCGAATCCCGTTAACAATCAATATGAATTGGGACAACAGCTCGGTATTCGCGGTACGCCGAGCATTCTGTTAGAGAGCGGGGAAATGATCCCTGGCTACATGCCGGCACCTCAGTTAGCCGCTGCGTTACAAAACAACAAATAATCTCGAGATCAGGTTCAGAAAGAATGGTTTCTGAACCTGCAAATCGCCCCGCCGCGCTAAGTCGTCGTCGTGCCGGTTCCCTGGTTTTTTAACGTCTGAAACTCTTCAAACGCCATCAAGGCTTCTGCCGCCGTCATCAGCGACGGCCCCCCGCCCATGTAAACCGCCACACTCACCATCTCCATAAATTCTTGGCGCGTGACGCCCAAATCCACCAACGCCTTTGCGTGAAAGGCGATGCAGCCTTGGCAGCGCACCGCAATCCCAATCCCCATGGCGAGCAGTTCTTTAGTTTTCCGATCCAGAACGCCATTGGTATCTGCGGCTTGGCTCATCAACCGAAAGCCCTTCAGCGTGTCCGGAATCTCTTTGCCGATCGCGGCAACTGCACGACTAATCTCTTGGGTCTGTTGACGATATTCGTAACTCATCAGTGCACTCTCCGAATAATAGAATGGAAAAATTAAAACTATTGCTAATAGCAAAAGAAGCAATCGGAATGATCCTAAGCAATTGCCGTAAACCACGTAAAGTCGGGGGATTCACCTGGGCTCGGCTCACCCCAAATTCTCTATTGTTGTTTTCTGATAACTGGCTATTTTTTGGCTTCCATGACTCTCTGAGGATCCTGTCGCTATGCGTCAACCCACCGTGATTGCGCCATCCATTTTGTCTGCTGATTTCGCCCGCCTCGGGGACGAGGTTCGTAATGTGCTGAACGCTGGCGCCAACTGGGTGCACTTCGATGTCATGGACAATCATTATGTGCCCAACCTCACCATTGGCCCCCTGGTCTGTACCGCACTCCGCCGCTTCGGAATTACGGCCCCCATCGACGTGCATCTGATGGTGCGCCCCGTGGAACGACTGATCGAAGATTTCGCCGAAGCGGGCGCCACGGTGATCTCGTTTCATCCAGAAGCAACCGACCATATCGACCGCGCTCTCGCCCGCATCCGCGATTTGGGCTGCAAAGCCGGCCTGGTTTTTAATCCCGCCACCTCGCTGAACTATCTGGATTACGTCATGGATCGTCTGGATTTGGTATTGCTCATGTCGGTAAACCCCGGATTTGGCGGGCAAAAATTCATTCCCAGTACCCTAGATAAGCTCCGCATTGTCCGTAAGAAAATCGATAATTCAGGGTTACCTATTCGTCTGGAAATCGACGGCGGCGTGAATAACCAGACGGCAGGACAAATTGCCGAAGCGGGTGCAGATACCTTTGTGGCCGGCTCGGCTATCTTCACGCACAGCGATTATCGTCAAGCCATCGCCGAGCTGCGCCGTCTAATCGACCCACCGAAGTAACTTCAAGCTATGCCGCCAACATCCCGTGTTTGATAATAAAATCAATCACTTGCGGCACACCTGTACCGTCTTTCAGATTAGTAAATACAAAGGGACGGTCGCCGCGCATCCGTCGCGTATCAGATTCCATTACTGCTAAAGATGCTCCTACATAAGGCGCTAAATCGATTTTGTTAATCACGAGCAGATCAGAACGCGTAATGCCGGGGCCGCCTTTCCGAGGGATTTTCTCACCTTCAGCCACATCGATGACATAAATCATCAGATCGGCAAGCTCCGGACTGAAGGTCGCCGCTAAATTATCGCCGCCGCTTTCCACAAAAATCAGTGCTAAATCGGGAAATTTCTGAGTCAACTGGGCGATAGCCGCCAGATTCATGGACGCATCTTCTCGAATCGCCGTGTGGGGACATCCCCCCGTCTCGACGCCGATAATCCGTTCCGCGTCTAAGGCTTCTGCTCGGGTCAGAATGAGCGCGTCTTCCTGGGTGTAGATGTCGTTGGTCACCACGGCGATCTGAAAACGGTCGCGCATGGCTTTGCAAAGCACTTCGAGCAGCGCCGTTTTGCCAGATCCTACCGGTCCACCGACGCCCACGCGCAACGGCGTTTTTTGTCGATAACTCATTGATTTATCTCACTTTTATTTAAGAACGAAACAGGCGAGTGTACTGAGTTTCATGGCGACTGCTCGCAATCGCTAGGCGCGGGAGACTCGCCCCCAGATCCTCGTCGGTGAGTCGCAAACCCATCTGTACTACCGATGGAATTTTCGGCAGAAGTTGTTTGAGCATCTGCTGTCCTGCCGTCTGTCCCAGGGGCACAATTTTAATGGCACTCGTCACTTGATTATCGAGCCAACTCCAGACATATCCCATGGCCAATTCACTTAACGGAATCTGCCAATGCGCTCCCGCAAGGGCGTAACCCACCAAAGGCGTTATCTGCACTGTCTGTACATAGTTCACATCGACGGGCACTTCGAGCGTTTGCAGAATGCGACACAACGCCTGGGCCCGCTGTCGCTCTTCTGCGCGCAGCTCGGCAGTTTCCCGAAATGCCAGCAACTGCTCGCCCCAAAATGCGACTTGCATGGAATCTTTGTGGGCCAATGCAATCGCCAACCGCTTCAGAATCGGCACATCTACATGGGCCAAACTCTGTTCCAATTGATCGGTTAACCAGTCCATCGCACTGTCGCGATGGGTTATCCACCCACAATCCACCGCCCATTCCATGCCCTGCGAATACGTAAACGCGCCAATCGGCAGGGTTGGGCTGTACAAATACATGAGTTGAATCAACGCATTAGGCGACATAGCACATCGTCAATCTGTGTGATGGTGATGAGCGCCGCCATGGTGACTGTAGTCGCCATAGGCCCCCGACTCGGGTTCAAACGGAGCACATTCTGCAACGACGGTTAATCCCAAACGCCTCACTAAGTCATCCAGCACATGGTCGTGCAGATAACGCAGAAACCCATCGCCAATCTGCAAAGCTACATGACGGTTGCCCAGATGGTAGCAAGCACGACTCAGCGCCAACGGTTGGTCGCTGGTCGCTGTCGATACCCCTTCCGCCGCCGCTCGAATCTCTACCACCCAATCTCCCGATTCTGAAGTGAGCCGATCTCCCGTTTTCAGCGTCTGTCCTCGCGGCTGGTAGATGCCGATTTCCTCGCCATCGTCGGTAACCGCCAGTAGCCGACTTCTGATGCGTTGATCGTATCGCAGGGTCACCGTGGCGGCCGTCGTCGCTAATGCATCAGCGGCCAATGGCCTGGTCACTTCGCGTAACGTCATGATTAGAAAAGGAAATAACGCTGGGCGAGAGGCAAGTTCGCCGCTGGCTCACAGGTCAACAACGCGCCATCGGCGCGCACTTGGTAGGTCTGAGAATCGACTTCAATGGTCGGGCAATAGTCGTTGTGCACCATCTGCGCCTTGGTTACCGACCGACATTGCTGCACCACCCCAATCTGCGATTGCAATCCCAGCTGTGCTGCTAAGCCCGCTTCGACGGCAACTTTTGGCAAAAATGTCATGCGCGTTGCGGTCCGCGCGCCGCCCAACGCACCAAACATCGGTCGGTAATGCACCGGCTGCGGCGTCGGAATCGACGCATTCGGATCCCCCATCGCCGCTGCTGCAATCAGCCCACCCTTGACAATAATCGACGGTTTAGCTCCGAAAAATGCAGGCCGCCACAGGACTAAATCGGCCAATTTCCCCACTTCTATCGACCCAACCTCATGGGCAATGCCATGGGCAATCGCTGGGTTAATGGTGTACTTGGCGATATAGCGTTTAATGCGCATATTGTCATGATGACTCGGATCGCCTTTCAGACTGCCCCGCTGCACCTTCATTTTGTGCGCCGTCTGCCAAGTGCGCGTAATCACCTCGCCCACGCGGCCCATGGCCTGGGAATCAGACGAGATCATCGAAAACGCGCCCAGATCATGAAGAATATCTTCAGCTGCGATGGTTTCCCGACGAATACGCGATTCAGCAAAGGCAATGTCTTCTGCCACAGCCGGATTCAGATGATGGCACACCATCAGCATGTCCAGATGTTCGTCCACCGTGTTCACGGTATAGGGACGTGTCGGATTAGTAGACGATGGCAGCACATTTGCCGAACCACAGGCGCGGATAATGTCCGGCGCATGGCCGCCCCCCGCACCCTCCGTGTGATAGGTGTGAATCGTGCGGCCGTTAATCGCCTTGAGCGTGTCTTCGACAAATCCCGCCTCATTGAGCGTATCCGTATGAATCGCCACCTGGACATCGAATTTTTCGGCCACATTCAAGCAGTTATCGATGGCAGCAGGGGTCGATCCCCAGTCTTCGTGGAGCTTCAGCCCCATCGCGCCCGCCCGAATCTGTTCTTCTAATGCCATCGGCAGACTGGCGTTGCCCTTGCCGAGATAGCCGAGATTCATCGGCAACGCTTCTGATGCCTGCAACATGCGATGCAGATTCCAGATGCCTGGCGTGCAGGTGGTCGCATTGGTGCCCGTCGCCGGCCCCGTACCGCCCCCAAACATGGTGGTCACTCCCGACATGAGCGCGTCATCTACCTGCTGCGGACAGATAAAATGAATATGCGCATCCAGACCGCCCGCCGTCACGATCATGCCTTCCGCGGCAATCACTTCGGTACCCGGCCCAATCACCACCGTCACCGCCGGCTGAATATCTGGATTTCCCGCCTTGCCGATGGCCGCGATTCGCCCGCGTTTCACGCCAATGTCCGCCTTAAAAATTCCTGTGTAATCAACGATTAAGGCGTTGGTGATCACCAAATCGACGGCGTCTGCATCGCCTCGTTGGCTCTGGCCCATGCCGTCGCGGATTACCTTGCCGCCGCCAAAGGTGACTTCCTCGCCA
>DAIUCA010000043.1:0-16383 GCA_036846405.1 Candidatus Competibacteraceae bacterium
CGCGGAATGCCGTCGCGCCCGAAATGTCGGCACCTGCACGCAATGTCGTCGCGCCCGAAACGCCGGCGCCGACAATCACGCGGAATGTCGTCGCGCCTGAAATGCCGGTGCAGACGCCCACACGGAATGTCGCCGCGCCCGAAATGCCGGCGCCAGCACCTGCACGCAATGTCGCCGCGCCCGAAATGCCGGCGCCAGCACCTGCACGGAATGTCGTCGCGCCTGAAATGCCGGCGCCGCCGCGCAATGTCGTCGCGCCTGAAATGTCGGCACCTGCACGCAATGTCGTCGCGCCCGAAACGCCGGCGCCGACAATCACGCGGAATGTCGTCGCGCCTGAAATGCCGGTGCAGACGCCCACACGGAATGTCGCCGCGCCCGAAATGCCGGCGCCAGCACCTGCACGCAATGTCGCCGCGCCCGAAATGCCGGCGCCAGCACCTGCACGGAATGTCGTCGCGCCTGAAATGCCGGCGCCGCCGCGCAATGTCGTCGCGCCTGAAATGCCGACGCCCACGCGCAACGTCGTCGCGCCTGAAATGCCGGCGCCAGCACCTGCACGCAATGTCGCCGCGCCCGAAATGCCGATGCCAGCACCTGCACGTAATGTCGTCGTCGCGCCCGAAATGCCGACGCCAGCACCTGCACGCAATGTCGTCGCGCCCGAAATGCCGGCGCCGACGCGAAACGTCGTCGCACCCGAAATGCCGACGTCGGCACCGACGCGAAATGTGATCTCGCCCGAAACATCGGTGCAGCCGACGCCCGCGCGGAACGTCGTCGCACCCGAAATGCCGACGTCGGCACCTGCACGCAACGTCGTCGCGCCTGAAATGCCGATGCCGGCGCCTGCACGCAACGTCGTCGCACCCGAAATGCCGATGCCGACGCGCAACGTCGTCGCGCCTGAAATGCCGACGCCGATGCCCGCGAAGAACAACGTCGCGCCCGAAATGCCGATGCCGGCGCCTGCACGCAACGTCGTCGCGCCTGAGGTTGCCCCCCAGATCGCGCCGCAGGTTGTGGCACAGAGCGCCGCACCGCGATCCGTGCCCGTGCGTCCAGGGACCCGGACGCCGACGAACGCCGGTGAGCTTGCGCCCACAACCGTCGCATCGACGCCGTCGAGTCCCGCGACACCCACTCCGCCCCCGCCATCGCCCACGGCTTGGCCTGTGACGCCGCCGGTGGGATTGCCTGTGGCGCCGCCCCCACCGCAGCCGCCGTCTTTTTCGGAGGAAAGTTGGCAATCGGATGATGAATTCACCGCCAATTTGTTGGCCGAACGGCGGTTTGGGCGGGAATTGTTGCAGCGGGAGTCGCCAGAGGCGCGGTTGTCCCGCTCGTTGCCCGATCTTGCGGGCGAGCGCAGTCCGCGAGGAGGCACCGGTGGGGCGGCAAGTGCGCCGAGTTCAAATAGTTGGGCAGTGCCATCGGCGACCGTGCCGACGATGTCGCCCGCGAGCGCGCCCACCGCGTTACCGCCGCCACTGCCGCTGTTATCGCCCCAATTACCGGGGCAGCTCGCCCAGCAGCTCATCAATTTGGTGCAGCAGGGACAGGAGCAGGCCGTGGTGCGGGTCGATCCGCCGGAGTTGGGGCCGCTGGAATTGCAGGTGCGTTTGTCTCAAGAACAGCTCGACGTGCGCTTTATTGCGGCGGATGCGATGGCGCGGGAACGGTTAGTCGATTCGCTGCCGCGCCTGCGGGAGTTGTTGGCCCAGCAGGGAATGAGTTTGGGCCATGCGGATGTGTCAGGTGGCAACGCCGGCAGCCAAGGCGGCGGGTTAGCCGATGGCGCGGGTCGATTTGGACGGGGTTCACCGCCAAATCCGCCGACGCCCCGCGTCAAAAATCCCACGGAAACCGTCGCCGAGCCGGTCGTCAAATCTTCGACACCCTCGGCAAGACTCCATCGGTTCGTCTAGCGTCAAGACGCTGACCCTCGAAGTAAGCCGTTGAGCGGGCTGGAAAAAGTGAATGGCCTTGGGTTTGCACCGAGGGCTAGCACTTTTTGGACGTGAGGCGGTGAGTCGTGAAAATTGTGATGTTGGTTGTGGGGGTGCTTGTTCTGGTGGCGGTGGCCGTCGGAGGGACCCTGTTTTTTATGATGCCAGCCGCCGCGCCGGCAGGTGCGCCCGCTGAAGGCGGTGCGACAGCAGCGCCAGTTGCCATGGCCCAGCCCTTGGCGACTCCCACTTACATCTCAATGGATCCCCCATTGCTGCTGAACTTTGAAGACGCGGGGGGCCTGCGCTATTTACAGGTGAACATCTCCATCATGACGCGAGATTCGAAGGTGGCGGAGTCGCTCATCAACATTAAGCCGCGGCTGCGCAACGACCTGTTGGTGATGTTCTCGAAGCAGGATTTGAGCGTGATTACGAGCGGTGCAGGCGGCATGGCGAAGGGTATGGAGCTGCTGCAAACCGTCGCAACGGAAGCCTTGCGGGAGTCTCTGAAACAGGAAACTGGGTTGGGTACCGGCATTGAAGCGGTGTATTTCACCAACTTTGTGATGCAGTAAGCCGCCATGATCGTGGAACAGCTACTCACGCCTGAAGAACTACACGCGCTGTTATCCCAGCCCGAACCGGTATTTCGTCAAGAACTCGACGGGGCGCCACGGCCCTATGCGCTGGTAAGTCCAGAAAACGGGTTTGCGCCGCTCATGCCCGTGATCGAGAGCATTCACGAGCGTTTTGCCCATCGGTTGCAGATTTTGCTGTTTGAACTGCTGCGGCTTGATGTGGAAGTGGTGCCAGAAAAGCCGCGTTTAGTGGCGTGTACCGATTTCCTAACGAGTATGCGTAGTCCCTGTAGCATGACGCTGCTGCAAATGGGATCGCTGGATGGGCCAGCGGTGTGGGCACTGGAACGGGAGTTTGTGTTTTACGCGGTGGATGTGTTTTTCGGCGGCAACGGTCGCAGCATCACGCCGTTAAGCGAAAACGATTTTTCGGGCGTGGAACTGCGCATGACCCAACGGCTCAGCGCCGCCTGTACGACGGCGCTAGAGGCAGCGTGGCAACCGTTTCACGCGCTCACGGTGAAAGCGGTGGGTCACGAAACCCGTCCACGATTTCTCACGGCACTCAATCCGGCCCATACCCTGGTGTGTTGCACGGTGATTTGCCGCTGGTCGCAGGTGGAAGTGAAGGGCCACATCGTGCTGCCGTTGTCGGCACTTGAGCCGGTGCGGGCGCCGCTGCGCCAGGCCATGGAACAGGATCGGCCCAGTCTAGATCCGGCGCTGCGGCGAAAGCTGCGGGATCGGGTGCAGGACAGTCCGGTGGAAATGCGCTGCGTATTGGCGCAAACCCAGCTCACCCTACGAGAGCTACTGAATTTGGGCGTCGGCGACGTGATTACGATGGAGATTCCCCAGCTCGCTCAACTCGAAGTGAGCGGCGTACCACTGGTGCGGGGACGCTGTGGTGTGGCACGCGGTTGGCGTGCGGTGGCGATTGAAGAAACCTATTTGCAAAGCCCCGATGGGGTAGACGAACTCGAGGCCCTATCCGCATGAATGCCCTCACCGACGATGTAGAAGAAGCCGTTGGCACCGCTGCCGACCCTGCAGCGGGCAATGTCCCCCCAGAAATCCTCAACCAACGATTTGAAGACACCGGCGAGCAGTCGCCCATCGAGCGGCTGCAAGTGGTGCTGGACATTCCCGTCCAACTGTCCATGGAGCTGGGCCGCACGCGCATGAGCATTCGCCAGTTGATGCAGCTCACCCGCGGGTCGGTGGTGAAGCTCGACCAACCCGCCGGCGAACCCCTCGACATCATGGTGAATGGCTGTTTGGTGGCGCGGGGCGAGGTGGTGGTGGTGAACGACCGCTATGGCGTGCGCATTACCGACATCGTGAGCCAGGCAGAACGGGTGCGGCGTCTGTGATTTGGGCCGCTGCCACCCCCCTCGTGATCCCCGACCTTACCCCCGCGCCAACGCTGCTGTCCTTTGAGCTCATCGGTCGCACCGTGGGGAGCTTGGCCTTGGTGTTGGCGGTGTTGGTGGTGTTTTTGTGGCTACTGAAGCGGTTCACGCCCTTGGCTGGCAACGACGCTCTGCGGGTGGTGGCGATGCTCTCGGTTGGCCCGCGCGAACGGTTAATTTTGGTCGAGATCGACGGCGAACGGCTGCTGATCGGCGCCACAGCCCAACAAATGCAGCTGCTTCACCGCAGCGTGAAGCCGTTCGCGGTCACCGACGACGAGCACACACCGTGACACCCGTCGCGGTCATCGGCCTCGTCATTGGGTTATGGACGACGGCGGCGATCGCCCAACCCGCCCTGCCGCTGCTCACCGTAGAACCCACAGCGACTGGCGGCGAAAACTGGTCCATGAGCCTACAAATCCTGGCGCTCATGACGGGCCTTACGCTCCTTCCCGGTATGGTGCTCACCATGACGGCATTCACCCGCGTCGTCATCGTCCTCGCCTTACTGCGCCAGGCTTTGGGTACCGCCCAAACGCCGTCCAATCAAATCCTTACCGCTCTGGCGATGTTTCTCACTCTGTTCATCATGTCGCCGGTACTCGAACGCATTTACGAAGATGCCTTCGTTCCTTACCAGCAAGAACAGCTCTCGTTTTTGGAAGCGGTAGAACGGGGCGGCGTCCCCCTGCGACGGTTCATGTTGGCCCAAACCCGCGAACAGGATTTAGCGGTCTTCGCCCAACTCAGCGGCGTGCAGCAGTTTGAATCCCCCGACGCCGTGCCCTGGAATGCGCTTATTCCCGCCTTTGTCATTAGCGAACTGAAAACCGCATTCCAAATTGGATTTTTGCTGTTTTTACCATTTTTAATCATCGATTTAGTCGTCGCCAGCGTTTTAATGGCCATGGGCATGATGATGTTGTCGCCTCTCGTGATTTCCTTACCGTTCAAACTCATGCTGTTTGTCCTAGTAGACGGTTGGGGGCTGCTCATTACCACCCTGGCGGCGAGTTTTTACCGACCATGACCCCCGAAACTGTCCTCAATCTCGGCCAGCAAACCATCGAAACGGCGGCATTAGTGAGTGCGCCTCTGTTGTTAACCGCCCTGGTGGTGGGCGTGGTGATCGGGCTGTTTCAAGCCGCCAGCCAAATCAACGAGATGACCTTGAGTTTTGTCCCCAAACTGCTGGCCATGGCGCTGATGTTTATTTTGACTGGCGCGTGGATGCTGACGGTGATCGTCGATTTCACTCGGCGACTGTTCACCCAAATCCCCCAACTCATCGGATAGCGCCGTGGTCGCCGCCGAAACCGAGCTGCTGCGCTACTTGAGCAGCTTTTGGTGGTGCTTCGTGCGCATTAGCGGCCTCTTCATCGCCGCCCCGCTGTTCGGCGCCAACGTGACCGCCTTTTTGCGCGTCACCCTCGCGTTCATGGTCGCCGCCGCCATTTGGCCCATCCTCCCCGCCGTCGATTATCTCGAACCCTTTTCCGCCACGGGCATGCTACTCACCGCCCGCGAACTGCTCATCGGCATCGCCATGGGCGTCACCTTCCGAGTGATCTTCGCGGCGCTGGAATTGGCCGGCCAACTCGTCGCCATGCAAATGGGCCTAGGTTTCGCCATGGCGGTCGACCCCAACGGCGGGCCGCCCGTCCCACTCATCAGTTACCTCTACAATGTCCTGGGCATCCTGATTTTCTTAGCGATTAACGGCCATGGCCTGCTCATCGCCTTACTCATCGAGAGTTTTCGCCGTTATCCCGTCGCCCTCGTGCCCCTCGTGACCAACGACGCCATGACCCTCACCCTATTTGGCAGTCAGATGTTCATCGTTGGTGTGTCGATGGCATTACCTGCCGTTATTGCATTACTCGCCTTAAATCTTGCTTTTGGCGTGATTACCCGCGCCGCACCGCAATTTAATCTCTTTGTAGTGGGTTTCCCCATGTCCTTACTGTTGGGATTTTGGGTCGTATTGGTGAGTTTACCGAGTTTACTCACGCCTTTTAGCAACCTTTTCCGCCTTACGGTCGATCTCGCCCGCAGCATGTGGGGCAGTTAACCCGGTAAGGCGAGCACGAAAATTGGCCTTGAAATTGCCGAAACGCGCCTCGTGTCCATCATTTCACGAGGAATTTTCCATGCCCCGCCCGCAAAAACACGTGTTCATCTGCACCCAATCCCGTCCCGCCGACCATCCGCGAGGCAGCTGCGGCGGCAAGGGCGCCATGGCGGTATACGACGAATTTCTTCGCCAATGGCAGGCCAAAGGGCTATTTGCCACCGTCGCCGTCACCAACAGCGGCTGTTTTGGCCCCTGTCCCCTGGGACCGTCTGTCCTCGTCTATCCGGAAGGCGTGCTCTACGCACAAGTAACCCCCGCCGACGTGGCCGAAATCATCGATAAACACCTCATCAACGGCGAAGTCGTCACCCGCCTCCAAGCCCCTACCATGGTTTGGTAATCGCGCTGCGCGACGCGCCCCAGGGGCTGTCGCAAACCGCCCAATGTGGCGTTCATCACAATTGCCCCTGTCGTCATCGACGGGGGTTTTTTATTTAAGCAATTGATTTTTAACGGATTTTTTAGTGGTACAGCGGTTGCAGCGACGGTCTAAAAGCCCAGTCCCACGGGGATCGACCGATGAAAAATCAGAAAGACCTGGCCGCGCTACTCGACGAGCCGGCCTGTAGCCATAACAAAAAAGAGAAGTCGGGTTGTGCGAAAACCAAGCCCGGCGCGACGGCGGGCGGTTGTGCGTTTGACGGGGCGCAGATTGCGCTGCTGCCAATTGCCGACGTGGCCCACATTGTCCACGGCCCGATTGCCTGCGCTGGCAGCTCTTGGGACAACCGCGGCACCCGCTCTTCGGGGCCGTCCCTGTATCGCATTGGCATGACTACGGATCTGTCCGAGCAGGACATCATTATGGGATCGGGCGAAAAGCGGCTGTTTTATGCGATTAAACAGGCGGTTGACGATTTCAAACCCGCTGCCGTGTTCGTCTACAACACCTGCATTCCGGCCCTCATCGGCGACGATTTGACCGCTGTCTGCAAAGCGGCTCAGGCCCGTTGGGAAACGCCGGTGGTGCCCGTGGACTGTGCCGGCTTCTATGGCACGAAAAACATGGGCAACCGCATTGCCGGCGACGCCATGGTGGAACACGTGGTAGGCACCCGCGAACCCGATCCGATTGCTCATCACCGCCCGGGCATCACCGTCCACGACATCAATCTCATCGGCGAATACAACATTGCCGGCGAGCTGTGGCATGTGCTGCCGCTACTGGATGAATTGGGGATTCGCGTGCTCTGCACCCTGGCCGGCGACGCGCGTTACCGCGAAGTGCAGACCATGCACCGCGCCGAAGTGAACATGATGGTGTGCTCTAAGGCGATGCTGAATGTCGCCCGCAAGCTGCAAGAACGCTTTGGTACCCCCTGGTTTGAGGGGAGTTTTTACGGCATTACCGATACCTCTCAGGCCCTGCGCGACATGGCGCGACTGATTAACGATCCGGATCTCACGGCGCGCACCGAAGCGCTCATCGTCCGAGAAGAAGCCCGGATTCGTTCTGAATTAGCTGTCTGGCGGGCGCGGCTGGCGGGGAAACGGGTGCTGCTGTACACCGGCGGCGTGAAATCCTGGTCGGTCATTTCGGCGATGCAGGATTTGGGCATGGTGGTGGTGGCGACCGGGACAAAAAAATCGACGGAGGAAGATAAAGCCCGCATCCGCGAACTGATGGGCGAAGAGACCCAGATGATCGACGACGGCAATCCGCGGGCACTGCTGAATTCGGTGCGCGACTATCGGGCAGACATTCTGATCGCCGGAGGTCGCAATCTGTACACGGCGCTCAAGGCGCGGCTGCCGTTTCTCGACATCAATCAAGAGCGGGAATTTGGCTATGCCGGCTACCAGGGCATGTTGGAACTCGTGCGGCAGCTGGCCCTAACCATGGAAAGCCCCGTGTGGTCGGCGGTGCGCCAGCCTG
Source organism: Candidatus Competibacteraceae bacterium (assembly GCA_036846405.1). Classification (GTDB taxonomy): domain Bacteria; phylum Pseudomonadota; class Gammaproteobacteria; order Competibacterales; family Competibacteraceae; genus DAIUCA01. The sequence continues at coordinate 7,956 of DAIUCA010000043.1, forward strand.
CGCCCTGGCGATTGCCCGCCTCCTCGGCCCGCGTCGTCGGCGCAAATTAGGTTCTGCTGATGACCGACATTATCCGTAAAAACAAGCCGTTAGCGGTGAGTCCGCTGAAAGCGAGCCAGCCGGTGGGAGCGGCGCTTGCTTTTCTCGGCATTCAGAACGCTATGCCCATGTTCCACGGTTCCCAAGGCTGCACGGCTTTCGCGAAAGTGTTCTTCGTGCGCCATTTCCGCGATCCGATTCCCTTGCAGACCACCGCCCTCGATCAAGTCTCGACGGTGATGAATCCGGAAGACAACGTGGTGGAAGGTCTGCGGGCGATTGCGAGTAAATCCAAGCCGGCACTCATCGGCGTGCCCACCACGGGTCTCGCTGAAACTCAAGGTTCAGACATTCACCGCGCCGTGCGCGAGTTTCGCCAGCAGTATCCGGAGTTCAACGACACGCCCGTGGTGGCCGTGAACACACCGGATTTCACCGGTTGCCTGGAGACCGGCTACGCCGCAGCGGTGACCGCCATGATCGATGTGCTCGTCCCCGACGCCGCGACCGCCGCCACGCGATCGGGCAAAAACCCTAAGCAAATCAATGTCCTAATGGGATCGATGCTGACGCCCGGCGACGGCGATGAGGTGAAAGCCTTGCTGGAACAGTTTGGCTTCACGCCGGTGCTGGTGCCGGATGTGAGCGATTCGCTGGATGGTCATCTGGTGGACGCCGACTACTCGCCGCTCACTCTGGGCGGCACGCCGGTCAGCGCGTTTAGCGAACTGGGCAACGCCGTCGCCACCCTGGTGATTGGCGATTCGCTCCACCGAGCAGCCGATCTACTCAAGCAGCGCACGGGCGTTCCGGATTACCGCTTTTCCCATCTGCTCGGGCTGAAAGCGATGGATGCGCTCACGATGACGCTCCACGAATTGAGCGGCCAACCCGTGCCGGCGCTGCTGGAGCGGGATCGAAACCGTCTGCAAGACGCCATGGTGGACTGCCATTTCATGCTGGGATTGAGTCGGATCGGCGTGGCGGCTGATGCGGATTTACTCGTGGCGCTCAGCCAATTTCTGGCGGAAATGGGGGCGGAAACCGTGGCGGCGGTGAGTGCGGCGAAGGCGGAATCGCTAGAACAGGTCGCCGCGAACACCGTGCAGATCGGCGATTTAGACGATCTAGAACGCCTCGCCCGCGAGCAACAGGCCCAACTCATCATCACCAATTCCCACGGGGTCGAGACGGCGAAACGTCTGGGCGTACCGCTGCTGCGGGCGGGCTTTCCCCTGTACGACCAGGTGGGTGCATCGCAACGGCGGTGGGTGGGTTACAGCGGCAGTCGGCAGATCATTTTCGACTTAGCGAATCTGCTGCTGGATCACCACCAAGGCATTGCGCCTTATCGCTCGGTTTACGGGCAAAAACGCGACGATCAGGAGGCGAATCATGCGTCTGCAACGCCATTTGCGCCTGGCGGCCACTAATTCTCGACGTTCTGCAACAGGTCTGCACGCCATGATTAAAATCGCCTTTGCCACCGACAATTTTAAGTCGGTTAACCAACATTTCGGTTCTGCGAGCGCCTTTGCGATTTACGCGCTGAGTCTGACCGACGCCACGCTCTTAGAAGCAGCGCAGTTTGGCGCCCTCGAACAGGACGGCAACGAAGACAAATTGGCGATCAAGATTGCGCTACTGCAAGGTTGTGCCGCGGTGTACTGCGGGGCGGCGGGTGGGTCAGCGGTGCGCCAACTGCTGGCAGCGGGGATTCAGCCCATCAAGGTGGAAGGCACCCCAGAAATTGCCAAGCTCATCAACGACTTACAAACCGAAATGCAAACCCAGCCACCGGTCTGGTTAGCGAAGGCGCTGGCGAAAAGCGCCCCCAGCGTTGACCGATTTTCCCAAATGGAAGCCGAGGGCTGGGCCGAATAGGCCGCTGGCGGTTTTCCGATTTTTTTTCACCCGTGATGGAGTTTTACAGATGTCTGATGTTACTGAAGTTGCCGTTGTTACCGATCATCCGCTGTTAAAAGCGCCGGTAGCTAAAGAAATGATCCGCCAGCTGCGGGCCCTCGACAGCTATGGCATGTACGAAGGCTGGACTGAGGCGCGGATTCTGAGTCCGTTCATCGTCACCAAAGAACAGGCGCGGGAAATTCCGGTGATTGGCGATCCGGATGAAATCATGTTGTCGCGCATCAAGGCCTATTACAGCGGGATTTCCTGTCTGATCGAGGCCCGCACGGGCAAAATGGCATCGCCTACCGTGCAAATCACCCATGAAGGATTTGGCAAGGCGATCATCATCGTTGGCCATCTGGTGGTGATGTTTAGGACGCTGCGGGATGTCCATCGCTTTGGGTTCAGAACCATCGAAAAGCTCGATGAAGACACCAGCAAGCTCGTCGATCAAGCGGTAGAAATGGTCGAGCGCTTTCCCGAAGTGGCTGATTTATAAGCTAAATTTTTCTGATATGCGGGGAGTAAAAAAACATGAGCGATGATCTGAAAGCGCTGGATAAAGATGTCAAAAAGCTGAAGCGCATTGTGAGCGAATGGGCGTCCCAGCTGCACGATTTGGTTGAAGACAAGTTGCCCCAGGGCTATCAAGAACTACCTGCCTTAGCGCAATCGACCTACGACGCCTGTGTCGCGTGGGCAGAAGCCGAAGCGAAGTTGAAAGCAGCCCAAGCGGCGGCAGAGGCGTAGAACGATGAGCGACATCATTACGGGATTAACGCGCGGCGGCGTCAGTTGGACGCCCACCTTTGTGACCGATGTAAATGCCCACACCTGCATTGGCTGTGGCCGCTGTTACAAGGTGTGTCCGCGAGAGGTGTTCTCACTGTTGGAAAAAGCCGACGTGCTGGGCGACGACTACGAAGACGAGGACGACGACAATGCCATGGTGATGGCCGTGACGAACGCCCTAGACTGCATTGGCTGTGGGGCCTGTGCGCGGGTGTGTCCGAAAAACTGCCATACCCACGCGCCGTCGGCGGTGAGCGCCTAGGGAGGCGTCACCCAGCGGTCATGCGCGCGAATTAGCATGGTCACATTTCCAAAACCGAGATGTAGACCATGTTGATTCGCGCATTTTTATGTGTTTTAGCGCTCGTTTCAGGCAATGCAGACGCCCAAGAGGCACAACAGGAACAAAGCGCCCTGTTTATTGTGAGTGAGGCGTGGGAAGGGGCCACGAATGAGGATGGCAGCGGGTTTTATTGGGACTTGGTGCGCAAAATTTACGAGCCTTTGGGCTATCAAGTGACCGTTCGCGCCGTGCCTTACGCCCGAGCGGTCAGCATGGTGAAGCAGGAACAGGCCGATGCCTGGTTGGGGGCGTATCTGCACGAGGAAGAGTTTCCGATTTATCCCCGACAGTTTTACGACGCCGACCGCGTGAGTGCCCTCATCGATGTGGAAAAATTTCCCCAATGGAACGGCAAAAAATCGTTAGAAAACAAGACAATTGGGTGGATTAATCAGTACCAGTACCAAGACTATCTGGGGATTCCCGTTAACCATTACGCGCTCACCAGTCGGCGGTCAGGGGTTCTGATGCTCGAGCGGGGGCGATTAGACGCGGTGCTCGATGCGGATACCGACCTTGCCATCGAAATAGAAAAAGTGGGGCTGGATGCTGGGCGGTTTCAGAAGCGTTTTGTGATGGACTTGCCGTTGTATCCCGCTTTTGTGAATACACCACGCGGTGAAAATCTGGCACAGCTCTGGGATCAGCGTTTGCGACAATTGCACGATAGCGGTGAATTACAGCCGTTCTATGTTGCTGCCGAATACACGGAGATCTATCCCTTTGCGCCGCCGCCGAAAACGCCGTGAGTTTTCACCATTGACGATCGGCAGCCAAATTGCCGATGAAGGTCACTGTTTTTTGCGCTATACCATTTTCGTTGGAACTAAACAGAGAGGAGTTGCCCCATGTTGCCCTGGTTTTTGCTGGTTTTTTGTCTGTTCTTAAACGGCATTTCGCCCCTGGCGATGGCCGATTCGCGCGTCGATGACGATGCGCCATTCCACACAGCGGTTATTGCCGCCGAATCGTTGCAGATAGCTCAACGCGATGAGCGCCGTCAGCAACGACAACAGCGCGCCAACAAGTCCCAACGCGCTAACAAGTCCCAACGCGCCAACAAGTCCCAACGCGCCAACAAGCCCCAACGCGCCAACAAGTCCCAACGCGCCAACAAGCCCCAACGCCAACAGAACCAGGCCGAACGAACCGCAAGTCGCCAACGGGCTGACAAACCCAAACAACAACGCGCTGGTAAACCGCAGCAGCGGCGTGCGGTGGCAGGTGGCAACCGTCGTTCACCGTCCGTCGCTTTTGTGCCGACGCGGCGGCTACGCGCTTTAACAGCTAAGCGGCGCAATCCGTTTGCCAGAAGTCGCTCCTCAACGGCCAGCACCTCGACTAGCAGCAGTTCATCGGGAGTTAGTACGGGGGCAGCCGTGGCGGGGGGGGCCGCTGTGCTGGGCGGGGCAGCCGTAGCGGCCTACGCGTTAAGCGGTGAAGACGATAAAGCGCCGACGAATGATGCGACAGAAACGCTTAATCCCGATGAAGAAGAGGCCTTTCTGGCGGAAGGCGAAGAGGGCGCATCAGAAGAAGTCAGCGACGCAGATGCTTCGGCTGAATCAGTAAATCCCGAAGCCTTGGCAACCACGCCGCCAACCATCAACGCCAATGTTGCCCCGCCAGTGCAGGTCAATTTCCAGCAGGTGATGCAGGCGATTGGCGAGAGAATGCGCAATGCTGTGATTCGTTACGCGGCTGCTCCTGTGCCACCGCCCGCTGCAATACCCGCCATACTGACTCCCAGCCCCTCGGCTCAGGCCGCTCGTCCCCCTGCCGCGCCGCAAAATAACGACCGAGCGTTAGCCACGCCGCCGCCGTCACCCCCCCCCGCTGCGGCCCCCGTGCCACCGCCCATCGCTGCACCGACTCCCAGCCCCTCGGTTCAGGCAGTTCCTCCTCCTGCACCGCCGCAAAATGACGACCAAGAACCCCCTGCCGTCGCCATGCTGGAAGACGGTTGGATGCCACTGACGGAAGAGATGTCCAGTCGAATCCCCCAAGGCAACCCCACCGTGGCGACCCCCTGTCCTCCCAACGACTCGGCGCTGCAACAACAGGTGGCGCAGTTAACGGCGGATCAACAGCAGATGCTTGGTTTACAAGCCCTTTACGGGCCTATGCTGCTGGAATCGCGCAACGACCCTTCTGCTCTATGCCGTTTAGGTTCTGAAATCAATCACCTGGGCAATGTGCGTACTCGCGTTGCAGAGATCATTGCGCGGACGCAAACGCTACAAGCCTGCGTCAACGCTAAGGTCATGCAGCCATCGACCATGCTGGCGTCGATAGATCAGACCGTTGCGGGGGAAACGCTATCGCAAGCGCAATGGCTTGCGACGCAGAACCAGCTCAACGCCTCCTTGCAGAATCTCCGTCCTTTCACGCTTCAACTCCAAACCCTGGCGACGACGACCTGTCCGTAGTCGCAGATTTTCTACGCCGTGGGCTGTACTAGCTCTTCATGCCAACAGCCCACCGGCGGTCCGAGATTCATCTCTGCATCTTCAAAACGCACCAGATACAGAATGCGCTCGGGTTGATCTTCTAATCGCCCCACATTCACCACCACGCCCCGCGTGCCTTTACTGGCAATGAGTGCGTCTTCGTCGTGTTCCGGAAGCGAACCGTCATTGCTTAAATCCGTGGCGGCAAACACCACATCACCCAATTCGTATTCCATCTGCACATCACCTCAATTGTTGGTTTCAGAATGAGGCGACTTGCAGCAAGCCGGATGCCACGGTCTGAAAGCCCGCAGCTGCGTCTTTCTTGTCGGGTTTACGACATTCTCTTGCCGCTTTGGAACCCAGAAAATCTGTTTTTAATCAATGGGTTATTGCAATGGCTTGGGTTTTGCGCAGGGGGAGGGATTACGTCAAAAACCTAAGAGGGCTGTGTGCATGTTGTTAGAGCGTTACGAACAAGCGGGCTTATTTTTCAACATGAATTTCTGTGAGGCTGCCGGTAGTGACTTTGCCTATCGCGGCGAACTCGTGATTACCGAAGGGGAAATCGGCGACGCGTCAGGCCGGCGCAAACCGCCCATTCTGGTGCTCAAGCAGGCGGTGATGTTGGCAGATGCCGACAAAATCAAACTGTTATCGGGACAACTGGATGAATTGGCCCAGGTAGAGCAGCTGTTTGCTCGGTATCAGGCGGATTTTGCACCCAACGTGCAGATTGTGATGTATCTCTCGAACACGAAAGATCCGACAATTAGCGAACTCAACGGCGTCAAAGTCATGCTGTTGCCCATCGACGACGCCATGGTTTGGCAAGAACTCGTCGACGAGCTGGCCTTAGAAAAAATCGATTTCAAAGGCCAAAGTGCCGGCGAAAAAGTCGCAACAGTGCTAGGGGCGATCGCCAACTACGCGCCAAAATATCCGACCGTAAGCTGGGCTGATGCCCTCACGCAGACTGTTGCCGTGCGCCGCTCGGGTCGCGGGCCCATTTAGTTTTCGAGATTTAACGCCCACGCCAACAGCTGCGCCACATGAAGCGGTTCACTCACCCCGTAATTCAGCAACTGTTGGCGACAAGAAAACCCATTGGCCACGACGATGGCCTGGGGTTGGGCCTGCACTGCAGGAATGAGGGATTCTTCGGCCATTTTTCGGCCCAACGGCGCGTGTTCTGCCTCATAACCGAAGCTCCCCGCCATGCCACAACAGCTCGCATTGATTAACTCAAACTTCAGTTCCGGAATCAGTGCGAGCACCCGCCGCATGGATTTCATTGCGCCCGCTGCTTTCTGATGACAGTGGCCATGAACCAGAACAGGCGTCGTCAACGGACGAAAGGTGAGATTCAGACGGTTGGCTTGCGCTTCACGGGCGAGAAATTCTTCCAGTAATAGCGCCTGTTTGCCGACCACAGTCCCCTCTTCGCCCATGCCTAAAGCGCGATAATCGTCTCGCAGCATCAATAAACAGGATGGCTCTAAACCAATAATCGGTATCTCTTTTTTGGCGTAGGGCAACAGCACGTCCACCACCTGTTGCGCTGATTTTCGCGCTTGGTCGATAAAACCTTGAGATAAAAACGACCGTCCGCAGCAGAGCCGTTGTTTGGGCTGCTGTACAAAATGCAGTCGATAGCCCGCGGTTCGAAGGATGGTTTCTGCAGCGGTCATCACCTGGGGTTCAAAGTGGCAATTAAAGGTGTCGATCCACAGCACCACATCCCGATGGTCGTTTTCCTTTTCCAGATCAATCGGCGTGGACTGGCGTTGCGGCATAAATTTCTGCGGTGCGGGAATGGGCAAGTTGCCGCGATACACCCGAAAAAAGTACTCACCGCAAAAGCGCAAAAAGGCGCTGCGATGGCGCCATTGCAACAGCCAATGGAAGGGGCGATAGGAAAATAAGTCGGGCAAGTAGGCGAAGAGAAATTGCCGCCATTGGGTGCCCTTTTGCTGGCGGAGCTGGGCGTAGTACTCGGCTTTAATGAGGGCCATATCCACGTTGCTCTCGCATTCGCGCTGACAACCCTTGCAGCTCACGCACCAATCCATGGCCGCCGCCAATTGGGGATCGTCGAGGGGCAGCTTGCCATTGAGCGCCGCCTTCAGCAGTCGCACCCGCCCGCCGGTGGAAAAGGTCGGATTGTGGGTGACCCGATAACTCGGACACATGACCTGATTTTTAAGTGTCTGGCACTGTTGGCTATTGATGCAGACGGCGACTGCCTTCGCAAAATCCCCACCTTCTTTGGGAATGTCTGCATAGGCGTCGCCCAGCCCCGCGTTCTCATAGCGCGACCAGTCGAGGAACGGTTTCATGGTGGCAATTCGCTCCTTTGGGTGGGTTTTAGAATGAGATTGTCGTGTTGTGTTGACTGTGTGAATAACCCGACAACCCGAAGCATTTGTGGGGTAACTCGTCCTAGCAATATGCAAAAAATCTAGCAAAAACAAAGTATTAGTTGGCGGCATCATCTTTGCTGTGGGCTGCATCAGTGATGAAGCCCATCCACGCAGCGGGAGACCAACAATGATTATTTTGACCGAGAAAGCGAACAAAGCCGTCAAGCGTTTCATGCGTACGGCGGAAGAACCCATCAACGGCTTGCGAATCGCCGTCACCGGCGGTGGCTGTTCGGGATTGCAATACGACCTCAAGCTTAAAGATGCCCCAGAAGCAGAAGATGTGGTGTGGGATGCAGATGGCGTAGCGATTTACGTCGATGCGATCAGCGCCACCATGCTTAACGGCGTGCAGATCGATTTTGTCGAAAGCCTCACCGGCAGCGGCTTTAAGTTCACCAACCCCAATGCCTCGGCCAGTTGCGCCTGCGGCAGCTCGTTCAAAGTCTAAGGAGACGCGCCATGTGGGA
>DAIUCA010000044.1:0-16370 GCA_036846405.1 Candidatus Competibacteraceae bacterium
GAGAAAGCCGCGCCCTGTCCACCGCCGCCGTCGCCGAATCCCACGCCACCACGGTGTGCGTCGCCACGCCGTCGGGACACATAGCCTGCAGCGCGTCGAAATCCAAAGCCGCCGCCAACCACACCCGCGCCTGCTTGGTGCCTTCCCGCGGGGCGCCGTCATCCACCGTGGCCACCGCGAGCCAATCCTGGTTCACCAGGGGACTGGTCGGGTCTATCCCGACGCCGCGCCCGTTCGCCAGCACAAATTCGCCGTGTCGCTCCGCCCGCCGTTGCGCCACGCGGTCCGGATAGGCCAACGCCACGAGCAGGCCCACGGCGCGTTCCTCGTCGGCGACGGCGGACAACGGCGTGTTGGCGGCAGACGACGGCGCTGACGACAGCCGCCGGCGCCACTGCTGAGCCACGCGGTCGATTACCGCCCAATCCCGCAGCGCCGCCGACGGCCCCCGCCGGGCTTGGCGCAGCGCCGCCAGGTGGTCGTGGAGGTCGAGGGCGTCCAGGGGCGAGCGATTTTCGAGAATCGCCGCCACATCACAGGCCAATTCGCCCCAGCCCGCCGCCGCGCCGCGTACGAGCAGGTGGGCAAGGCGCGGATGGGTGCCCCACGCGGCCATGTGTCGGCCCAGGGCGGTGAGTTGCGGCGGCTGACCGTCGTCGAGGGCGCCGAGCAGCCGCAGCAGATCCCGCCCTTGGGCCAGGGCCGCCGCCGGCGGGGGATCGAGCCAATCCAAATCGTCGTTGCCCCACAACGCGAGCTCCAGGGCGAGGCCCGACAGCTCGCCGTCGAGAATTTCCGGCACCCGCTGGGGACGCAGCACCTTGTGATTCGCCCACAGGCGATAGGCCACGCCCGGCCCCAGACGCCCAGCCCGCCCGGCCCGCTGGTCGGCGGCGTCTTGGGAAATGAACGCGGTCACCAGGCCAGTCAGTCCGCTTTTCGGATCGAAGCGCGGCACCCGCGCCAGCCCGCTGTCCACCACCGCCGTGATGCCGGCAATGGTCAAGCTGCTTTCGGCGATGTTGGTGGCGAGGACGAGCTTGCGCCGCCCGCGACTGTCCGGCTGCAACGCCCGCTGTTGGGCGTCGAGAGCCAATTCCCCGTGGAGCGGCCAAATCGCCAGGCGCTCGCCGTAGCGGTCGCCGAGTTGTCGCTGCATTTGGCGGATTTCCCGCTGCCCGGGGAGAAACACGAGCACATCGCCGTCCGTGTCGCTCAGGGCCTGTTCCACGGCGCGGCTCAGGGCGACGGGCAGCGGCGTGCGTTCGTCGCCCACATAGCGAATCGCCACCGGAAAGCTGCGGCCCTCGCTGCGCACCACCGGGGCGGCGAGGCGCGTGGCTAAATCGGCCACATCGAGGGTCGCCGACATCACCAGAATTTTGAGGTCATCGCGGGCGGTTTGCGCCTCGCGGGCCAGGGCAAAGCCCAAGTCGCCTTGCAAATGGCGCTCGTGGAATTCGTCGAAAATCACCAACTGCACCCCGTCCAGCAGGGGGTCTCGTTGCAGACGGCGGGTCAAAATACCCTCGGTGACAATGTCGAGACGGGTGCGCGGCGACCGTTGGGTCACCAGGCGCGTGGTCACCCCCACCACGTCCCCCACGGCTTCGCCCCGTTGGGCGGCGAGCCGCGCGGCGGCGTTAAGGGCCGCCAGGCGTCGGGGTTCGAGCAGCACGATCCGCTCGGTCAACCAGGGCTGTTCCAGCAACACCAGGGGGAGATACGTGGTTTTCCCCGCCCCCGGCGGCGCGTGGAGCAGGGTCAGCGGGGCGGTGCGCACCGTGTCGAGCAGCGGCGCCAGCACCGCCGCGATAGGCAGCGCCGATTCAGGGGGAATCGTCACAACGCCGAATTACTGAAAACAGTCGCCCAAACTGGCGACACCTTCCCAATCGGTGCGCCAATCTGCGTCCTGGAAGGAATTCCAGCGGCCGGTAAAGCCCGCCGACGTCAAATCGAACACAAACATGCCGCTGCCGTTGGCCTCAAACCATTGGCCCATGAGCTGGCGTTCGCCCGCGAGATGTTGCCCCGACACCATGCCGCTTTCGTACTCGTAGCGGCCCGCGAATTGGCCATTCCCCGGGTAGTAATACAGGGTCATCTCACCCCAATTGGTCGCATACACGCAGGTTTTCATGTCGGGGCTGGCGATGTCGGTCGCCACGTAATCTGCTGGCGCCTCGGCGGTCGCTTCCTCACTGGGGGCTTCGGCGGTCGCTTCCTCGCTCGGGACTTCGGCGATGACGGTGGTGTCATCGACGGGCATTTCAGGGGCCGTCGGGGCGGGCGCCGCGAGGGACGCCAGCAGGGCGACTAGGCTCAGAAAGTCGGCAGGAATGAGCAGCATGGGAAGGATTCCTCAAGGTAAGGAGATGGAAAAATAATGACGGGTAAGGAATTAACGGGCAGCACCAAGTTTTAAGGCGCGCTCTTGGGTGGCGGCGAGATCGTCGGCGGTGGGCAGGTGCGCCGTAAAGGCATCGAGGCCGGCCCCATGCTGCTTCACCAGGGCCACCAGGAGATCCATGTGGCCGTCGTCGGCGTTCAGGGCCGGCAGGTAGAAAAATTCGCCGCCGCCGGCATGTTGGAAGGCTTCTTTATTTTCGCCGCCGATTTCCTCGATGGTTTCTAGGCAGTCCGCCGAGAACCCGGGACACATGACCGCCACGTTTTTCAGGCCCTGGCGACCCCAATCGGCGAGCAGTTCGATGGTGTAGGGCTGAAGCCATTCGGCGCGGCCAAAGCGCGATTGGAAGGAAACCGCCCAATCATTTGCCCCGAGTTCCAGGTGTTCGGCCACCAGGCGGGCGGTTTTGCGACATTGACAGTGGTAAGGATCCCCCGCCAGCAGCGCCGATTTGGGAATGCCGTGGAAGGAAAACAACAGTTTTTCGGGTTTACCGTGGGTTTCCAGGTGATTCCTTACCGTTTGGGCGAGGGCGGCGATGTACTGGGGATGGTCGTGGTAATCGGCGACGAACCGCAGGTCGGGAACCCAACGGTGGCGGCGCAGGGCCTCGGCAAGGGCGTCGAAGGTGGAGGCGACGGTGGCCGCCGCGTATTGGGGATAGAGCGGTAACGCAATGATTTGCCGACAGTTTTTCGCCGTCAGCTCGTCCAAGGCGGCGGCGATGGAGGGTTGGCCGTAGCGCATGCCCAAGGCCACGTGCACCGCCCCGTGGAGGTCGGGGTCGGCGTCGAGGCGGGCTTGCAGGGCCTGTTGTTGTTGCCGACCGATGACCAGCAGCGGCGAGCCGCCGTCCGACCACACCTCGCGATAGGCGGCGGCGGATTTGGCGGGGCGGGTGTTCAAGATGACCCCGTGGAGCAGGGGATACCAAAACCAGCGGGGTAACTCGATGACCCGGGGGTCGCTGAGAAACTGGCCGAGATAACGGCGCAGGGCCGAGGTGGTGGGGGCGTCGGGGGTACCCAGGTTGGTGATGAGTACGCCCAGGGCGGGGGCGGTGCCGTGGTGATAGGTGGTGTTCGGGGCTTGGGGCATGTAGGCCATGACAGGGCAGCTCGTATTGCGAATAGGAGTCGGCTTGGAGCCAATTCGGGCAGAGAAGTCGCCGGCGGCGCGACAATTGAACGGACGTCAAGGTGTGTTGCGGGGGCCTGGCGCTATGCTGCGGCGGTCAACGACCCAGATGGGTCAATTCAATCGCGAGAACTTGTCTCATGCCTTTGCTTGTGTTGGCGGTCGATGACGACCGTCGAATGCTCACCCTGCTCGAACGGCTGTTGCAAAAGGCCGGCTTTGCGGTGGCGACGGCGGTGAACGGAACGGAGGTGCGTCGTCAAGTGAAGCTGGCCCCCCCTGACCTGGTGCTCCTCGACCTCATGCTGCCCCAGGAGGACGGCATCAGCCTCGCCCGCGAGCTGCGACAAACCTGCGGGGAGGTGCCGATCATCTTTGTGAGCGGCAAAACCGACACCCTGGACAAGGTGTTGGGTCTGGAAATCGGCGCCGACGACTACATCACCAAGCCCTTCGACGAACGGGAGCTGTTGGCGCGGATTCGCAGCGTGTTGCGTCGGGTGCAGACCGTGGAAGACCGCAACCCCCAACGGGCGCGTTTTGGCGATTGGACCTGCGACTTGCGCAGCCACCAGCTCACCCACCGGGAGCAGGGACTCGTGCACCTCACTGGCCACGAGTACCAGTTGTTAATTCTGCTCCTGCGCCACAAGGGGCAAACCCTTTCCCGCGACACATTGTTAGAAGCGTTATCTCAAACCGCCTACGACCCGCTGGATCGGCGCATCGATGTGTTGGTGGGCAAGCTGCGGCGCAAGCTCGAAGGGGGCGCAAACAGCCCAAGTTTCATCAAAACCGTCCGGGGCGTGGGCTATCGCTTCACGGGGTTGGTGACTTTTGATAGCTAACGGGGAAGTCCTAATCGGCGAAGTCATTGGGCGAGAAAACGGTCAGACGGCCTTAAGTCCCATTTTACGGAATATCCCTATGTCTTCTTTCCGCCTCGACGTGGAACAGCCCCTCGACCAGCTGCACCGCACGATTTTCGAGCCACTCGCGGCGCAATACCGCTTCGATTTGCCCAAAAACCCCCTGGGTGACCTGGAAAAACCCACGGTGCTCATCGTCGGCAACCACTCGTCGGGCAAATCGACGTTTGTGAATTACCTCCTGGGCAACGCGATTCAGCGCACGGGCCTTGCCCCGGTGGACGACGGTTTTACGATTCTCACCCACGGCGAGACGGCGTCGGAACTCGACGGCCCGGCCTTGGTGAGCAATGCCGCTTATCCCTACGGCTATTTGGAGCGTTTTGGCAAAAAGCTGGTGTCGCGTCTGCGGCTGAAGGCGTTGCCGCTGGCGTTGCTGCGGGACATCACCCTGATCGACAGCCCCGGAATGATCGACAGCGCCGCGTCGGGGATGAAAAACGACCGGGGTTATGACTTCTTCGCGGTGCTCAAGAAGCTGGGCGAGATGGCGGACATCGTGGTGTTGTTTTTTGATCCGGATAAACCCGGCACCACCGGCGAGACCCTCGAAGCGCTCCAGCGGTCGTTTCAGGAAATCGACCACAAGCTTTATTTGGTGATGAGCAAGGTGGATCGCTTTGACGACAACATGCGGGACTTTGCCCGCGCCTACGGCGCCCTGTGTTGGAACCTCGCCCGCACCATGCAAAACAAGGATTTACCCCACATTTTCAACATTTACGTGCCGCTGGAAGAGCGCAAAGTCGAGGCGGGCAGCAGCCTGCCGTTTTTCGACGAAAGCCGCGAAGAGCTGCTGCGGGAGATTCGCAAGGCCCCGGCCCGCCACAGTCAGAACCGCTTGAGCCAGTTTTACGACACGGCCCAGTTGCTCGATGTCCACGCGCGGGTGTGTGGCGAGCTCGCCCAGCGGTTGGTGGGCCGTTATTTGGCCTACGGCGCGGTGACGGTGCTGTTGCTGGTTGGCGCGTTTCTGCTCGGCGAGCAACTGCTGCGGCTGCCGTCGGTGTACAGCTTGGGTTTGGCCGGGGGATTGGCGCTTTTGGTCCTGTTTGCGGGCTACCTGGACGTAAAATATCGCCGCCAGATGCTGCCGTTTACTGCGGATGGCGCCTTCGAGCGGGTGTATCAAGACCAATTGTCGTCGCGCCACGAGGGCGAGAGCCACGAATTCAGCCAGCAGCTGTGGCGCAAGGTGCGCGAACGCACCGTGCGCGTGGTGACGAGTGGTGGTTTTGGGCTGTATGTGCAGCTGCTGCCTTGGCGGGTGCGGCGGCGGTTGCGGGCCTTACAACAGGCCATCGTCAAAGACATTCCCGCGTTGCGCCAACAGCTGTCCGCGTCGTAAGTGGTCGATGAATTACCTCGGACATTTGGCCTTAAGCGCGGGGCTGCCCTCGCCGCTCATGCAGCTGGGTAATTTTTTGGGCGACCAATTTCGCGGGCCGATCGGGTTGGATTGGCCGCCAGATCTGCAGGCGGGGGTGGCGCTCCATCGGCACATCGACGCGGCGGTGGATCAACTGCCCGCCCATCGGCGCAGTCAACAGCGGTTGTCGGCGGCTTTGGGGCGGTATCGGGCCCCCCTGGTGGATGTGATTTACGACCACCTCCTCGCGCGGGACTGCGAAGCCTTCACCGAACAGCAGTTGTCCACCCTGGCCCAATGGGGCTACGACCTGATTGCCGACCAGAGCGACCAGTTGCCCCAACCGTCGCCGGTGGTGGGTTGGGTGCAATCGGATTGGCTGTGTGGCTATGCTGAATTGACTGGGTTGCAGCGGGCGGTGATGGGATTAAGCCGCCGCGCTCGCTATCCGGTGGACTTGAGATCAGCAATGGACGATTTCACCCAATCCCAAGCGGCATTTCGCGCGGACTTAGCCGAATTGATGCCGTTGATCCAACAATTTACCCAAACGGCAGTGAAATAATGCACAAGCCCCACGATCCCACGTATTTGGAACAGTACCGTCCTAGCGATTACGCCATCGACAAAGTCGTGTTGCGTATCAGCGTTCACGACAACCACACGGACGTGCAAACCACCCTCAACCTCCGGTCTGTGCGCTCGACGCCCGTGCCGCGGCTGTATTTGGACGGCGTCGATTTAGAGTTTCTGGAACTCAAAATCGACGGCCAATCCATCCGTAGTTCGAATTACGAGTTCACGAAGGATCACCTCATCCTCCATCGGCCCCTACCGGCCTTTGAGTTGATGACGCTGGTGCGGATTTATCCCCAGCGAAATACCCAGCTCGAGGGGTTGTATCGCACCAACCACAACCTCTGTACCCAATGCGAGGCCGAGGGCTTTCGCAAAATCACATATTTCCTCGACCGTCCCGACGTGATGGCGCCCTTCACCACCATCATCACGGCCAATAAAGACCGCTATCCGGTGTTGCTCGCCAACGGCAACCTCATCGATCGGGGCGATTTATCCGATGCGCGACATTACGCCGTGTGGCACGACCCCCATCCCAAGCCCAGCTACCTGTTTGCCCTGGTGGCGGGGCATTTCGAGCGGCTGCGGGACAAGTTTTTCACCCGTTCAGGGCGGGAAGTGGATTTGTTTTTGTACGCCGAGCCAGCGTTTATCGACCATTGTCATTACGCGCTAGAAGCGCTCAAACGCGCCATGCAGTGGGACGAGGCGGTGTACGGGCGGGAATACGACCTGGACATCTTCAACATCGTGGCCATCAGCGATTTCAACATGGGCGCCATGGAGAATAAGGGCCTCAATATCTTCAACACCAAATATCTGTTGGCGAAGCCCGAGACGGCGACGGACGAGGATTACGCGGCGATTGAGGCGGTGGTGGCCCATGAGTATTTCCACAACTGGACCGGTAACCGCATTACCTGTCGGGATTGGTTCCAGTTGAGTCTCAAAGAAGGCTTAACCGTGTTTCGCGAGCAGGAATTCACGGCGTTACGGGATGGGGCAGGTGTCCAGCGCATCGCCGATGTGAAAACCCTGCGGGCGGTGCAATTTCCCCAGGACGCGGGGCCGATGGCCCATCCGGTGCGCCCCGAGAGCTATATCGAAATCGATAATTTCTACACAGCGACCGTGTACGAGAAGGGCGCGGAAATCGTGCGGATGGTCCAGCAGTGGCTCGGCGTGGACGGTTTTATGGCGGGAATGCAGCGGTATTTCGAGAAGCACGACGGCCAAGCGGTCACCGTGGACGATTTTCTGTATGCCCTTGCCGAAGCCAATAACCAGGATTTGGGCCTGTTCCAACGGTGGTATCGCCAGGCTGGGACGCCGGAAGTGCGCATTTACACCGAGCACGACTCGGAACAGCAGACCTACCGCCTGATGGTGAGCCAATACACGCCGCCTACCCCGGGGCAGGTGGATAAGTTGCCGGTGCCGATTCCGTTAAAAATCGCGCTGCTCGACGACCGGGGCAAGGCGTTGCCCCTACAGTTGGCGGATGAATATCCCCCGGTGTCGGAGACCACGCGGGTGTTGAATCTCACCACCGAGGCCCATTCCTGGGAGTTTGTCAACATCGCCACGCGGCCTACGCCCTCGTTGCTGCGGGATTTTTCGGCGCCGATCATTCTGCATTACGAGTACACCACGGCGGAGCGCTGCTTTTTGCTGCGCCACGACGACAACTCGTTTTGTCGCTGGGAGGCGGGCCAACAGCTCATGTTTGCGGAAATCAAGCGGCTCATCGCACTGCCCACCGGGACGCCGACGCCCACGGTACTCGAGGCGTTCGCGGGCATTTTGGCCGACGACGCCATCGACCCGAGTCTGCGGGCGCTGTTGTTGGCAGCACCGAGCGAGGGAGAAATCGCCGAGCAACAGCACCGCATCGACGTGGACGCGATTCACGAGGCGAGCGGACGGTTCCGCGCCGCGCTGGCGACCCATTTGCGCCCCACACTGTTGGCGCAATACACCGCCTTGCAGCGGGACGAACCCTACGTGTACACGCCCCAAGCGGCGGGCGAACGGGCGCTGAAAAATCGCTGTTTGCACTACTTAATGTTTAGTGGCGAGCCGACGGCGGCGGCATTGGCCTATGACCAGTTCACCCACGCCAACAACATGACCGACCAATTGGCGGCGTTAACCGCGATGGTGCGGGCTGACGCGGCCCAGTCGCGGGAAGCGTTAACCGCGTTTTTCGATCGCTGGCAGTCGGAACCGCTGGTGGTGGACAAGTGGCTCGCGCTGCAAGCCTCGCAGCCCGGGGCGGCGACCTTGGAAACCGTGCAGGCGCTCATGGCCCACAGCACGTTTACGCTTAAAAACCCCAACAAGGTCCGCGCGGTGTTGGGCAGCTTTGTAAACAATCCCACCGCGTTCCACCGGGCCGACGGCTTGGGCTACGAGTTCGTCGCCATGCAGGTGATGCACTTGAATATCCTCAATCCCCAAGTGGCAGCGCGGTTGGTGGCGGCATTTACCCGCTGGCGCCGTTTCGATGAGGGGCGGCAAGCCAAAATGACCCTGATCCTCCAGCGGATTTTGGCCGCCCGCAGCCTCTCGCCCAACGTGTACGAAGTCGCCGCGAAAAGTTTGCACCAAGACAGTGCGGAAGAAGGCTAAAAACGCTGCTTGTCAATACGGTATTTGCAAAATTGACAGCCCCCATGACGGTCACCATCATGGGGGCTGTTGCGTTGCACAAAAACCGCAACTTCTCTATTTGAACCCTCAGATTTATAGCTACTGGAGCGCCATCCCATGACCACGAAACTCGAAAATCCCTTTAATCCCTTCAGCCTCGACATGAGCAAAATCAACAAAATGATGAGCGAAATGAAAGTGCCGGGCCTGGATGTGGAAGCCCTCATGGCTGCCCAGCGCAAGAACATCGAAGCCTTAAGCGCGGCAAACCAATTGGCCGTGGAAGGCATGCAGGCAGTGGCGAAGCGCCAAGCCGAAATCCTCGCCGAAGCCATGGCGCAGATGTCGGAAACGGCCAAAACCCTGTCCACCGCCTCTGCTAATCCCCAGGAAGTGAACGCCAAGCAGGCGGAAATGATGAAAGCGTTGTTTGAGAAGACTATGGGCTACATGCGGGAGCTGGCGGAAATGATCAGCAAATCCAACACAGAAGCCTTTGAAGTCATTAACAAGCGCTTCAACGAGAGCTTGGAAGAACTCAAATCCATGATGCCCAAGCAGCCGTAATTTTCTCTGTCATCGCTGCGTTGTCGCAGCGGGTCATGGCTCCACAGCTCGCTTCGGCGGGCTGTGGGCGTTTTAGGAGGGAGATTCCATGTCTGAAATGTCCGCGTCGTCGGTTTGGGTGCTGTTGGGCGACAAGGGGGGCGATAATGCTCAATTGCGCCGTCTGGTGGCGGGTTTGGGGATCCCCTACACCGAGAAGCCCTTGGAATTTCAGCCGCCCTTTCGCCAGGGCAAGCCCCGTTACCGTCCTACCCTCGACCATCTGGAAGACCACAGCCGTCGCCAACTCGCGCCGCCCTGGCCGTCCCTCGTATTTACGGTCGGACGACGACCTGCCATGGCCGCCGCCTGGATTCGCCGCCAACACCCCACCACGCGCCTTGTGCTCTTAGGGCGTCCCAAACGACTGAGCGAGTGCGCGGCGGTGGTTTGTCCCCGCTACTACCGCGTGCCGCCCCATCCAACCCTCATTACCCACGAATTCCCGCTCCTCGCGCCGCCGCCGCCGCCGAATCTCTATCGCGATCTGGACAACGCGCCCCGACCGTGGACGGCGATTTTCCTCGGTGGCCCTACCACGCCTTATCGCTTCGACGCCGCCCTGTTACAGCACCTGCGCCAGGTTCTCATGCTCGAGGGCACCCGGTGGTTTGTGACCAGTCGACGCACGCCCCCCGCCTTTGTCGATCAGCTCGCCGCGCAGCTTGCCGTGCATCTCGCCGCCGGGGGCGGGGCGATTCGCCTGTTTCGTTGGGATCAAGACCCGCCCGAAGCCAATCCGTATCGCCGCCTGCTCCATCAGGCCGACCGCTTTCTCGTCACCGCCGACAGTATTTCCATGGCGACCGAAGTGGCCTGTGTGGGCAAACCCCTGCTGCTGCTCCCCCTCACGGCGCAGCGTCGCTGGCTCACTTCATGGCAACAATTACCCGTCGTTAATCGCCTCGGCCTGGGATACTACCGGGACTTTTCCGCGTTCCATCAAGCACTTATTCGCGGCCATCATGCGGCTTGGTGGGGCGACCCCTGGCCACAGCCCGCCTCACCGTTGCCCAACGAGCTGCCACTGGTCGTCGCACAACTTCGACAGCGATTGAACTTGTCGCCCGCCGTTTAATACCGCGTTACCCGTCGTCAACTGCTATTGCCCACAAAAAATGCTATGTTGCGGCGCAATAGTTTATTTACACATTTAGCCGAAAAAGAGGTTTTGTTATGACGATTAAACAGGTCAGTCCCTTGGGACAGGGCGCGAAGGCGGGGGTCATGTTGGGCGCGATGGCGGCGGATTGGGGTTTGCGCTGCGGCACGTTGTGGCAGATGCAGTACTGGCGGGCGGCGCGGCGGCCTTTGGATGCGGCGATAGCTGTGTTCGGACGCGGCCAGGGCGGCCAGCCCTTGGATTACTGGGCGCGCGGCGTCGAGTGGTATCGAGACGCGGCGGTCGATCAAATCCAAGTGTGGGTGTTGAGCGGCGATGAGGCCGTGTGGTGGCGCCGTCAGTGGCATGAATCCGTGTTCGGCAAGGGGCCAACCCTGCCCGGTGATCGCGATTGGTCCACGAGTCGTTGGAGCGAAACCGACGCCGCCGAGGAACTCGAAAGAACCCGGCAGGCCGTTAACGAAGTGCTCGAAAGCATGAAGCAAAACGCCAATACCGCGACGGAAACCGTGGTCGATGCCGCGATGGCCGCGACGGAAACCGCTTTTGATACCACTGCCGCCGCCACGAAAACCGCTTTTGATACCACCGCCGCCGCCACGGAAACCGTGGTCGATGCCGCGATGGCTGCAACGGAAACCGCCGCGACCGACATTACAGACACGGCAGTTGAAGCGGCCGATTTAGCGGCGTTCGACGGCGGCGACGCCCGCGACGGGGGATTGTCGGAAGGCGACACCGGTTTGCCCCCCGCCCCCGTGGGCGACGGCCAGGTTTGGACAGGCGAACAGGTTGGGGTAAACCCCGTCAGCGGCGACGACACGCCGCCCCAGTTCGTCCAAGGCCAGTAACCCGGCCTCATCGAGCCGCGCATCTACCGTCATTGTCGGCCCGCCGCTCACATCCAGGCGGGGTTGTTGTAAGGCAGCGGCCACATCGAGCCGCTGATCCGCCAGAAAACTCGCGAGCTGTACCACGGCGGGCAAAATCCGCCGTCCTCCCGACCCGCCCAGCGCAATCCAATCGCCATCGTCCCGTTGGAGGATCACCGGCGCCATGTTGGCCAGCGGGGTAGCACCCGCTTGCAGGCTGTTGGGACGGCCCGGTCGCGGGTCAAACCACATCATGGCGTTGTTCATGAGCACCCCGGTGCGGGGCAACGTCACCTTGCTGCCGAACACGGACAGCAGGGTCTGTGTCAGCGACACCACGTTGCCGTCGCCGTCCACCACGGCCAGATGCGTCGTGCAGCTTTCCCCGTCGTCGTCGGCAAGGCGGTCGTGGCCGTGGTGGGCAAAACGGTCGCGCCACATGGCCTGCAACGCCTCGCCGTAGCGGCGGTATTGTCTGGGCGCGTCGGCGGGAAACGGCTGTTGTGCCAGCTGAGTTAAGGCGTAGGCCACACTCTCGCCGCCGTTGAGCGTCGGTGCGTAGTGCAGATGATGACCCCGATAGGGACTCACCGCCGCCGGCGTGAGGGTCGCGGTGTAATCGGCAAAATCCGCCGGCGTAAACGCGGCGCCGCCGGCCTGTAAATCGGCCACTAAGGCCATCGCCACGTCGCCGCGATAAAAATCCGTTGGCCCGGCGTGGGCAAGCTGTTCGAGCGTCACCACGAGGGCGGCGTTTTGGAGCGCCGGCGGCGGGCCAGCCCAACTGCCGGCGGGCACCAAGCCGTCGGGCAGCCACAGATCGCGACTGATCGGATCGCGCTGCAGCAGCTTGGCGGCGGCGGCGATTTTGAGCGTACTAAACCAATCCACCGAAAAGCCGCGCTTGGCCGCCGCGATCGCCGGTTCCAGCAGCGTGGCCCAGGGCAAGCGGCCAAAACGTTGGTGCAATAGCGCCCAACCGGCCACCACGCCCGGGGTGCCGATGGCGCGGTAACCGTGAACGTTGCGGCCATCCAACACCGCCGGCCAGCCGAAGAGATCCTGATCGACGCCGTCGGTCAGGGGATAATCGCGCGGGTCGAGGGCGCGGGGCGCGCGGGCCAGGGCGTGGATCGCGTGGCTTTGTCCCGTCGCGCGTTCCAAATACACCCCCACCAAGACGCCGCCCAAGCCGCTCATCCAGGGTTCCACGACGCCCAAACAGGCGCTGGTGGCGATGGCTGCGTCGATAGCAGAACCGCCGGCGGCCAAAATCTCGGCACCGGCCTCTGACGCCTGTTGGTGTTGACTCACCACTAAGCCGTGGCGGGCGGTGACGGCGGGTTTGTGGAGCTGCCAAGTTTCGTGCATCGCGGGGGTTCTCTGTGCAAAACCCCACTCTAACCCGTCGGATTTGCCGTTTTCTTTCGGCCCATGTTCCCTACGCCGCTTTGCGAGACCGCCGCCCCCATGATCGACGAAGACGAATTGCCCTATCACCCCGCCCGCGCCTTGGAATTGCTCCTGCCCGGACTGCTGGGGCCCTGGCCCGAACTCACCCAAGCCGTGCCCTATGCGCCCTATTTGCAGCGGTTTTTGGCCGCTGCGACCCACACACCGCCGACACCGTCTACCTATCCCAACGATTTGGACGGGGCGTTATGTGGGCGATTTGGGGTGCCGGCGTCGCCTTTGGGGGATTGGCCTTTGGGCGCGATCACCGCGAAGGCCGACGCCCAACGCCGTCCCGAGGATGGGGCGTGGCTGCGGGCGGATCCGGTGTATTTGCGGCCCGACGCGCGGGCATTGACCTTGATCGATTGCCGCCAAAACCCAGTGCGCGGTGCGGAAATGGACGCCATGGCGGCGGATTTCAACGCGCATTTCGCCGACGACGGGCTGTACTGGGAATCCACCCTGCCGGGACGCGGGGTGCTGCGGGTGACTGGCAAGGCGCTGGCTACGCTCGCCGACCTGCAAACGACCCCGGTGTGGCGGGTGCAGGGGCGGGATATTCATCCCCATTTGCCCGCCGGCCCGGCCGGTCGCCAATGGAATCGCTGGCTCACGGAAACCCAATTGCTGTTTCACGCCCACCCCATCAACCAGCAGCGCGAAGAGGCGGGCAAGGCGCCAATTAACAGTCTGTGGTTTTGGGGCAGCGGCCCGTTGCCCCAACACGTGCAGGCGCCTGCCGAGGGGCTTTACGGCGAAACCGTGGGTTTTCATGGGCTGTGCCGACTTGCGGGCGTCGAACACAGTCCGGTGCCAGACCATGCCGGCGATTGGTTCGACCAATCGCTAGAAGAATCCACGGGGTTAATGGCCACAGACGACTTTCTCGACCCCTGGCGCGCCGGCGACTTCGCTGCGTGGCGCGCGCAGGTGCAACGGTGGGAAAGCCAATTTTTCGCGCCGATCTACTATCTGTGGCGCCAAGGCAAACTCACGACCCTCGTGATCGATGCCGTCAGCGGTGGGCGCTTTGTCATCGACGGTACCCAGCGTCCCGCCTGGTGGGCCACATGGCGTCGGCCCAAACCCCTCGCCCCTTGGTTAAATCACTGAATGCCCGAGGGTTTTAGACCCAACTAAAATTTCTATGATGGACGGCATCTCATCGGGCGTGATTGCCCCTGAGATATTTCCAATTCTACGACCACCAAAGGTGTTGTTTATGAACGCATTTTTCCCCGCCGTGGCGCTCGCCTTGAGCGTGGCGTCGCTGCCGGCCCTCGCTGTCGAGAGCGACGAAGCCATGATGCAACTCGCCGCCACCAGCGGTTGTGTCGCCTGTCACAGCGTCGAAGTCAAAGAACTCCAACCCGGCGAAGTCAAACCCTTTGGTCCCCCGTGGCGGAAAGTCGCCACGCGCTACAAAGGCGATCCGGCGGCCGCTGAAACCCTGTTTCACTTGGTGATGGAAGGCACGAATCCCTATAACCGCCACTGGAAAGAAGACACCAGCGGCCTGGCCATGCCCCCCAACGCGGTGGCGTTGTCGGCGGAAAATGGACGGAAACTTGTAGACTGGATTTTGTCTTTACCGCCGATTGAATAATTGCGGTCTGGCCGCTCAATCGGTTCCTCACCACTGACCCAAGGCCGATGTTTCGTCGGCTTTTTTATATCGGGAGATGCTCCATGCCTTTAGATACAAAAGTGGCTATGACCCTGTTGAAAATGCGCCCGCTGATTCAACAAGAATTCAACGTCAACCTCGAACTTCACATGCAAAACGCGCCGGCCATTTTCATGGCGTACGCCCTGAAGTCTCGCAAACCCGATCTCCCGCCCCTTGCCGACGAACTCGAAGCCGCCATGCCCGAACTGTCGGCCACCGCCGATCTCGTCCCCTTTATCGACCGCATGGTGACGGGCTTTTCCCCCGACGCCATGGTGTTCCAGCGCCAACGGTCCAAGCGTTAACCGACTCGGCCGGTGACCCATCTCAATTTTGAAGCGATTACCGCGAGTCTGTTGGCGGTACAGCGGGTGTTTCCCGAAATAAACGCCCGTCTCAAGCTCAAGCGGGACGATATGACCGACCGCGTGATCGACAACATGCTCGCAGGCTATCGTTTTATGGACGGCCTCATCGACGCGCCCGGCGATTTGCTCGCGAGCGACCGCCTGGCTGATCTGCTGGAACTCAACCACATCGTGCTGTGTGGCCACGATAGGAAAGTGCGCAAGGAATATCGCCGTCATCTGGAAGCGACCCAAGAGAAGTTTTATCGCCACATCCAATGGCTCAAACCCTGGTATCGCAAGCACATCAACGACTCGCACTACAAACGGGCGGCGGGGGTATTCGTGGGCATTTTGTGTCAACCCCAGCTGTTTATCGAAGGCAATCACCGCACCGGTTCGCTCATCATTAGCATCGAACTCGTGCGCCATGGATTTCCACCGTTTGTACTCACGCCCAGCAACGCCGAGGGCTATTTCAATCCCGCCGCCGTCATTAAATTCAGCAACCGCCTGAAAACCTTCGACATCATGTTCAAAATCCCCGGCATCAAGCGGCAGTTTGGCGTGTTTTTGCAGCAACACACGGATCCACAACACCTGCTGCCAACGGCCTGATTTCTTGTAAAAAGCAGACTGTTTTCCGCGATAGGAATGACTGTCGATGTCCACTTTTCAGCTTTCAGCGTCTGTGAGTCATGGGACGCAATTGACTTCTCTGCTGGCGGATTTAAGCCGCCAAGCCCCACGGCCCGATGCCGCTGACCTGGCGATCGGCTTTGGCACGGTGGCCAGCCTGCGGCTCTTCGCCCACGCCGAGGCATCCGCCGCCGGTCGCGCCCTCAGCCGTCGGTGGCTGCTGTGCAGCTCCTGTCAAGGTCGCCACCCATCAAGGCGTTTTCCGCGAGCACTACGCCTTGAGCCTGCTGCGCCTGTGGGACACAACGGGTGGCTATGGCTTGGCGTCCGCGCCCCTCGGCGATGACCCCACGGCCACCGCAGCCGCGGTACTGATAGCGGCCCTCGCCGACGCCGGGCGCCCCTACGAACAGCCCACGCTCGTCTGGTGCGCCCAGCCACCGGGCCAAGAAGAAGCCGTGTTGGCGGGTATTCGCCAGGTGGTCGGCGACCAGGTGCCGATTTACGGCGGCAGCGCGGCGGATGACGACATTAGCGGCCAATGGTGCCTGTTCGACGGCCACACCCTCGCCTCTGACCA
>DAIUCA010000045.1:0-16130 GCA_036846405.1 Candidatus Competibacteraceae bacterium
GGATAGTGGCCCGCGTCAAAGGTTGCCGCCGCCAAATCCGCGCGGAATTCCTTCGCCGCCGCCGTCATGTAATAGGTATGGAAGGCGCCTTCGGTCTTCAACCGCACCATTTTCCGCGCCGCCCGTGGGTGTTGTTCCTTCACCAACGACTCCAACGCCGCCAAATCCGCGGCCCGCCCCCCCGCCACCGTCTGATCCGCCAGATTGCACGCCGCGATGCCGCAGTAGGTCGCCTCCGCGAGGGGCGTAAGGTCGGCGCGACTCAAGGCAAACGCCGTCATTTCGCCCTCGCCGAGCTGGCCCATGAGGGTTCCGCGACGGCTCACGAGCTGCAATGCCCCCTCAAACGACAGGCTGCCGGTGGCGACTAGGGCGCTGTACTCGCCCAAACTGTGGCCAGCGGCCATTGCCGGGGTCAGGCGGTGGTCGGTGAGTTCGTTAAGCACGGTCCAACACGCGACGCTGTGGGTGAGCAGGGCGGGTTGGGTGAATCGCGTGAGATTGAGCTGGTTATCGGGGTCGTCGAAGCACAGGCGCGACATGTCGATGCCGAGACTGGCCGTCGCCCGTTCATAAATTGCGGCGGCGCTGGGGAAGGCGGCGCACAAATCGCGACCCATACCGCGGTATTGGGCACCCTGGCCCGGAAAGATGAACAACAAGCGCATAAACCACCGTGTGGAAGCGGCCAAAGGGCCGCGCAGCATAGCGCAACCATAAAAAAGCCCCCGAAACGGCGTTTCGGGGGCGATGTTTAACGATTAAGCGCGGTGTTATTCGGCGTCGGAATGGCTCGGGCGACGGCTTTGGAACTCGCGACGGGGCCGATTATTGGGCCGATCGCCCTCGTGGCGCGGGCCACGGCTTTCAAAGTTGCCGCTGGGGCCATGGCCTTCGCTGCGGGGGCCGCGACTTTCGCCGCTGCGAAAACCGCCGTAACCGCGACTCTCGCCGCCGCGATACCCATCGCCGCCGCCTGCACCCCGACCGTAGCTGCGACCGCCACCACCGCCGCCACCCGACCGGCGGGGGCCGCTGGGACGAGCGGTTTCCGGATTAAACCGCGCCGCTAACCCTTCGATTTCCATCACCGACAACTTGCCACCGATGAACTGCTCGATGCGGCGGAAAATGGCGATGTCCTGACGACCCACAAACGACACCGCCATGCCCTTCGCGCCCGCCCGACCCGTGCGGCCAATGCGGTGGACATAATCTTCGGCGACGCGCGGGAGATCGAAATTGAACACGTGGCTGATGGCGGCCACGTCGATGCCGCGGGCGGCCACGTCGGTGGCCACCAAGATCTGGCAGTTGCCGCGACGCATTTTGTCGAGGGTGCGGGTGCGCTGGCGCTGGTTCAGATCGCCGTGGAGCGCTTCACACGCCAAGCCATCGGCGTCGAGTTCGTCGGCCAGTTCGTCCGCCGCCCGCTTGGTCGCCGTAAACACGATGCCCTGGGTCATGGTGTCTTGGGTGAGCAGATGGCGAATCAGCCGGCGCTTGTGATCCAGATCGTCGATGTAGATCACCTGCTGGTCGATCGCCTCGCGCCGCACGCTGAGCTCGGTCAAATCCACAATCTGCGGGTCGTGTTGCAGTTGCGACGACAGGTCTTTCACGCTGCGGCTCAAGGTGGCGGTAAAGCACACGGTTTGCCGTTCGCTCGGCAGCTTTTGGGCAATCGCCAACACATCTTCTGCAAAGCCCATGTCCAACATGCGGTCGGCTTCGTCGAGCACCAGCATGGAGAGCCGTCGGAAATCCACACGCCCCTGTTGCATCTGGTCCATGAGCCGCCCGGGGGTGGCCACCAGAATCTCAAACGGCGCGGTTAACAGGCGGTTTTGTTGAAAGTACGACTCGCCGCCGGTGATGCAGACGACTTTGCACCGCTTCACTTCCTTCGCCAGCGCAATCGCCACGCGGCTGATTTGCTGCGCGAGTTCGCGGGTGGGCGTGAGGATGAGGATGCGCGGGCCAATGCCTTTGCTGTTGTTGGCGGCGTTGGGATCGAGCAGTTGGGTCAGGGCTGGCAGCAAGAAAGCGGCGGTTTTGCCGGTGCCCGTGGGGGCGGCGGCGATGACGTCGCGACCGGCGAGCATGAGGGGGATGGTTTCGACTTGAACGGGCGTGGGCGTCGTGAGTTCTTGACGCTCAAGGGCGATAAGCAGCGGCTCGGGTAGGTTGAGCGCAGCGAAAGTATCAGTCATGGAAGACTCCTAATTAATGAGGAAAGGCCGTCTCGTCAGGTACAAAGGCGCAAACATCGACGCCAGCAACCGCTCGCGGAAAGCCATTCGCTCACTTAAAGGGAGACTCGCTGCCCCAAGCTGCCGCGGCTGTATCACGCGAAAAATCACGCCAGAAATCGATGGAATCGAGACGGACGCGCATAATGGCAAGGTCTTTGCCGACTACAAGTGGTTTTTTTGCAAGACAGCATGGCCAACGGGCAAAAATGGAGGCCAACGGGGGCCGCTAGCCCAATTGTACGGCCCAATCCCATGGAGATTGTTGATGCGTTTATTTCACACCGCCGACTGGCATTTGGGCCACCAACTCTATGGCGTGACCCGCGACGCCGAACACGCGGCGTTTTTATCTTGGCTGCTCGACCAAATCCGCACCCAAAAACCCGATGCGCTGGTGGTTTGCGGCGATCTTTTCGACCAGGTCAACCCCCCCCTCGGCGCCATTCACCAATTCCACGACTTTTTGCACGCGCTCCACGCCCTCGAGCCCAGGCTGTCCGCGATTTTTATCGCCGGCAACCACGATTCGGCCCAGCGCCTCGCCACCAGCGCCCCGCTGCTACGCCACACGGCGATTCGCCTCGTTGGCCCCATGCCGCGCCATCCCGCCGGCCATCCCCAGGCGGGCCAGGTAGACCACCAGCAACTGGTGTTGCCGCTCATGGCCCGCGAGTACCTGTGGGGTTTCGCCCTGGCCGTGCCGTTTTTGCGCTTGGGCGACCTGGCGTTAAGCGATCACGACGCGGATTACCCTCAGGGCGTCGCCGCGTTTTATGCCGCGACCTACCGCGCCGCCCGCCAAGCCCATCCCGATGCACCGTTAATCGCCCTCGGCCACGGCTATTTTCGCGGCGGTACGCCCAGCCCCATGTCAGAACGCGCCCTGTTCATCGGCGGCGCCGACGCGCTTCCCACGGAAATGTTCCCCGACGACATCAGTTATGTGGCCTTGGGCCATCTCCATCGCCCGCAAACCGTGGCCGATGCCCGCATCCGCTACGCCGGCAGCCCGATTCCCCTGTCGTTTAGCGAGATCGACTACCGCCACCAGGTGCTCCAACTGGACTTTGATGGCCCCAAACTCGTCGCCTGCACCCCGCTGCTGATCCCACGCCGCCGCCCGCTCCTGCGCATTCCGCCCACGCCGCAGCCCCTGGCGACGGTGTTGACGGCGTTGGATGCCTTGCCGACGGGTGTCGCCACCGCGCAGTCGCCCCTCGTGGCGGCGCAGGTGGCGATTGTTGGCCCAGAAGCCGATCTCAAAGGGCAAATCGCCCAGGTCATGGGGGACAAAGCCGCCGAATTGGCGACCATCGAGCGGGTGTATTTGGGGGAAACAGCGGCGACGAACCACTTTCGCGGCGCGACGCTCGCTGAACTCACCCCTGCCGCCGTGTTTGCGGCGCTGTATCGGCGCGATCACGGCAGCGATCCCACCCCCGACCTGTGGGCGGCTTTCCAAACCCTGTTGCTCGCCGACGCCGGCGAGGGCGACGAAAGCGATTCATCCGCTGGAACCGACGAATCATGAAGATTTTGGCCATTCGCGGCGCCCAAATCGCCTCCTTGGCGACGGAATTCGCCCTCGATTTCACCGTGCCGCCCCTCAAAAACGCCGGCCTGTTCGCCATCAGCGGCCCCACCGGCGCGGGCAAAAGCACCATCCTTGATGTCCTGTGCCTCGCGCTTTACAACACGACGCCGCGCCTGGGCGGTGTGGTGCAAAAGTCTCTCAAAGACGACGGCCTTTCTCTCAAAGACCCCCGCCAACTCGTGCGTCGCGGGGCAAAAACGGCATTCGCGGCGGTGCGTTTCGTGGGGCAAGACGGCGGCGAATACACCGCCCAGTGGTCGGTAAACGCCAAATCCCGCAGCAAAAGCGGCGATCCGTTGGGCAAGGTGCAGCTCACCCTCACCTGCGAAGCCACCGGCCAGTGCCTCGGGGGCAACTTGAGCGAAACGCTCGCGGCCATCGAAGTGCGGGTGGGCCTGAATTTCGAGCAGTTTTGCCGCACGGTGCTGTTGGCGCAGAACGATTTCACGGCGTTTTTGAAGAGCGAGCCGCGACACAAAGCCGAAATGTTGGAACGGATCACCGGAAATGCCCTGTATTCCCGACTGTCGACGGCGGCGTTTCGGCGTCAACGGGACGCGAAGGCCGCAAAAGAAGCGTTGGAACGGGAGCGGGCGCTGCGGACCCTGGCGACGGCGGCGGAGGTGGCCCAATGGCAGGCGGCGTTGGCTTCCTACGAGCAGCAACTCGCGGCGTTGGATGCCCAACATGCGCAATTTCAGGCCCATGAACAGTGGTTGGCGACAGCGCGGCAGCTCGACGACGCAGTTACAGCGGCGGAACAGCAGCTTCAGCAGGCGATTCAGGCGCAAAACGAGGCGGCGACGCGCCGTAACGCCCTCGCGGAACGCCAGTCGCTGCGCCAATTCGCGCCGTTATGGCATGGCTGGCGGGATGCACAGGCGGCGGTGCACCCGCTGCGCGGCGAACTAGACGACGGCACTGCAAAACTCGCGGCGTTGGCGACGGATTTGGCGGCCTTTCGGGAAGATCGCCGATGGTCTTTGGCGACGGCGGCGTTAACTGCGGTGCAAAAAACCCACGAAGCGGCGCTGGAGACGGCGCAACAGGCCCGTCAACAGGCGCAACAGCAGCTGCAACAGGCGATGCAGGCGCGACAAGCGGCGGTCGCTGCCTGGGACGGACTGCCGTTGCCGGCGGATGCGACCGCGTTGATGGCGCGACAGGCGACGCTCGATGGCGCCGAACGGGCGTGGAACCAGTGTCAACAGGCCGAACAGGCCTTGGCGACAGCCGCAAACACCCTCGCCGCGACGACGGCCGCGTTGGCGACGGCGGAAACCGCCTGTGCAGAAGCGCAAGTCACGGCGGAGACGGCCCAGCAGGCGTGGGAAACCGCGAAGCAGCAGCAAAACCAGCAAGCGTTGTGGGCGGATGAGACCGTGTTGGTTCTGCGCGCCCAGTTGGTGGCGGGGGATCCCTGTCCGGTGTGTGGCAGCCGCGAGCATCCCCTGGCCCACGAGGCGGTGGCGGCGGTGAAAGCCGTGGTGGCCGCGACGGCAGCAGCCGCGTCGCAGCAGGGCGAGCGCGCTGCGACGGCGGCGGCGCGGTGGCAGGAGGCGCGGGATCAGGTGCAGCGGCTTCGCCAGGCGGTGACCCATCACCAGGCAACCCACGCGGCGAACACCGCCGCACTCGACGAGGCGACGGCGGCGTGGCGGTCGTGGGGTGGATCAACAGCGCAACTGTCAACATTGCGCGACGAATTAGCAGCGGAAATCGCAGCCCATCGACAGGCCGAACAGGCGCGTCAGCAGGCGCAAGCGGCGGTGAATGGGGCGATGGCGGCCCAGGATGCGGCCCAACGCGCCGTGGAAGATGCGCAACAGCGGGTGCAGACGGCGGAAATGCGGGTGCAGACGGATCAACAGGCCGTGTGCGACTGGCAACAGTGGTGTGCGACGGCCCAGGTGCGGATGGATGGGCGGAGTGATTCGGCAAACGCCGCAGATTGGCCGCGATTGCAGGCCGCGGCGGCGGCGGCGTGGGCTGCGCAGCAGGCGCGACAGCGGGATTACGACGACTTACAGGCGGCGCAACAGGCGCGAATCGCCCGTTACGAAGCCGTGCAGATACAGGCGCAACACGCTGAACAGCGATTGCAAGCGGCGGTGGATGCGGCGGGATATGACTTGGCAGCAGTGACGGCGGCGTTGGCGGTGGATGCGGCGGCGTTGCAGCGAGAAATGGCGGCGTTGGCGGCGGTGGATGAGGCAGTACGCACGGCGGCGAGTGGGCAACAGGCGGCGTTTGTGCAGCGTCAACGGCATTTAGCAACCGCGATGGCGTCGCCGCCGTCGGCTGGGGTGGTCGCCGAACGGGACGCGGTGCGCCAACAGTGGGCGGCGATGCGGGCTACTGTGCAACGGGACGCGGATTGTCGGCAGTGGCACGCCGCTCACGGGTCCCAATGGGAACGGGCGACGGCGGAATTCGCCCGTTGGGATGGGTTAAATGAGGTGATTGGGTCGAGCGACGGGCAGAAATTTCGCGCCTTTGCCCAGGGATTAACCCTCGATCGGCTATTGCACACGGCAAATGGCCATTTGCAGTACTTCGCGCCCCGTTACCAGTTGCAGCGATTGCCGCCTGTGCGCGGCCGCGAGGGGCTGGAATTGCAGATTCAGGACGCGGAAATGGCGGCGGCGACCCGCTCGATTTATTCGCTATCGGGCGGCGAACTGTTTTTAACCTCGCTGGCGTTGGCGTTGGCGCTGGCGGACACGGTGGCCCATACCCATTTGGCCTCCCTATTTATCGACGAGGGCTTTGGCAGTTTGGATAGCGAGACGCTGACCACGGCCCTAGAAGCCCTAGAACGGCTTCAGCGTCAGGGGCGGCAGATTGGTTTGATTTCTCATGTGCACGACATGGCCGAACGGCTCGACGTGCAGATTCGCGTGGTGAAAGGGCGCAGCGGCAGCAGTCATCTCGTGATTCACGGCATGAACAGCGCGTCATCAAGCGAAATCGTTATGCCAAATGGGCATTTATTGCCCCCATAAACGGCGCTAACACCCTGTAAATTCTGAAAAAGCGGCGATTTCCCAAGATATTGCGTTGCGATAACGGGCCAAGAATCGGGCTTGCCTATTGTTTGTGATTGTTCTTAGACTTGAAACAGTTCGCAAACACGAACAATTCTTAAAGCCCGAGTTAACGGCTTTAATCACCGTTCTTTTCACGATCCTTAGAGGGTTTTTCTATGCTTGGTATTGGCGCGCAGTTCCCGCAGTTCAATCTCACCGGTGTGGTTTCCAACGACATCAACACCGCATTTCAAGAGTTTTCGACCCAGTCGTTTGAAGGCAAGTGGCTGGTGGTGTTTTTTTGGCCGAAGGACTTCACCTTCGTGTGCCCGACGGAAATCGCCGAGTTTGGCCGTTTGAATAGCGAATTCACCGACCGCGACGCCCAAGTTTTAGGCGTG
Organism: Candidatus Competibacteraceae bacterium; assembly: GCA_036846405.1. Lineage (GTDB taxonomy): Bacteria > Pseudomonadota > Gammaproteobacteria > Competibacterales > Competibacteraceae > DAIUCA01. The sequence continues at coordinate 7,280 of DAIUCA010000045.1, forward strand.
AGCACGGATTCTGAGTTTGTCCATTTGGCCTGGCGCACGCACAAGGAAGAGCTGAAAGATCTGCCCTTCCCCATGCTGGCCGACATCAAGCGCGACCTGTCCACCCAACTGGGCATCATCGACGCCAACGCCGGCGTGGCTCAGCGGGCCACCTTCATCGTCGATCCCCAGGGCATCATTCGCTTTGTGTCGGTGACGGACCTCAACGTGGGCCGCAACGTGAAAGAAACCGTGCGCGTTCTCGATGCGCTGCAAACCGATGAACTCTGCCCCTGCAACTGGCAGAAGGGCGAAGAAGTCATCAAAGTCGCTTAAACTCCATCTCACGCGAGGCCGAGGAAGGTTCGCTTCCCTCGGCCATTTTTTTGTCCACCCAATAATTAAAGGAGTGTTTTATGACGACGCTTGCCGATGTGAAAAACCAACTGCCGGACTACGCCAAAGACATCAAATTGAATGTGTCGATGGTGATCGAGGGCGACGACGGCGCGCCGGGCTTGACGGAATTGCAGCGCCGGGGATGCGCACTGGCGGCAGCTTTGGCGACCGGCCATTCGGAGCTGATTCGCGCCTGTGAAGCCCATGCCGCTGCTCAACTCGATGCGGCAAATATCCAAGGGGTGGCAACCGCCGCCGCGGTAATGGCGATGAACAACATCTATTACCGTTCCGTGCATCTCATGAGCGACCACAGCTATCTGAAGCTGCCGGCCAAGCTGCGGATGAACGCGATTGGCAATCCCGGCATTCCCAAGCCCGATTTCGAGCTGTACAGCCTGGCGGTGTCGGCGGTGAACGGCTGTGGCATGTGCTTGGATTCCCACGAAAAAGTGCTGCGCGCCCATTTCAGTCAAGAAGGTGTCCAGTCGGCCCTGCGCATCGCGGCGGTGATTCACGCCGTGGCCGCTGTGTTAACTGCAGAAGCTGCCCGCGCTTAATCGCGCCGCGCGCTTTGCTATGGCGGCGAGTTCTCCCCCCCCCCAACGACCGCTCAAGGGCGGTCGTTTAAGCCTGCGCCTGACGCTGGTTTATGCGGCGATTATTACTGTGAGCGTGGTGCTGATTGCGGCGTACGCTGACCTGCGGCTCACCGAAATCGAACGGTTGCAACAGCGCCAACAACTGCTGGTGCTGATGCCGCTGGTGGCGTCGCGCATCGATATGAACGCCCATCGCCCACCGCTGCTGGGGGCCGCCACCGGGCCGGGCTACGCATTCAACGCCCGAGTGCTGCAAGACCTGCTCAACCAGGTCACGAACATCGAACAAATCACGACCTTTTACTTAGACGACCAAAAACGGTTGCGACCGCTCCACGACGTGGGTCGCATCGGCCATGCGTTGCCGCTGCCCCCTCTGCCCATAGACAAACCCCAAACCCAGCCCTACCAGGGTTCTGGCGGCCGCACCTTTGAGGTGGGCTACTTTCCCCTGTGGCACGAACAGCAATTGCAAGGCGTTTTGGGACTTGCCCTGCCTTCCAGTGGCGATAAAACCCTCGCCACCCAATCGCGCACCCATTTGATGATTGCGCTGCTTACCGTGCTCATTTTGGGTTGGCTATTGATTGGCGTGTTTACGCGCCGACTGCTCATGTCGCCGTTGATGCTGCTACACCACGCGACCCAAAACTTTGGCACGAAAAATTGGCAGGCACTTCCCGACCAGCGGTCCGACGAAATCGGCGATTTGTATCGCTCGTTTAACGACATGACGCGCCAACAGCGAGAAATGCTGGATCGTTTAGAGCGCAGTCACGCGCAAACGCGGGCGCTCAATCGGGCGCTGTCGGCCATCGAAGGGCGGTTGTCCCAATTCCTCGACGGCGTGCCCTTGGGCATCGTCGTCCACGACCAACGCTGTCTCCTGTGTTACTCGAACCGCATGGCCCACCACCTGCTGCCCCTGGGCAAAACCGTGAACCAGCTCAAAGACCTGCCGGACATTTGGATGCTGCGGCAGCGGTCGAGCGTGAATGGGGAAATTTATCCCGCCGTGCGGTTGCCGATTTTGCGGGCGTTTTCGGGGCAGCGCAGCCGTGTGGAAGACATGGAACTCGCCGACGGCACGCCAGTGGAAGTGTCGAGCGAACCGGTCATCAACGAGTTTGGCGAAGTGATTTATGTGGTGACCACCTTTCAGGACATCCGCGAACGGGTCGCCGCCGAAGAGCTGTTGGCGGAATACAACCGCACCCTGGAACGCCAAGTGGCGGAACGCACCGAAGCGTTGCAGGCGATGAACAGCGAGCTTAACGACACCTTGCACGCGCTGCGGGCCACTCAAGACACCTTGATTCAAACGGAAAAAATGGCGGCTTTGGGCCAGCTCATCGCGGGGGTGGCCCACGAAATCAACACCCCCATGGGGGCCATTCGGGCCTCGATTGGCAACATCATCGCCGCCCAACAGCGCGTTACTGAACTGCTGCCGGTGTTGCAAACGCGCTTAAAAACCGCCGATTGGCCGATTTTTCTGCAAATTATCGACGAAGGGCGGCAGGTTCACGGCTTTTTGTCGTCCCGCGAAGAGCGGCAAAAGCGGCGTGATCTCACGAAGCTGCTGGCCAACTATGCGGTTGAACATCCCGAACACCTGGCCCAGCGGCTGATTACCTTGGGGTTGACCGACATGACGCCCGCCCTCGAAGCGCTGTTGCACGCCGAGGAACAGACCCTGTTGGTGGAGGCGGCGGAGCCGTTGATTGCCCAAGCGCGTAATAGTCAAAACATCCAGATTGCGGTAGATCGAGCGGCAAAAATCGTGTTTGCCCTGAAAAATTATGCCCACACCGGCGAACCGGGCGTGCCGGTGAAGTCCCAGCTGAGCGAGGGCATCGATGTGGTATTGACCATCTACCACAACGCCCTCAAACAGGGCGTCGAGGTCACCCGCCAATACGATCCGACGACGCCGATGATTTTGTGCTTCCCCGACGAACTCAATCAGGTGTGGACGAACCTGATCCACAATTCGTTACACGCCATGAACGGCAGGGGACAGTTGGCGATTCAGCTGGGGCCTACGGCTACCGGCGTGCGGGTATCTTTCGCCGACACGGGCTGTGGCATTCCCCCCGACGTGCAGAAACGGATTTTTGAACCGTTTTTCACCACTAAAGCCGCCGGCGAGGGGAGCGGTTTGGGCTTGTCGATTGTGCGGCGCATCGTCGATAAACACGGGGGGCAGATTTCCCTCGAGAGTGTGCCGGGCCACACGGCCTTTACGATTGATTTACCCTTTGAGGTTCCCAAGCCGGACATCACCGAATGAATAGCAAAGCCATTTTGTGCGTAGACGATGAACCCATGGTGTTGCATTCCCTGCGCGACCAAATCCACCGCCATTTTGGGCAACGTTATCGCTGCGAATTGGCTGAGTCCGCAGATGAAGCCCTCGATCTCATCGGCGAAATGGCGGAAGACAGCATCGACATTCTGCTCATCGTGTCGGATTGGCTCATGCCGGGCATGAAAGGCGACGAGCTGCTGGTGAAGGTGCATGAACGGTTTCCCGGCATCGTGAAGGTCATGTTGACCGGCCAAGCCGACCGCGACGCCGTCGAACGGGCGAAAAACCAAGCGAATCTACTGGCTTGTCTACAAAAACCGTGGGACGAAAAGGTATTGGTCGCGTTGATTTCCCAAGCCCTCGGCGATGGAACCTCCCCGTAATGACCAAACGACCCGCGATTGTTTGTGTCGACGATGAACAAATGGTGTTGGTGAGTCTCCGCGACCACTTAACCCATTATTTGCGCGATCAATGCGTCATCGAGGTGGCCGAAAGCGGCGAAGAAGCCCTCGAACTCGTGCCCGAACTCATCGAAGACGGCTACGAGATTCCCCTCATCATCTCCGACCAAATCATGCCGGGCATGAAAGGCGATGAACTGCTGATTAAGTTGCACCAGCAGTATCCCGACATGATGAAGATCATGCTCACCGGCCAAGCCAGCGCCGACGCCGTGGGTCGTGCGGTGAACCAGGCGCGACTTTATCGCTACATCTCAAAGCCCTGGGAACCCCAGGATTTGGCGCTCACCACCAAAGAAGCCATTCGCCGCTATTTTCAAGATCGCCAACTCGAAACCAAAAACCGAGAACTGCAAGCCGCCTTGCAGTCGCTTTCCGAGTTTAATCAACAGCTCGAAGCCCGCGTTGAGGCCCGTACCCGCGAACTTGCCGCCAAAAATCGCGAACTCGAAGCGGCTTATGGCGAACTCGACCACGCCAATCGTCGCCTCGACTTCCTCGCTAACTTCGACGAACTCACCCAAATCGCGAACCGCCGCCATTTCAACGCTTACTGCGAACGGTTGTGGCGATGGTCCGCTGCCCAAGGGCGTCCCCTGTCCCTGTTGCTGTGCGATGTGGACTTTTTTAAGCGCTACAACGACCGCTATGGCCACCCGGCCGGCGACGCGTGCTTAAAAGTCGTCGCCGACGTGCTCGCCCACAGTGCCCAACGACAGATGGATTTGGTGGCCCGCTACGGCGGCGAAGAGTTCGCCATGATCTTGCCCAACACGGATTTGGTCGGCGCCATCGCCGTAGGCGAACGGCTCTGTCAGGCGATGATCGGCCGCCAATTGCCCCACGAAATGTCCGATGCTGCCCCCTTTGTGACCTTGAGCGTCGGGGTGAGCTGCTGTCTCCCCGAACACCACGCCAGCCGCAATTTCGCCCAACTGCTCCACGCCGCCGACGAGGCGCTGTATCGCGCGAAACAGACCGGTCGCAACCGCGTCGTCGGCGATAAATAACCCGCCTTATTCCCACCCGTATTAGTCCCGATAGCTTAAGCGGATAGAGCCACCGCCTCCTAAGCGGTAGATACCGGTTCAACTCCGGTTCGGGACGCTTTTCCACCCCCCTGTTTTCTGGAGAACGCCATGTTGTATCGCTTTGGCGACTTTGCCGTGGAATACCGCGGCACCGGGCAGTTTGTCGCGCCCAACGCCGCCGTCGTCGGACGGGTCTGTCTCGAAGAACGCACCAGCGTTTGGTTTAACGCCACCGTGCGCGGCGACATCGAACTCATCCACATTGGCCCCGAAACCAATATCCAAGACAACGCCGTGCTCCACACGGATTTGGGCTGTCCCCTCACCTTTGGGCGCGGCGTCACCGTCGGCCACCACGCCATGGTCCACGGCTGCACCGTGGGCGACTTTAGTCTGATCGGCATCCACGCCGTGGTTCTCAACAAGGTCACCATCGGCAAGCATTGTCTGATCGGCGCCAACACGCTGATTCCGGAAGGGAAGGTCATTCCCGACGGTTCCCTGGTGATGGGGTCGCCGGGGAAAGTGGTGCGGATGCTCACCGATGCCGAAATCGAACGGCTGCATGTCTCTGCCCAGTCCTACGCCGACCGCGCCCAACAGTATTTGGCGCAGTTGTCCGTGCAGTTGTAAGCCGAGCCGCCCCGTGTTTTTCACCCAAGACCGTCGGTCGCTGCGGCGGTATTTCTTCCAGGTGTGGATCAAAGCGCAGACCGACGTGCCCCTCGAACCCCTTGAACAGCTCATTACCCAGGTCATCCGCCAGCATCCGGAATACCACAGTCTGCTGGCCCGCGATCCCGATACGCTCCTCGATCGGGATTTCACCCCCGATGACGGCCAACTCAATCCGTTTCTGCACTTGGCGCTGCATTTGGCGATTTACGAACAGGTGGGGGCAGATCGTCCTTCGGGCATTCGCGCCGTCTACTACGCCCTGGCCAACCAACAGGGCGATGCCCACGCCGCCGAACATCTGATGTTAGAAGCCCTCGGTGAGGCCCTGTGGACCGCCCAACGTAATGGCGTCCCGCCCGACGAGACCGCCTATCTAAACGCGCTGCAACAGCAACTCGTCGCCGGCGCCTAGTTTTCTGAATCGCCAACGATCGCGGCGTTTCTACCTCAGTTCAGATCGCGGTAGCGAAAATCAGCAGAAGTGATCGGCGCTGTCGCTGTAGAGACGAGGCACGCCGCGCCCTCAAACCTTTCTCCGCGTTCATGCGGTTACCCTGCACAGCGAGGTTTCGGTAGGCCCGGCGTGGGGCGGAGGAAACGACGAGGGGCGGTGGCAATTGCGGTTTCGGGGGCTTGGCTATAAACCGCGTTTTGCGCCCTTCGCTTCCCAACAAGAGATGTTCCCCATGCCGTCTGCTCATTCGTTTTCTACGCAATTCAAATTGATGTTGTTGACGAGCGGGTTAAGCCTGTTCACCACGCTGATGCTGATGGCGAGTGTCTTTTATCTGCACGACCGCAACACGCGAGACGATCAACGGGAAACCATTCAACGCAACCTCAATGTGGTGCGCTTGAGCTTGGAAAATATTTTGCGGCGCGTGGAGAGCTATGCCGAGATTCTGGCCAGCGACCGTCATCTGGCGCAGCTCGTCGTCGACCAAGCCGAAGCACAGCTCGAAACCGAACTCGTGGCCCGATACCAGCGGCTCCACGCACGCGATTCGGTGATTCGCACCGTCGAGGTCACCAACGATCGAGGCATTGTGGTGCTGCGCGGGCACAACCCCAGCAGCAAGGGCGACGACAAGGGCAAGCATCCTCAAGTCAGTGCGGCCCTCAACAGACAGGCGATCTCCGGATTGACCGTGTCGCCAAAGACCAATGAAGCCGCCCTAGACGCGGTGTTTCCGATGATTTTGGACGATCGCGTCGTCGGAACCGTCAAGGTGGGCAGCTATCTGCGGGCGGACACGGCGGCTTATCTGAAAGCGTTGGTGGGGGTGGACATCGCGTTCTGGGTAAATAATCAGCTCAACGTCATCACCCTGGCGGGTCTTCAGGCCGCTGCCGTTTCCCAACTGCAGAACACGGCGGTTCCCGTGATCGAACTGGACAATCAGCGTTATGCCCTGGCGCGGCATGAGCTGAATGCGTCGGGGGATGCGGTGATTCTGCTGACGCCGCAAGCCGAATTTGAGGGCCGCGCCCCGGAGTATTTCGCCACCTACCTGGGCCTGGGGGTTCTGTTGATTCTGGTCGCTTTGGGGGTGTCTTGGGAGATTGCGCGCCGTTTTACCCGACCCCTGGGCGGCGAACCGACGGCGATTGCGCATCTGACTCAACGGCTATCCCAGGGCGACCTCACGGCGGATTTCGACCAAAGCACCCAGGCGACGGGCATTTACGCCGCCCTGCGGGACACCAAAGAGCAGCTCAAGCGCATGGTGGGACAAATCAGAGCTGTGGCCCATCAAGTCAATCGGGCGGCGGCAGAAATCGCCCAGGGGAACACCGATCTCTCCAAGCGCACCGAAAGCCAAGCCGCCTCGCTGGAACAGACCGCCGCCTCCATGGAGCAGATCACCGGCACCGTGAAGCAGAGCGCGCAGAACGCCCAACAGGCAGACCAACTCACGGCGGCAGCCTGTCGGCAGGCCCAACAGGGCGGCCAGGTAGTGCAACAGACCATCGAAGCCATGGCGACCATCAGCGACAGCAGCCATCGCATTGCCAACATCATCAATGTCATCGACGAAATTGCCTTCCAAACCAATCTGCTGGCGCTGAATGCGGCCGTGGAAGCGGCAAGGGCCGGCGAACAGGGGCGCGGGTTTGCGGTGGTGGCGGGCGAAGTGCGCAACCTCGCCCAACGCAGCGCCGACGCCGCCCGCGAAATTAAGGTGTTGATTACCGACAGCGTCGCCAAGGTGGCGAGTGGCAGTCGCCTGGTCCAAGCCTCGGGCCAAACCCTGAAAGAGATCGTCGATGCGGTGCAGAAAGTGACGACGATTGTGGGCGAGATTGCGGCGGCCACCCGCGAACAGGCCTCGGGCATCGAACAGGTCACCCAGGCGATTTCCACCATGGACGAGGTAACCCAACAAAACGCGGCGTTGGTCGAGGAGATCACGGCGGCGAGCCAAGCCATGTCGGCGCAGGTCGGCGAGTTAGAGGGATTGATCGGCTTTTTCAAACTCGGCACCGACGGCTAGCCGCGATTCGCGGCCTGCCAAACCGCCCCTAGGGGCCGATTCAGCGCAGGTCGTGTCACCCAACTGTCACAAACGCGCCGTAGCCTCCAATGCCCTTTCCCCCACTGGAGCAGCGGTCATGTCGCTACCCAAACCCTTCGCCCTGAGCCTATTGCCCCTCGCCGTGTTGGCGCTGGGCGGCTGCGGTTCCGATGACGATGACGATCCCGTCGCCGAACCCACGCCCCAAGCCTTTAACCGCGTGGCGAGTTTCATCGTCTGAAATCAGCTGGGGTCGAGCTGCGAAAGCGACGACGAAACCGCCGCAGAAATCGTCGCCGCCAGCCGCGACGGCAACACCCTGGTCTACACTAACAGCCCCGCCGAGGCCCTGGGCTTTGTGGACATTACCAACCCCGCCCGCCCCACCGCGCTGGGCCAAATCGCCCTCGCGGGCGAACCCACCTCCGTCACCGTCGTCGGCGATAACGCCTACGTGGGGGTGAACACCTCGGCGAGTTTTACGAATCCCAGCGGCGTGTTGCTGGTGGTGGATGTGCCCACGCGGGCCGTCATCGACCAATTTCCCCTGCCCGGGCAGCCCGATTCGGTGGCCGCCAGCAAAGACAGCCGCTTTGTGGTCGTCGCCATCGAAAACGAGCGGGACGAAGACGTGAACGACGGTGCCATGCCCCAGTTGCCCGGCGGCAGCGTGGCCATCTTTGAGGTAGCCACCGGTAACCTGCGCATCGTCGATCTCACCACAAATCGCGTTGCCGCCGCGTTGTATCCGTCGGACCCCGAGCCGGAATATGTGGACGTGAACGACGACAACATCGCCGTTGTCGCGCTTCAAGAAAATATAGCCTATCCAAACAATTTTGATTGTTCTAAGAGGAGCTGATCGATATTG
>DAIUCA010000046.1:0-15698 GCA_036846405.1 Candidatus Competibacteraceae bacterium
ATGGCGGGAATCGCCCTTTGTCCCCGCGCCGCCGGCCGCCGCCGTGATCCCGCCCCAAGACGCGCCGGCGCTGCTGCTGGCGAGTGCTGCCGACGGGGCCACGCTCCAAGCCCATCTGACCGCCGCCTTGGCGACCCTCGGGGCGGCGCCGACAGCAGACCGCGCCGTGCTCTACGCGGTGGCCGCGCAGCTGCGGGAACAGTCGTGGGCAGGGCAACCGCCGGCCCGCGCCGATGCCCATCCGGTGCGGCTGGCCCTGGTGGCTGGGTCGGTCGTCGAGGCGCGGGAGAAACTCGCCCACATCGCCGCCGCCCTCGCCAACAACACCCCGCTGACCACCCGCGATGGCGGGTTTTTGCGCCTGCAACCGCCCAGCGGCCAGCTGGCCGTGCTGTTTCCCGGGGAGCTGGCCCAATATCCGGGGCTGTTGGGCGATCTGGCCCAGCGATCGCCCACGGTGCGGGGCTGGTTTGATTGGCTCGATGGCCTGTTTGCCGACCGCGATTGGCCGCCCCACGCGCTGTTGTCGCCGCCGCCCCACCGGTCGCCCGACCAACAGGCCGCTCTCGACCAGGCGATCCACGCCATGGACTGCGGCTCGGAACTGGTGATGACGGCGAATTTGGCGCTGTTTGGGGTGCTGACACGCGCGGGCCTGCGCCCCGACGCCTTCGCGGGTCACAGCACCGGCGAAAACACCGCCCTGGTGGCCAGTGGCGCCCTGGCCTTCGACGGCGACGATCCCCGGGCGGGTCTAGGCCCCCTGGTGCAGGCCATGAACCAGGCCTTTCGCGAGGCGCTGCCGGCCAGCGGCGTCGACGCTCCCCAGTTTCTCGCCGTGGGCGGCGTGGATGCGGCCATGGTGCAGGCGGTGCTGGAGCGCTTTCCCGACCGTCTGGCGCGCACCATGAACAACAGTCCCCATCAGCAGATCGTGGCCGGCGACGCCGCCGCCCTAGACGCCGCCGCCGAAGCGTGGCGCGACGCGGGGGGCCTGTGCCAGCGGCTGCCGTTGCAAGGCGGCTATCACACGGCCCGAATGGCGCCCCTGGCCGCCGCCCTAGAACCACTGTTTTTGCCCCTGCCCTGGGCATCGCCTCGGGGACGGCTGTATTCGTGCCAAAGCGCCGCGCCCTATCCCACCGTCAAGGACGCTGACGCGGAGGGCTATTCGGCGGCGATGACCGCCCAAGCCCTCGCCCAGTACTGCGCGCCGGTGCAGTTTCAGCCCCTGATCCAGCAGCTGTACCTGGACGGCGTGCGGCTGTTTGTGGAAATCGGCCCGTCTGCCACCTTGACCCCCCTGGTGCGGGACACCCTGCGGGGTCAACCCCACGAAACCCTCGCCATCGACGACCGCCGGCGGGGCAGCGCGTGGGGCCTGGCCCAGGCTCTGGGCCAGTTGTTTGTCTGGGGACGACTGCCCTGGGCCGATCTCGTGGGGGTATTGCAGACGCCGTCGGCGATCGCCGCGCCCGATTCCGCGCCGTTTTTGTCCACAGCGCTGCCGGTGTTGGCGGTGGATGAGGCGTTGTGGGCGACGCTCACCGCGTCTTCTGCGCCTGAAACCGTCGCTGATGGCGCCGTCGCGGCGATCTCTGCACCCGAAACCGTCGTCGATCCCGTTGCCGCGCCCGAAAACGCCGCCGAACGCTCGGTAAAAACCGTCAACGCCGACCGCGCGGCGGCGCTGGCGGGCCATTTCGCCCTGATGACCGACTTTTTGGCGGCCCAAGAGCGGCTGCATCGGGCGTATTTCGCGCCCCCCCAGGGGGCTTCGCGGCCCGGTCGCCCACCGCGCCGTGGCTGAACTGCCCCGATACCGTCTGGCTGCCGAGACGCGGTTGACTCTGCACCCCGACGGCAGCAGTCGCATCAACGGCGAGGCCCTGGAGGCGGCGGAAGGCTTTCTGTTGCAGCACCTGGATTGGCCCTTTGCCGACCTGGCGGCGGCGTTTGCGGCGCGGTTTGGCCAGCAGCTCACCGCCGACGGTTGGGCGGCGGCGCTTGCCGACTTCGCCGACCAGGGATGGATCGTGCCCACGGAGACCGGGTCGGTGTCTCCCCGCTCGGGCGATCCGGTCCCCATCTCCGGGGACGACGATGACGCGGTCAGCCCGACATCGGCCGCGTCGCCGGCCCTGCTCGTGGCCCTGGCCCGGGCGAGTCGCAGCCTGTTTTGGGGGCGACATCTCCTGTGGGGCCTGGTGCCCCTCACGGCCTACGGCCTGTGGCGCCATCAAGATCGCTTCTGGCTCGAGGTCAGCGGCTTGGATGTGACGGCGATCCTGTGGCTCAAGGCGGTGGTGGCCGTGGTGACCGTGAATCTGGGAACGCAGCTGCTGCGGGCGGTGGTGGCAATTCGCGCCGGTGTGGTCGTGGCGCCGTTCGCCTGGCGGCGGCTGTGGGGGATTTTTCCCCGGCTCACCTGGCCGATTCCCGTGAATCAACAGTCGCGCTCGGTCCAGCGGGCCATTATCGCCGCCGGGCTGCGGGCCAAGCTGTGGCTGTTTTGCCTGACCGGCGGCGTGTGGCTCGTGGGGCTGCCCCTCGGCCACGAGTTGGGTCATGGCGCCCTCCTCGTGAGTCAACTGGCCTTGGGCGCGTGGCTGTTGACGGCCAATCCCCTCTGGCCCGGGGACGGGGCGCGCTATTTGGGACTGCTCGTGAACCAGCCTCGGTGGCAGCACCGGGCGGCCTTTGCCTGGGGCGCACTCAACCGCGGTCAGCGCCCCGTGGGCATCACCGCGGACGGCCTGTTGTACGGAGCGGCCAGCGGCGTGTTTTTGGTCGCTTTGGTGGTGTTGCTGGCGTCGCGGGTGTTCTTGGAGCTGCGGGACCTGGGGCGCGGTGCCGGGGTGGTGGTGTTTTTGGTGGGGTTGCTGCTGGTGGGCGACTTTCTCCGCCGCCGATTTCGTCGCAGCGCCGCGGCGCCCTCCCGAGGGCGGCGGGTTGACCGCGCCACACCGCCGGCGGGGCGCTGGCTCCTGTGGGCGGGACTGCTCCTGGTGGTGGGTCAACTCCCCTATCCGGCCCAGGTGACCGGCGCCATCACCCTCGAACCGCAGCTGCTCACGGTGGTGCGGGCGCCGATGGCGGGGCGCGTGGCCACGGTGGCGGTCACTGACGGGGCATGGGTCGCGGCGGGCGCGCCGCTGCTGGCCCTCGACGAGGCGGAATGGCGTCACCAAGAAGCGTTAGTCGCGGCGGAAATGCGGCGATTAACCGCCGAATTGGCCCTGCTCGACGCCGGCGCGGCACCGACCCAGCGGGCGGTGGCGGCGGCCCAGGTAGCGGCAGCGGCCAGTCGGGCCGGTCACAGCGCGGCGCGGCGCGAACTCCTGCGGGATGGGGTCGCCCGGGGCAGCGTGTCGCCCTTGGAATGGGCGCGGGTGCAAGCCGACGCCGATGCCGATGCCCAGGCCCTGGCGGTGGCCCAAGCGCAACAGGCCCAGGTGAACGCGCTACCCCGTCCCACGGATCGGGAACCGCTCCTGGCGGCCCTCGCCAAGCAACAGGTGTTGCAATCCTGGCTCCGGCAGCAACGCCAAGCAGCGGTGCTGACCGCGCCCCATGGGGGCCAGGTGCTCACCCTGGCGCCGGAGCAGCGGGTGGGCACGGCGGTGGCCGAGGGCGAAGCGTTGATTACGTTGGGGGATACCCGCCAGCTCCTCGCCCACCTGCAGGTGATGGAAACCGACGTAGCCCAGGTGCGGGTGGGCCAAGCGGCGCAGGTGGGCCTATGGGCCAGTCCCACCACTCGGGCCATCGGCCGCGTCATCGCCGTGGGGGCGGCGGTCGCGCGGGACAGTCGCGGGCGCGGATGGCAACGGGTCACCGTGGCCCTGGCCAACGACGGGGCGGCTTTGCGGCCGGGCTGGCAGGGCTACGCCAAGATCGCCGTGGACACCGCCCCGGTGTGGCGGGTGTTTGGGCGGGCGATTGGGCGGTTTGTGACCGTGGAAATGTGGGCGTGGCTGCCTTAGAACCGCTTGGTTTTGCTGTCCACGATGAGCTGGTGGAGATTGGCGAGGGGCCGACAAAACAAGAAGCCTTGGCCGTAATCGCAGCCCAAATGGTTCACCAACAGGTGCTGTTGGGGATTTTCGATGCCCTCGATCACCGTGGGCAGATTCAGGCGGTGGGCCAGGTGAATCAGGCCCTCCAAGAGGGTGCGCCGCCGAGGCTGATCCAAATGGCGCAGGAAAAAGGCGTCGAGTTTCAACAGATCAAAGGGCAAATCCAGCAAGCGCGCGAGGGACGAATGGCCCGTGCCAAAGTCGTCGATGGCGACGGAAATCCCCAAGGCCCGCAGGCTGTTGAGCTGTTCTGACACCCAATCGGCCGGGTTCGCGATGAGGGTTTCGGTGATTTCTAGGCGCAGGTTGGCGGGATTCACCTGCCATTGGGCCAGCAACTCGGCGATGCGCTGGGCGATGGTGGGGTCGGCGAACTGCGGCCCGGCGATATTCACCGCCACGATGAAATCCCCCAGGGCAACGCCGCTGCGACTCAAGGCCGCCAGCTCCCGACAGGCCTGCACCAGCACCCAATCGCCCAGGGCCGGCAGCAGGCCCGCCTCCTCCGCAATGGGCACAAAGGCCCCGGGGGTGAGCAGGCCCCGTTGGGGATGTTGCCAACGAATGAGCGCCTCGACGCTGCGGTAGCGACCGGTGCGCAATTCCACGATGGGTTGGAAAAACAGCCGCAATTCCCCGTTGTTGAGGGCCTGTTTGAGTTCGTTTTCCACCTGCATCCGCTCGGCGCGGCGGCGTTGGAGGGCGGGTTCAAAGCAGAGCCACTCGCCCCGCCCCTGGGATTTCGCCTGGTGCAAGGCCAAATCCGCGTCTCGTAGCCAAGTGGTGGTTTCTTGGTATCGCGGCGCGGGTTCATCGCCCAAGCGATTCAGCGCCACGCCCACCCCGGCGCTCAGGGAAATCCAACGGCCATCCTGGTGGAACGGGGCGGTAAAGATGCGCTGGAGCCGTTGGGCCATCTCCAAGGCCACCCCGTGGTTCAACAGATTTTTGCTCAACAGGGCAAACTCATCGCCGCCCAAGCGGGCGAGAATGTCGCCGGGCACACATACGGCTTGGAGCCGCTGGGCCACCTGCACCAACAGATGGTCGCCGCCGGAATGGCCAAAGCTCTCGTTTAAGTTCTGGAATCGGTCGATGTCGATGAGAAACAGCCCCTGTAACTCGCCCTGCTGTTGGGCTTCTTCCAAAGACTGCTGCATCTGGCGGATGAAGTAATGGCGATTAAACAGTTGGGTGAGCGGATCGTGGTCGATGGGCTGGGTGGCATCGCCCAGGTTTTCTTGATCTTGCACATCGCGGCTCGACCCGGCGAGCCATCGGGGCCGCCCCTGGTCGTCCCACTGGCCCAGGGCCTGGTCCGCCCGCCAGTGGTAGCTGCCCTTGAGGTCGCGCAGGCGGTAACGGCATTGCAGCAGGTGGGTTGTGGGCGGTGCCGCGAGATAACGGCGATAGGTCGCCATCACCAAATCCACATCGTCCGGGTGAATCCAGGTGCGCCACAGCTGCCACGACACCCGACGGTTGTCGTAGCGATAGCCCATGCCCGCCCACCAGCGGCGGGAGCCGTAAAGCTGTTCTGTGGTGCAGTCGTACCACCAAAGGCTGTCGTGGCTGCCTTGGGACGCCAACTGCCAGCAGTCCAATTCCTGGCGCTGGTCGCTCGCGAGGCGACGCAGCTTGCGCAGTTCCCGAAGACAGTGGCGTAAAAGCAAGCGGCTATTCATGGCGGTGGTCAGCATTTCCAGCGTTAGTTTTTAGGCGATTTGTTGGCCTCGCGGGCCTTGGATAGCGCTTGCGCCAGGGCGCTTGACGGATTCTCGCGCCCACGACGGTCCCCCGACGAACCACTGTCGCGGGGCCGCCCCGTCGCCCCATCGCCACTCAGAGGGCGTTCGGCGGCGTAATCCCGCGGGTCCACGTCCAATCGGCGGCTCAAGGCGATGCGCTTGCGGGGCAGGTCCACCGACAACACCTTCACCCGCACCACCTGGCCCACCTTCACCACCGTGCGCGGGTCGGCGACGAACTGTTCCGCCAGCAGGGAAATGTGCACCAGGCCGTCCTGATGGACGCCGATGTCCACGAAGGCGCCGAAGTTGGCCACGTTGGTGACCACGCCCTCCAAAACCATGCCCGGTTCCAGGTCGTTGATTTGGTGAACCCGCTCGTCGAATTGGGCGGTTTCAAAGGCCGGCCGGGGGTCGCGGCCGGGCTTGTCGAGTTCCTGGAGCACATCCCGCACGGTGGGCAGCCCAAAGCGGTCGTCCACAAAGCGGGCCGGATCCAGGCGCTGCAACAGGGCCCGGTCGCCCAACAGCTGGGTCAGCGGGCGGCCACAGGCGGCGCTGATCCGTTCCACCAGGGGATAGGCTTCCGGATGCACCGCCGAGGCGTCCAGGGGCTGGTCGCCGCCCACGATGCGCAGAAAGCCCGCCGCCTGTTCAAAGGTTTTCGGCCCCAGGCGCGGCACGTGTAACAGGGCGCGGCGGTTGGCAAAGGCCCCATGGGCGTCCCGATGGGCCACGATGTGTTGGGCCAAACTGCTGTTGAGTCCGGCGATGCGCGCCAACAGGGCAGCACTGGCCGTATTCACGTCCACGCCCACCGCGTTCACACAGTCTTCCACCACTGCATCGAGGCTTTTGGCCAGCAGGTTGGGCGACACATCGTGTTGATACTGGCCGACGCCGATGGCTTTCGGGTCGATTTTCACGAGTTCCGCCAAGGGGTCCTGCAGCCGACGGGCGATGCTCACCGCCCCGCGCAGACTCACATCCAGGTCGGGCAGCTCGTGGGATGCCAGGGCGGAGGCCGAGTACACCGAGGCGCCCGCCTCCGACACCAGGGCCTTGGTGACCCGCAGCGTCGGTTGGGCCTGGAGCATCTCCATGACCAGGCGATCGGTTTCCCGCGAGGCGGTGCCGTTGCCGATGGCAATGAGCGCGATCTGGTGGCGCACACAGAGGGCTGCCAGGGCCGCTTGGGTTTCCTGCCAGCGGTGTTGGGGGGCGTGGGGATAGAGCGTCGCGGTGTCGACCACCTTGCCGGTGCTGTCCACGGCGGCGACCTTGATGCCGGTGCGAATGCCCGGGTCGATGCCCAGGGTGGGCCGTCGGCCGGCCGGTGGCGCGAGCAGCAAATCCTTGAGATTGGCCCCAAACACCTGAATCGCCTCGAGTTCCGCCTGTTCCCGCAGGGTGTTCAGCAGTTCGAGTTCCAAATGGGTAAACAGCTTGACTTTCCACGCCATTTTGGCCGTAGCGAGGCGCCAGGCGTCGGCGGGACGGCCCTGGTCGCGCAGCCCGAAATGGGCCGCCACCAGCTGCTCGCCGGGCAGGGTGTGGTCGATGGACAGGCGCAGTTGCAACACGCCCTCGTGGCGCCCGCGCAACAGCGCCAAGGCCCGGTGGCCGCGCACCTTCTTCAACGGCTCGTCGTAGTCGAAATAGTCGGCGAACTTGGCGCCGGCGGTTTCTTGGTCGGGCACCACCCGGGCCTGTAACACCCCCTCCTCCTGGAGATGCCGCCGCAGCGCCGCAATCAACGCCGCCGTTTCAGCAAATTGTTCCATGAGCATCTGCCGCGCGCCGTCCAGGGCCGCCGCCGCATCTGCGATGCCCTGGTGGGGATTCACAAAGGCCGCCGCCGCCGTCAAGGGAACCACCGTCGGCTCGTCCAAGAGCTGTTGGGCCAGGGGGCCAAGGCCGGCTTCCCGCGCGATCTGCGCTTTGGTGCGCCGCTTGGGTTTGAAGGGCAAATACAGGTCTTCCAACGCAGTTTTGGTGGTGGCCGCGTCGAGGGCGGCGGCCAGGGCCGGCGTGAGCTGCTGTTGTTCCTGGAGACTGTGGCGGATGGCGTGGCGCCGTTGGGTCAGCTCCCGCAGATAGTCCAATCGCTCGGCCAGCTGGCGCAGTTGGGCATCGTCCAGGCCGCCGGTGGCTTCTTTGCGATAGCGGGCAATAAACGGCACGGTCGCGCCCCCGTCGAGGAGCGCCACCGCTTGGGCCACCTGGGCCGTCGCGACGGCGAGTTCCCCCGCGATCACCGCGTGGATGTGCGGGTGATCGGCGGCGGCCAGCCGGTTGTCTTCGGTCACACCAGGGCCTCGCTGCTAATGACTAGGCCGTCCTCGTCCCCGTAGAGATAGTGGTTTGGCAAAAACAACACCCCGGCAAAGCGCACCGAGACTTCCCGCTCGCCCACGCCTTTTTTGTGGCTCTTTTGGGGATGGGTGCCGATGGCTTTCACCCCCAAATCCAGTTCCGCCAGGGCCGCGCTGTCCCGCACGCAGCCGTTAATCACCAGACCCGACCAGCCATTTTTGACGGCCAATTCGCCCAGTTGGTCGCCCAGCAGGGCACAGCGCAGAGAACCGCCCCCGTCCACCACGAGCACTCGGCCCCGACCGGGTTCGTTAAGGGCGTCGCGCACCCGAGAGTTGTCTTCAAACAGCTTGACGGTGGCGATTTGGCCGCAAAAACGGGTGACGCCGCCGTAATCGAGAAAAATTGGTTCGGCCACGTGAATTTTGCCCTCATGGGCGTCGCAGAGATCAGGGGTAGTCCAGTTCATGGGCGGTTTTCTCAATAAAGGGGAAATCGAACAAAAGGTTAGGCCAGGTCACAGCGCAGTTGGTGCAGTCGTTGGGGGGTGCCGATGTCGCGCCAATCGCCGTGAAACCGTTCGCCAGTCACCCGCCCCTGGTCAATAGCGGCGTGCAGCAGCGGCACGAGGGAAAAGCGTCCGGGTGAACTGTTGGCAAACAACTGGGGGTGTAACAGGCTCAAGCCGCTAAACGTGAGGGTTGCGGCCGACGACGCGGCGGGCAGGACTGGGCCCCAAACCCCGTCGTCGGCGACGGGAAACGGCGGGGCCGACCCAGGGGCAGCGGGCCGCGCCGCCAAGCCAAAGTCGCCTTGGGGATGTTGGCGGGGATTGGGCACAAGAATGAGATGGGCCAGGGGCGCCCGATCTGGCGCGGCGGCATGTTGCGCCGTCATCCAGGCGGCCAGGGCGTGAAATCGCCGAAAGGGAAACCGACACCACACGTCGGCATTCACCACCGCAAAGGGCGCGGTGCCCAGGTGGGAGAGCGCGTTAAAAATGCCGCCGCCGGTATCCAGGCTGGGGGTGGGTTCCGCCAAGTAATGCAGCGCCATGCCCCACCGCGACCCGTCGCCCAGGGCGGCGCGAATCAAGTCGCCCCGATAGGCCAAATTGATACAGACCGCCCCAAAGTCGGCGGCGGCGAAGGCGTCCAGGTGGTGGGCGATGAGGGGTTGGCCGCCCGCGTCCAGGAGGGGTTTGGGCAGAAAATCCGTGAGCGGTCGCATGCGTTCCCCGCGACCGGCGGCGAGCAACATGGCCTTCATGAAGACGCCGTCGCCAGGGGGACCGCGACATTCACGTCGTCCAACAGGGCCGCCAACTCGGCGAATTCGGGATAGCGGTGGGCGATGCGCCGCGCGTAATCCAGCACCAGGGGCAAATCCGCCAGATACCGCGCCTTGCCGTCTCGGTGATAGAGCCGACAGAAAATCCCCAAGACCTTCAGATGGCGTTGCAGCCCCATCCAGTCGAACTGCTGGAGAAAGCGCGGCGCATCGGCCACCACGAGGCCCGCGTCTTGGGCCATTTGGCGGTATTGCAGCGCCCAGGCGGTGACCTGGTCGTCGGGCCAGGCCACATAACAATCCCGCAGGAGCGACACCAGGTCGTAGGTGAGCGGCCCGGCCACGGCGTCTTGAAAATCCAAAATACCGGGGCTGCGCTCGGGGGTGACCATGAGGTTGCGCGAGTGGAAATCCCGATGGACAAACACCGGCGGCTGGGCCAAGGCGCTTTCCACCAGACGCGCCATGCTGTGGTCGAGGATCCGTTGCTGGGTGGCGGTGAGCGTCCACCCGCCGTGGCGTTGCAGACACCAGGTGGGAAATAGCGCCATTTCCCGGTGAAGCGTTGCCGCGTCGTAGGGCGGCAGATCGGCAGTGGAGATGCGGGTTTGCATCTGCAACAGGGCGTCAAAGGCCGCCGAATACAGGGCATCCACCGTGGTGGCGGTCAGTTGGGAGAGGTAATCGGTGTGGCCCAAATCCTCCATCAGCAGAAAGCCTTGGTCGGTGTCGGCGGCAAAAATCGTCGGCACGTGGAGGTCGGCGGCGGCCAGGCGGGCGTGGACCGCGAGAAAGGGGCCGAGGGGTTCTTGGGCGGGGGGCGCGTCCATGACGATGCGGCTGGGCTGGCGATTCACCCGAAAATAGCGGCGGAAACTCGCGTCGCTCGAAGCGGGGGTCAGCTCGGCGGCGGAGAGTTCGGGAAAGGCTTGCAGCAGCAAGGCGAAGCGGTGGGTGGCAGCAATGGCAGTCAACGGAGCGGCTCTACAGCGGGCGGGTAGCGGATAATTGTAACCCCTTCTCGGGGTGGGCTAGCATCGTTCGGAACTCATCACGCACCTCTTGGGAGCAACACCATGCGGCTTTTTCTCATTTCGATGGTTTTACTCAGCGGCTGCGCGACGCCGATGACCGATGGCTCAACGCTGTTACGCGAATCGGGCTTTCGACCCTATCAACCCACCCGACCGCCCCAACAGCGTCTGCTCGAGGATTTGCCCCAGGGGGTATTCGTGGTGCACAACCGTCCGGGACTGCCGCCCTACCTATTCGCCGACAGCCGGGGCTGTGGCTGTATTTACGCCGGCGGCGAAGCGGATTTTCTGCGCTTCCAACAGGTGAATCCCGGGGCAGCGCGGGTGGTGGCGGCCCCCAAACAGCTCCAGCGACTGAATCCCCAAGCCTGGCAGGCCCGTTGAACATGAGCGTGGTGGCCATCTATCCGGGCACCTTTGACCCGATCACCAACGGTCACATCGACATTGTCGAGCGGGGCACCCAGCTGTTCGACCACCTCATCCTCGCGGTGGCCGCCAATCCGAACAAAAACCCGCTGTTTTCCTTGGATGAACGGGTCTCGCTGGCCCAACAGGCCCTGGCCCATCTGCCCAACCTGTCGATTCACGGCTTTAACAATCTCCTGGTGCATTACACCCAACAGGTCAATGCCAAGGTTATTTTGCGGGGACTGCGCGCGGTGTCGGATTTTGAGTACGAATTCCAACTCGCCAGCATGAATCGGCGGCTCAATTCCCACATCGAAACCGTGTTTCTCACCCCCGCCGAGCAATACGCCTTTATTTCGTCGAGTTTGGTGAAGGAAGTGGCGCGGCTCGGCGGCGACATGGGGGCCTTTGTGACGCCCTCGGTGCAGCAGGCCCTCGCCCGCAAATTCGCCGTCGTTCGCGACATTTAGCCCGGAGAGAGTTCCCCATGGCGCTGCGCATTACCGACCAGTGTATTAACTGCGATGTCTGCGAACCCGAATGCCCGAATCAGGCGATTTATCCCGGTCCAGAAATCTATGTGATCGATCCCCACCGCTGCACCGAATGCGTCGGCCATTTCGACCAGCCCCAATGCGTCGCAGTCTGCCCTGTGGACTGCATTCCCCTGGATCCCGACCATGTGGAAAGCGATGACGACCTGCGCGCCAAATATCTACGGCTCACGGCCATATCGTCTTAAAAGGCGTCGTCGTCACACGCGGGTGGATCGTCGTCGTGGCGGCGCGTGAATTGGATGATTTGGCGCCGAGCCTTCTTCGTGGGCCGGCTGGGCGGTCGCGGCAGCGATTGCAACTGCACCGCCAATGTGGCGCGTTTTTCGAGGCTTTCGGGGGTTTCGTCGTACAGCTGGGCCGCTTGCACCGCCGGGCCGCGCTGGGTCGACAGGTTCAACACCACCAGATGCTGTTCAAACGGCCCGCGACGCACGGTGAGCTGGTCGCCCACCCCGATGAGGCGGGCGGGCTTGGCCCGTTGTTGATTCACGAGCACCCGATGGTTCTCGATTGCAGCGACCGCCAGGCTGCGGGTTTTATAAAAGCGTGCCGCCCACAACCACTTATCCAAACGCATTTTGGCCGCGAGCGCGGCGTCTGTCGTCGCCGTCATGAGGACGACGAGGGCCATTCTTTCGGCGGCGCCACGACGGCAGCGCGATGGCTGCCGGTTTCGTCCTGGGGCAGGGTGATATTCACCTCCAGCACCTCACAGTGGTCCTCCTGGTCGCGGCGCACCCGAATGTGATGGGCTTCGACGCTCGCGTATTTGCGCACCACCGCGAGGATTTCCTCTTTGAGCGCCGGCAAATAATCGGGGTTGCCCCGCTTTTGGCTGCGCTCGTGGGTGATGAGGATATGAAGCCGCTCTTTAGCGATGGCGGCGGTATTGGGCGGCGGGGCTGGCGCGCGCGCGGTCGTGAAATATCCGAGGAAGTTTTTCATAAAACATCAGCTACCAAACAGTCGTTGGAAAAAACCCTTCTTCTCAACCGTCACAAAGCGGTGGGGCAAATTGCGACCCAAAAACCGTTCCACCAGGTCGCTGTAAGCCTGGCCGGCCTCGCTCTCTTTGTCGCAAATCACCGGAATCCCCGCGTTAGACGCCTGTAAGACCGAATGGGATTCCGGTACCACGCCCAGCAGCGGAATCCCCAAAATTTCCAGCACATCGTCGATGCCCAACATTTCGCTGCGGTTGACCCGTTCCGGGTCGTAGCGCGTGATCACCAGATGCTCTTTCACCGGCGCTTCGGCGGTTTCTGCCCGCAGGGACTTACTCGCTAAAATCCCCAAAATGCGGTCCGAGTCCCGTACCGACGAGACCTCCGGATTGGTCACGATGAGGGCTTCATCGGCGAAATACAGCGCCATTTGGGCCCCCTTTTCGATGCCGGCCGGCGAGTCGCAGACGATGTATTCAAAGCTATTGCGCAGCTCCCGCAGCACCCGTTCCACGCCTTCTTTGGTGAGGGCGTCTTTATCGCGGGTTTGCGAGGCCGGCAGGATGTACAGATTCTCGTGGCGTTTATCGCGGATCAGTGCCTGACTCAGGCTGGCTTCCCCGTTGATGACGTTCACAAAGTCGTACACCACGCGCCGCTCGCAACCCATCAAAAGATCCAGGTTGCGTAGGCCCACATCGAAATCGATGACGGCAGTTTTGTGGCCGCGCATGGCAAGGCCGGTGGCAAAGCTTGCGCTGGTGGTGGTTTTGCCCACGCCGCCTTTGCCGGATGTGACGACGATAATTCTAGCCAACGGGATTACCTCCACTTGTTATGGGCCACTAACGTTGTAAGAGATCGATTTGCAGTCGGTCGCCCGTGAGGGAAATCTGCACGGGTTTTTGCCAAAATTCGTTGCCCTTTGAGGGGTTTTTCAGATTGTCTTCAAACAGGCGATACACCCCGGCAATCGAGATGAGTTCCGCTTCTAAACTCTGGCAAAAAATCCGCGCCGTGTTGTCGTTTTTAGCACCGGCTAAGCCCCGCCCGCGCAACACGCCGTAAATATGAATATTGCCGTCGGCCACCACCTCGGCCCCATTGCCCACGGTGTTGGTGACGATGAGATCGCCGGGCGAATACACCTGCTGGCCCGAGCGAATGGGGGCGGTCACGAGGCGACTGGGCGAAGGCGGGGGCGCCGGGGGCGGCGGCAGGGATTCGGTCGCGCGCGGGCTGGGGGGCCGCACATCGGGCAGCGTAGCTAAACCCGTCAAGCGGGCGTCGTTCAACATGGCGAGGGGGCCGTTGCGCACGCCCACCGGCATGAGTCCACGACGCCACAGCAGCTCGCGCAGCCGACCAAAATCTAGGGGGGTGGCGTTGCTCATGAAATCGCCCAAGTCGATCACCACCGGGTTATTGCGAAAAAACCCCGGCGCCTGTTCCGCCCGTTGGGCCAAATGCTGGTCGATGACCTCGTAATCCGCCGTGCGCAGATACAGCACGGTGAGCGTGAATAAGCCCCCTTTGAGCTCAATCGGAGCCGGCAGGGCGTTAGCGAGATCGGCGGCCATAGCGGTTTGTGGTGGTCCCCGACGGCCCTTTAGCAGAGCGCGTCTTGTTTGGCGAAAAAGTTACCGTTCATCGTCCCTTAAAGGGCTGCAAAAGTTGCACGGCTTAATTTTTTTCCTAGAGAAGCGGCAAGGGGCCTAGGTGTGAATGTAATCGCGCAGGGCGTCGGCGTCGGCGGTGGCGCGGGCGAGTTTCGCTTTCACCAAATCACCGATGGAAATCACGCCGATGAGTTGGCCATTGTCCAGCACGGGCATGTGGCGAAACCGCCGTTCGGTCATGAGTGCAAGCACATCGTCGAGGCGATTGCTGGGCGCGCCCACCACGAGCTGTTTTGTCATGTGCTCGCCGATGGTTTGGGTCGCAAAGTCGTGATGTCCCTCGGCGTATAACCGCAGGATGTCCCGCTCCGTAAAAATCCCCACCGGATGGGTTTCGTCGCCCACCTCGGCCACGATGACCGCGCCGACGCGGTGGAGATACATGGTCTCGATGGCTGCCCCGACGGTAGCGTCCGACGGTACGGTGATAGCGCCCAGGGTCTTTGTCTTGAGCAAATCGGCAACGGTAGTCGTCATGGAAAAGACTCCTTTGGAATGTTGTGGTTGGTGGTGTTGTTTATTTATAGGCGAAATTAGCAAAGCGGCAGCTTTTAGGCTGCCCCTTTGTCGCAGCGCGTTTTAGTGGCTGAGTTCTAACAACAGCTTATTGAGCCGTTGAACAAACTGGGCTGGATCTTCAAGGGCACCGCCTTCCGCCAACAGCGCCTGGTCGAAGAGGACATGGGCCAAATCCTGGAACCGCTGGTCGTCGGTTTCCCGATCGAGTCGCTGAATCAGCGCGTGCTGCGGGTTGATTTCCAAATGGGGCTTGTGGGGGGGAAATGCCTGGCCGGCCTCTTTGAACAGCCGTTGCAAATGAGCACTCATGGCGTGCTCGTCCACCACCAAGCAGGCCGGCGACTCGATGAGTCGCGTGGACAGTCGCACATCGCCAATCCGCTCGCCCAAGGCGGTTTTCATCCGGGCGATGAGGCCTTGCAGCGTTTCAGCGGCAGCGGCCTGCTCGGCTTTCTCCGCGTCGCTGGCGAGGGCAGATAGATCCACCGCACCCTTCGCTACCGACTGGAGCGGCTTGCCTGCGTATTCGTGGAGATGGGCCACCAGCCATTCGTCGATCCGATCGGTCAACAACAGTACTTCCACGCCTTTTTTGCGGAATAACTCCAGGTGGGGACTGTTTTTAGCGGCCAAAAAGCTGTCCGCCGTCAAATAATAAATTTTGTCTTGACCGTCTTTTAGGCGGCTCAAGTAGGTGTCCAGGGACACGGTGGCGGCGGGTTGGTCGTCGTGGGTGCTGCTAAAACGCAGCAGCTTGGCGATGGCGTCTTTGTTGGCCTGGTCTTCGCCAATGCCTTCTTTAAGCACCAGGCCAAACTGGGTCCAAAACTTGGCGTATTTGTCGGCGTCGGTTTGCGCTAACTGTTCCAGCAGGCCCAACACCTTCTTCGTGACGCCGGCGCGGATTTTTTCCACCACCTTGTTGCTTTGAAGCAGCTCGCGGGACACGTTGAGGGGCAGGTCGTTGGAGTCGATGACGCCGCGCACGAAGCGCAGATACCGAGGCAACAGTTGATCCGCGTTTTCCATGATGAACACCCGCTTCACATAGAGCTTCAAGCCCCCCTTGCTGTCCCGTTCCCACAAATCGAAGGGCGCCCGCTGGGGGAGATACAACAGGG
>DAIUCA010000047.1:0-15463 GCA_036846405.1 Candidatus Competibacteraceae bacterium
GATGCCGATTTTCTGGCCCACCAGCTGCCAATCCTCCGATAGCGGGCTGCCTTTGACGATTTCGATGAAATAGAACAGCAGATGGCCGCCGTCGAGCACTGGCACCGGCAGCAGATTCAACACCGCCAAACTGATGCTAATGAGGGCCAATAAAGACAAAAACGCGGTCACGCCCACGGTCGCCGCTTGGCCGGCCACCTGGGCGATGGTCAACGGGCCGCTCAAGTTTTCCAGCGAAGCCTGGCCAAACAGCATCCGCCCGAACATTTTTAAGGTGAACCAGGACATCTCCCAGGTTTTCACCGTGCCCTGCCACAGGGCCGACAGGGGATCGTGTTGAATCGTCGTAAACAGCTTGTCGTCGCCGCCGCCTTGGGGACTCGGCCCAATGCCAATGCGCCCGATGGTTTCGCCGCCGTCCTGCACGGCGATGGGCGTCACGATCACATCCAGGGTCGTGGTGTCGCGGCGCACGGCGAGGGTCACCGCCACCTCGGGGCGTTCGCGGATCACGGCAACCAAATCTTCCCAGCCGCTGACAGGGCGGTTATCCACCGCCACGATGCGGTCGTTGGTTTGCAATCCGGCGCGGGCGGCGGGGCTATCGGTCTGCACCTGCCCCACCACCGCCGGCAGCGGCCAGGGGCGCAGTCCCAAAAAGCGCAGCACCTGACCCTTTTCGGCGTGGGTGTTGGCGCCGCTCAAATCGAGCTGCCGTTCCCGACGGGTGCCCTGCTCGTTTTCCACGGTGATCGTCGCCAACACGGTGGCGTCGTCGGTGCGCCCGGTGGCGGCCAAACTCGCGTCGATGAGCGCCAACACCACCCGATCCAGGGTGGGCGTCGCCTGTCCATTCACCGCCACGATGGTTTCACCCATCTCAAACCCGGCGCGGGCCGCCGGCGACTCGGGGGTGGGTTCGCCCAACAGGGGCAGCGCCGCGGTTACGCCCACCATGAACACCAACGCATAGGCGCCGATGGCAAACAGGAAATTGCACAGGGGCCCGGCGGCGACCACGGCGATGCGCGTCCCCACGGGCTGGGTGTTGAACGCCCGATGGCGCTCTTCCGCGGGGACATCGCCCTCGCGCTCGTCGAGCATCTGCACGTAACCGCCCAGGGGAATCGCCGCCAGCACGTATTCCGTGCCCTGGGCGTCGGTGCGCCGCCACAGGGGCTGGCCAAAGCCGATGGAAAACCGCAGCACCTTCACGCCCAGGCGGCGGGCCACGAAGAAATGTCCCCATTCGTGCACCGTAATGAGGATGCCTAGGGTGACGAGGAGAGCGAGCACATTGATAAGGGTTGCCGACATAAAAAAGCTCCTAGCGGGCCACGGCAGCGGTGGCGATGGCGCGGGCCTGGTGGTCCGCCGCAA
The DNA here is from genome assembly GCA_036846405.1 of Candidatus Competibacteraceae bacterium. Taxonomy (GTDB): domain Bacteria; phylum Pseudomonadota; class Gammaproteobacteria; order Competibacterales; family Competibacteraceae; genus DAIUCA01. The sequence goes on from DAIUCA010000047.1 coordinate 1,381, forward strand.
GAATCGCCGCCAGCGTCGTGCCGGAGGTGGGGGGAAGTGAAGCCAACGTGTGCTCGACCACGGCGGTAATGCGATCGAAGGACAGCTGTTGGGCCAAAAACGCCGCCACGGCAATTTCGTTGGCGGCGTTCAGAATTGCGGGGGCCGTGCCGCCGGCCTGAAGTGCTGCATAGGCCAGGTCGAGGGCGGGAAAACGCGCCCCGTCGGGGGCTTCAAATGTGAGGGTCAAGCCCGCCAAATCGAGGGGGGCGACGCCCGCGTCCAGGCGGGTGGGCCACGCGAGGGCGTGGGCGATGGGCGTCCGCATGTCGGGCTGGCCGAGCTGCGCTAACACCGAGCCATCCACAAACCGCACGAGGGAATGGATGACGCTTTGGGGATGAATGACCACGCGAATCTGCGCCGCCGGCACCTGGAAGAGGTAATGGGCTTCGATGACTTCGAGGCCCTTATTCATCAGGGTGGCCGAATCCACGGAGATTTTCTGGCCCATGGCCCAGGTGGGATGTTTCACCGCCTGGGTGGGGGTGGCGGCGGCCATGGCGACCGCCGACCAGGTGCGAAATGGCCCGCCGGAGGCCGTCAAAATCAGTTCCAACAAGCCGGCTTTGGGCTGGCCATCCTCGCCGTAAAGGCATTGAAACAGGGCGTTGTGTTCGCTATCCACGGGCAACAGTTCGCAGCCATGGCGGGCGGCCTCGGCCATAAACAGCGGGCCAGCCATCACTAAACTTTCCTTATTGGCCAACAACAGCCGCTGGGCGGTCGCTAACGCCGCGAGGGTCGGCGCCAGGCCGGCCGCGCCCACAATCGCCGCCATGACGTAACGGGCTGTGGGCCAGGTGGCGGCTTGAATCAAGCCCGCTTCACCCGACACCACCACGACGCGAGCGGCCAAGGCGGGATCGGCCTGGTGCAACGCGGTGCGCAGCCAAGCGGCTTTATCGTCATCGACGACGGCGACGCACTCGGGCCGATGGGCCATGGTAAGGGCGAGGAGCTGTTCCACCCGCTGGTGACCGGTGAGGGCGACCACGCGAAAGCGATCCGGATGGCGGGCGATGACATCGAGGGTATTCGCCCCAATGGAACCGGTGGCCCCCAAAATGGCCACGCCGCAGGGTTCGTGGGGGGACAGATGCGCGGTCATGTGACGATTCCCCAGAAAAAGGCGAGGTAAAACAACGGGCTGGCGGCCAGGTGGCTATCGATGCGATCGAGCACACCGCCGTGGCCAGGCAACAGATGGCTGCTGTCTTTGGCGTTGGCGCGGCGCTTGAGCAGGCTTTCATAGACATCGCCGAGGATGGAAATCCCCACGGTCACCAGGCACAGGGCGATGAATCCGCCGGGTCGGGCGACAGCGAGCCACGCGGCGCCTAAAACCCCCATGACGAGGGCGATGGCGAGGGCACCCAAAGCGCCTTCCCAGGTTTTACCGGGGCTGAGTTGCGGCGCCAGGCGATGGCGACCACAGGCGCGGCCCACGAAAAACGCCACCGTGTCGGCGGCGGCGATGAGCAGCATGAAAAACAGGGCGTGGGCGGGGGAAAATTCCCGATGTAGCCCGCTCAAGGCGGCCCAGGCGAGGCCCAAAGCCACCAAACCGCTCACAAACCAGCTGAATTGCACGGCGCCGTGGTGGCTAAAGGGGCGGTAAAACTGCCAAGGCATCAACAATCCCCATTGCAAAACGAACAGCGAGACGAACCAGCAGGGGTGACAGGTCAACAAGGCGCTTACGAGGAACCACACCCCCAAGCCCGCTACGAGATTTAACCGCGAACGGTTGAGCAGACGGCCCCATTCCCAGATGCCGAGGGTCGCGATGCCCCAGAGCAGCCAAGAAAAACTGTCGCTGGGTAGGGACAACGGGGCGGCGACGGCGCCGCAGGCAATGAGCACACCGGTGACGAAGCGCAAGCGCAGGCGCGGGTCGGGAAACAGCGGCAGCAACGGCAGCGCAGGGGACGGGTCGTGACGGGCCATCACGGGGCGACATCGCCCCCACATGCCGTCCATTCGCCGCCGTTCAACCCTAGATTTCCATCAATTCGGCTTCTTTATCGCCGAGTATTTTGTCCACATCTTGAATCGCCCGATCCGTCAGTTTCTGGATCGCTTCCGACGCCCGCCGCTTGTCGTCTTCCGTAATCGCCTTGTCTTTCAACAACTTATCCAACTCCTGGTTGGCATCGCGGCGGATATTGCGCGTTGCCACCTTGGCGTTTTCCCCCTCGTGCTTCACCACCTTCACCAACTCGCGCCGACGCTGCTCGGTCAGTGCCGGCAGCGGCACGCGAATGGTTTGCCCCGACGTGGCGGGGTTTAAGCCTAAATCCGAGGTCAAAATGGCCTTTTCAATCGCCGCCACCATGTTTTTCTCCCAAGGCTCCACCACCAGGGTGCGGGCATCGCCGGTTTTGATCTGCGCCGTTTGGGACAGGGGCACCTGCTGGCCGTAGTAATCCACCATCACATGGTCCAAGAGACTGGGATGGGCACGACCCGTCCGCAGCTTGGCGAGTTCGTGGCGCAGCGCGTCAAAGCTCTTCGCCATGCGTTCTTGGGCATTTTTCTTAATGTCTTCAATCATTTATCGCAATCTCCGCTGCCGTGGACTCGGCCAAATATCGGTCATCAAATGGGGCGGCAAGACCGTGGTGCCAACGGTTTCGCCTTGCAGAATTCGCAGCAGATTGCCCGGACGATGCACGTCAAACACCTTGATCGGCATGTCGTGTTCTCGACAGATCGTGAAGGCCGTCGCGTCCATCACGGCGAGTTTTTGGGTAATCGCCTGATCGAAATCGATTTTGTCGTAGCGCACTGCGTCTTTGTGGCGCAGGGGATCGGCGGAATAAATCCCGTCCACCTTGGTCGCTTTCAACATGACATCGGCGTCGATTTCCACCGCCCGCAGACTCGCTGCCGAGTCGGTGGTGAAAAAGGGTCGGCCGGTGCCTGCGGCAAAAATCACCACGCGGCCCTTTTCCAAATGGCCTAACGCGCGGCGGCGAATGAAGTCTTCACACACCTCGTTAATGCGAATCGCCGACATCACCCGCGTGGGAATGGTGAGGCGTTCGAGGGCGTCTTGCAGCGCCAGGGAGTTCATGACGGTGGCCAACATGCCCATGTGATCCGCGGTAACCCGTTCCATACCGGCCTCGGCTAACCCTTTACCGCGAAAGAGATTGCCGCCGCCGATCACAATGGCGAGTTCGACTTTAAGGCGATTGACTTCGGCGATTTCTTCGGCGAGCCGTCCAATGACGGTGGGGTCGATGCCATAGTCCAGGCCCCCCATCAACGCTTCACCACTCAGTTTAAGCAGCACGCGCTGAAAGACTAATTGCATGGAAAGAACCTCACCGGCGACAAAAGTGGCGCGGAGTGTAGCCAAACCGCGCCGCAGCGTCAGGCAGGGGTTATTCGCTGCCCCGCACCTGTTCCATCACAGCGGCCACGAAATCTTCCTGCACCTTTTCAATGCCTTCGCCGAGTTCGAATCGCACAAACTGCAACGCCGTCGCGCCCTGCTGCTTGAGATACTTCTCGACGCTCATGTCCGGGTCTTTCACGAAGGGCTGGCCCAACAACGTGATTTCGCCCAAAAACTTCTTAATCCGTCCGTCGATCATCTTGGCGATGATTTCCGGCGGTTTGCCGCTGTCCGCCGCTTGGGACGCAAAAATGGTGCGCTCGCGGGCGATGTCTTCCGCGGGCACCTGATCGGGCCGCACGCACACTGGCCGACTCGCCGCCACGTGCATGGCGATGTCTCGCGCCACGGCGCTGTCGCCGCCGTCGAGTTCCACGAGTACGCCAATGCGATCCCCGTGAATGTACGCCCCGACCACGCGGTCGCTGGTGATTTTCGCCACCCGCCGCACCTCGATTTTCTCGCCGATTTCCGCCACCAGGGCGCGACGGACACTGTCCACCGTGCCGTCGCCCAACGCCGTTGCGCCCAAGGCCGTCACCTCGCCCAAACCAAGGGTGGCGGCGAGCTGGGCCACCTGTTGGGCAAAGCCCCGCAGGCGTTCGCCCCGCGCCACAAAATCGGTTTCACAATTCACCTCGGCGAGCACCGTGGTGTTGCCCACCTGGGCGAAGGCAATCACCCCTTCGGCGGCGGTACGACCCGCCTTTTTGTCCGCCTTGGCCTGACCGGTTTTGCGCAAATGCTCGATCGCAGCGTCCATATCGCCCTCGACGGTTTGGAGTGCCTTCTTGCACTCCATCATGCCGGCGCCCGTGCGCTCGCGGAGTTCTTTCACCAACGCAGAAGTAATGTCGGCCATCGTTACGCCTCTCAATGAACAGAAAAAATCAAGTCGCCGCCCACTTTTTAGGAGGCGGTTTCGGACGCCACCTCGTCGGGCAGCTCCACAAATTCTTCTTCTAATCCCAAGGTGCCGCTGGCGGCCATCCGCCCGTTGTTCACGGCTTCAGCAGCCCCCTGGACATACAGCGTGACCGCGCGAATCGCGTCGTCATTACCGGGAATGATGTAATCCACGCCGTCGGGCGAGCTATTGGTATCCACCACGGCCACCACGGGAATGCCGAGCTTGACCGCTTCTTGGATCGCAATTTTCTCGTGGCCCACATCGATCACAAACAGCGCGTCGGGCAGCGACGGCATGTCTTTAATGCCGCCCAAACTGCGTTCGAGTTTTTCGAGTTCGCGTTGTAATTCGATCACTTCCCGCTTGGAACGCCGTTCAATCGCCGGGTCTTGCAGGGTTTTTTCTAAATCGTGCAGCCGTTTAATCGACTGCTTCACGGTTTTGAAATTGGTCAACATGCCGCCCAGCCAGCGGTGGTTGACATAGGGCATCCGGCATTGGCCGGCCGCTTCTTGAATCACTTGGCGGGCCGAACGCTTCGTGCCCACAAACAAGATTCGCCCGTTATTAGCAGCCAATTTGCCCAGAAAATTCATCGCGTCGTTAAACAGCGGCAGACTTTTTTCTAGGTTGATGATGTGAATCTTATTGCGCTCGCCAAAAATGTACGGCGCCATGGAAGGATTCCAATAACGGGTTTGGTGGCCAAAGTGCACACCGGCTTCGAGCATCGAGCGCATGGTCGTTTGCGACATGGTTAGTACCTGGGTTGAGCCTCCACGAGTCCCGCGCCATCACCTTGCAAGACAAGGCACCCCATGGCGCGTGCCGACCCGTGTGGGGAGTTGGTTGCAGGGGAGGGGGCGGCTTTATAGCATGGGGTCATGACCTAGGCCATTGCTTCCACGACGGTTTTCCCCATGCTCCAACGCCCCGCGATGAACGACATCGTTCTTAAAACTCCCGCCGATATCGACAAAATGCGCGTTGCTGCCCGTTTGGCGTCGGACGTTCTGGACATGATTGGCCCCTTCGTCATGCCCGGCGTCACCACCGATGAACTCAACGACCGCTGTCACCGCTTCATCGTCGAGGTACAAGACGCCATTCCGGCCCCCCTGAATTATCGGGGCTTCCCCAAGTCGATCTGCACCTCGGTAAATCAGGTGGTGTGTCACGGCATTCCCGGCCCGAAAAAACTCAAGGTCGGCGACATTATTAATGTGGACATCACCGTCATTAAGGACGGTTACCACGGGGATTGCAGCCGCATGTATTTCGTGGGGGAACCCAGCGTGCTGGCTCGGCGCCTGGTGCAGGTGTGTTTGGAATGTCTCTGGCGCGGGATCGAAGCCGTCGCACCCGGCCGCACCCTCGGCGACGTGGGCTACGCCATCCAACGCCATGCCGAACAGCACCGCTTTTCCGTAGTGCGCGAATACTGCGGCCACGGCATCGGCCAAGCCTTTCACGAATCCCCCCAGGTGTTGCACTACGGTCAGCCCGGCGAGGGACTTGTCCTCGTGCCCGGCATGACATTCACCATCGAACCCATGATTAACGTGGGTAAGCGCTTTACCAAGCTTATGCCCGACGGTTGGACCGTGGTCACCAAAGACCACAGCCTGTCGGCCCAGTGGGAACATATGGTCCATGTCACCGACAGGGGCGTGGACGTCCTCACCGAATTCCCGAGCACCCCAAAACCATGAATGCCCTGTCCCACCCGCTGCCCGCCTGGGATGACGATCCGCCCCAAGCCCTGACGGAGTTTCGTCACGCCCTCGCCGACGGCAGCGAGCGGTTGCGCCAGCTATTTGAAGCCGGGGTCGCCGCCGACGAGGTGGTTCCCGCCCGCGCCCGCCTCATCGACCGCCTGCTCAGCCTCGCGTGGCAACAGCAAATCGGCCAAACCGGTGACTTCACCCTAGTGGCCGTGGGCGGCTATGGCCGCGGCGAGCTGCATCCCGGCTCGGATATCGACCTGCTCATCCTCAGTCGCCGCGCCGTGAACGACATTGCCCCGCGCCAACGGGAACAAATCAGCCAATTCATCACCTTTTTGTGGGACATCGGGCTCACCATCGGCCACAGCGTCCGCAGTCCCGCCGAATGCGCGAGCGAAAGCCGTCGGGATGTCACCGTCATCACCAACCTCATCGAGGCCCGCCTGTTGGTGGGGTCGGCGGCGCTGTTTGCCGACATGCAGCGGGCTATCGCGCCAGACCAGCTGTGGTCGAGTCGGGAGTTTTTCGCCGCCAAAAAGCAAGAACAGGCCAGGCGCTACGCCAAGTACCACGAGACCGGCTACAACCTGGAACCCAACGTGAAGGAAGGCCCGGGCGGCCTGCGGGACATTCAAACCATCGCCTGGGTGGCAAAACGCCATTTCGGCGTCAATACCCTGTTCGACCTGGTGGTGTATGGCTTCTTAACCTCCACCGAGTATCGGGAACTCGTGGCCGGCCAGCGCTTTTTGTGGCAGGTGCGCCTGGCGCTGCACATGATCGCCAAGCGCCGCGAAGACCGTTTGGTATTCGACCATCAGCTCGCCCTCGCCCGCCACTTTGGCCACCAAGAAACCCAGCGCAATGCGGCCATCGAACAGTTTATGCAGCGGTATTTCCGCACGGTGATGGAGCTAAGCCGCCTCAACGAGGTGCTGTTGCAACTGTTTGAAGAGGTGATTTTGCTCGACGACGCGCCCGATCCGTCGCCCGTCGCCCTCAACAAGCGCTTTCAGCTGCGCCATGGCTTTTTGGAAGTCACCGACCCCACGGTGTTTCAGCGCAATCCCTTCAGCCTGCTGGAGATTTTTCTGCTGCTGGCCCAGCACGAACACATCAAAGGCGTGCGGGCCACCACCGTGCGGCTCATCCGCGACCATCGCCACCTCATCGACGACCGTTTCCGCGCCGACCCGCGGGCCAAGTCTCTGTTCATGGAGCTGCTGCGCCAGCCCGAAGGCATTACGCGGCAACTGCGGCGGATGAATCGCTACGGCATTTTGGGGGCGTATCTGCCGGAATTCGGCCGCATCATGGGGCGCATGCAGTACGACCTGTTCCATGTGTACACCGTGGACACCCACACCCTGTTCGTGCTGCGAAACCTGCGGCGGTTTTATCTGCCCCGCTTTGCCCACGAGTTTCCCCACTGCGCTGAGGTGATGGAACGCATCGCCAAGCCCGAGCTGCTGTATATCGCGGCGCTGTATCACGACATCGCCAAGGGCCGCGACGGCGACCATTCGGAACTCGGGGCCCACGACGCCCTGCGCTTTTGTCAACGCCACGGGCTGCCGCCGCGAGATGGGGAATTGGTGGCGTGGCTGGTGCGCCACCACCTGCAAATGTCGATGACCGCCCAGAAGCGGGACATCTACGACCCCCAGGTCATCGAAGAATTTGCCCATTTGGTGGGCGATCAAGAACGCCTCGACCACCTGTATTTGCTGACCACCGCCGACATTCGCGCCACCAATCCCAGTTTGTGGAACGACTGGCGCGAGTCGCTGCTGGTGAAGCTGTACCACGCGACCCATCGGGCGCTGTTGCGCGGGCTGGATCACCCGGTGGACAAGTTCGACCGCATTCGCGAAGCCAAGGCCCAGGCGCTGGCCGGGCTGCGGCGCAATGGCATTGCCGAATACCGCGTGAAGCGGGTGTGGGCGAGCTTTAGCGATGACTATTTTCTGCGCCATGCCGCCGACGAGGTGGTGTGGCATACCCGCGCGGTGCTGAAAAAAATCAACGACGATCGGGCGCTGATTTTGGCCCGCCCCGACCCCAGTCGCGGCGGCACAGAAATCTTTGTGTACACCCGCGATAAGCCCGCGATTTTCGCCCTCACCACGGCGGTGCTCGAACAGTTGGGGCTCACCGTGCTGGACGCCCGCATCATCACGAGTCCCTGCGGCTACACCCTGGACAGTTACACGGTGGTGGAAAGCGACGGCCAAATGATCGCGGCCCGCAGCCGCATGAAGGAGATTTTGTTCACCCTGCGCTCGGCGTTGAATCAAACCGATTACATCATCCCCGAGATTCGCCATTACACCCCCCGCAGCCACAAGCATTTTCGGATTGCCACCCGCGTCACCTTCACCGACGACCCGCTCAACCAACGGACCATCATGGAGTTGGCCACCACCGACCGTCCGGGCCTGTTGAGTCGGGTGGGGCGGGCGTTTCTGGAATGCAAAATCCACCTGCTCAACGCCAAAATCGGCACGGTGGGCATTCGCGCCGAAGACATCTTCTTCATCACCGACCATTACGGCTTGCCCCTCAAGGAACCGGAACAGTTCATCGCCCTGCGCCGCGCGTTGATTTTCCATTTGGACGGCGCCGGCGCCAGTTGACGGCGTGCTACTGGGTCAACTGGGTCCACAGCTGCTCTAGGCGCTTGAGGGACACCGGCTGCACCGTTTTCAGGTCTTGGGCGAACTGCGATACCCGAAACTCCTCGATCAACCAGCGAAATTCCCGCAGCTCCGCACTCACGGCCCGACCGTTGAGCCGCTGGAGCTGCTGTTGGTATTGCAGCCAAAACCGCTCGCAATCCGCGCTCCGGGCCCGATCCTTGTCGGCGGCGTAATTCAGCTTGTCCAACCGCACCTGGATCGCCTTCAGATACCGGGGAAACTGGGCAAGCCAGCGGTAGGGGGTCTGGGCCAAAAATCCCGCATAAATCAGTTGATCGAGTTGCACCGCCAGCTCCGTCGCCACTGCGGTTTGCCGCAGGGTCTTGAGGCGACTGCGAATCTGAAATTGCTCGCTCAAAATCGTCTGCACCAGGGGTACCACCTCGCGCAACACCGTCGGCAGCCGCTTCTGTCCCAAGGCGATGCAGGCGTCCACGCTGACCCGATCTCGCGGCAGGTCATCTCCCAAAAATGCTTGACGAATCAAGAGGTTATTCAGGTCATCCGCCAACACATCTTTGGGGGCGACGCTCATGAACTGTAGAGCCAGCTTGGGGAAATCCGGCACCTGGCGGGTGATGTCGTGGCGCAATTTGCGGCGGATCACCCAAGACAACACCTGTTGTAGCGACTGTTGGGCGAGGGCCGCGTCGTCCCCATCGCGGCGCACAAATCCCGTGGCCGCGCCGCGGTCCGGATACAGCGCAAAGGTGGGATAGGCCGTCAGCATCACCCCCGCCCGCAAAAGCGGCACGCTCACCGGCAGCGGCTCGGCAGGCCATTCCTGGTACACCAACGGCCCGCTCGACGACGGCGCGGCGGCGATGGGGGCCGTCGTTGACGGCGATTTCCCACCCCGCCCTGGGCCCCGCGCCGAGGCGGCGGTAGTGGCCGAAACCGCCGCCGTCGCCCCCTCGGTGGCGGCGACGAAGGCTTGACGGGCCTGGGCGGCCAGGGGCTGCCGCAGGGCCGTCAAATCCCGGCCCTCGGCGACGACCTGGCCCTCGTCGTCCACCAGGCGAATCTGCAACCGCAAATGGTCGGGCACGGCGGCGAGATTCCAGGCCTCCCGGGGAATTTTGACCCCGGTCATGCGGTGCAACTTGGCGCTCACCGCCGCTTTCAGGTCGCCGGTGGGCGGCAGGCTGTCCAACAGGGCCGTCGCAAAGTCCGGCACCGGCACAAAGGCGCGGCGCAGATTTTTCGGCAGGCTCTTAATCAGCGCCGTGAGATAGGCCAAGCGCGTCCCCGGAATGCCCCATTCGATGACGTGTTCGTCGAGCTGGTTAAGCGCCGCCAAGGGCACCACCACGGTCACGCCATCCCGCGGATCGTTGGGCGCGTAGTGGTATTCCAGGGGCAGTTGCAGGGTGCCCATGGGGAGATGGGTGGGAAATTGGTCGGGCAAATCCTCGGCAATTTCCCGATTCAACAGGTCTTTGGGGGTGAGATGCAGGGCGTGGGGCGTCTCTTTTTCCTGTTGGCGCCACCATTTTTCAAAGCTCGAAGCGTTCACCACCGTGGGCGGCAGTTGGCGGTCGAAAAACGCGAAAATCGCCGTTTCGTCCACCAACAGGTCTCGTCGGCGGGCGCGGTTCTCCAAATCGGCGATTTCGTCCACGAGCTGCTGGTTGTGGCGGAAAAAAGCCGCCTCCGTCTTGTATTCAAAGCGCACCAGGGCGTGGCGAATAAACAGCTCCCGACAAAGCGTTGGGTCGATTTTGGCGTAGGCCATGTCCCGATCCATCACCACCGGCAGGCCATACAGGGTGACCCGCTCCTTAGCGATCACCTGGCCCTGACGCGCCACGTAATGGGGGTCTTGGTAGCTGCGCTTCACCAAATGGGGCGCGAGGACCTCGAGCCAATCGGGTTCAATCGCAGCGCAGGTGCGGCCAAACCGCTTGCTGGTTTCCACCAGCTCCGTCGCCATCACCCATTTGGGGGGCTTTTTCGCCAAGCCCGAGCCGGGAAACAGGGTAAAGCGCTGATTTCTCGCCCCTTCGTAGGTTTGATCCTGTTCCCGCCGCTGGCCCACCTGGCCCAACAGCCCGGTCAACAAGGCCCGATGAATGGCGCCGTAATCGGCGGGTTGATCGTTCGCCGTGAACCCCAGTTCGCGGGTTTGCTCGGCGAGCTGCTGGTGCAAATCGTGCCATTCCCCCATGCGCACAAACGACAAAAACTGTTCCCGACAGTAGGCGCGGAGCTGGTTTTGGGTGCGACTGGCCCGCTGTTCCTGGTAATCGCGCCACAGGTTCCAGAAGGCGAGGAAGTCGGATTTCGGGTCGAGAAAGCGCCGGTGTTTTTCATCTGCGAGCTTGGCCACATCCAAGGGTCGTTCCCGCGGGTCTTGAATGGCGAGGGCGCTGGCCATGACGAGCACCTCGGTCAAGGCCCCCTGCGGGTGGGCGGCGACGATCATCCGCCCCAAACGGGGGTCGATGGCGAGTTTGGCGAGCTGGCGACCCAGCTCCGTCAGCTCGCGGCGCTCGTCCACCGCCTGCAACTCGAACAGCAGCTGGTAACCGTCTTGAATCAGCCGATTTTCGGGGGGATCCACAAAAGGAAAGTCCTCGGCGCTGCCCAGGTGGAGCGCGGTCATCTGCAAAATGACGGCGGCCAGGTTGGTGCGGACGATTTCCGGATCCGTGAACTCGCTCATGGTGAGCAAATCGGCGGCGTCGTAGAGGCGCACGCAGATGCCGGGCCCCACGCGACCACAGCGCCCGGCCCGCTGATTTGCGGAGGCGACGGAAATGGTCTCGATGGGCAGGCGCTGCACCTTGGTGCGCGGGTTGTAGCGACTGAGCCGCACCAGACCGGTGTCGATCACAAAGCGGATGCCCGGCACCGTGAGGGAGGTTTCGGCCACGTTGGTGGCGAGGACAATGCGCCGGCCGGTGTGGCTGCTAAACACTTGATTTTGCTGTTCAAAAGCCAAGCGGGCGTAGAGGGGCAACACGGTGGTGTGGGGGATTTGCCGCTGATGAATCGCCCGTTCGGCGGCGCGGATTTCCCGTTCTCCGGGCAGGAACACCAGCATGTCGCCGGGGCCTTCCCGCGCCAATTCGGCGGCGGTGTCGGCGATGAACTCGGGCAAATCCATGTCGCGGGCGTCGTCGTCGGTGCGGTCGCGGGCCGACAACGGACGATAGCGAACCTCCACGGGAAAGCTGCGGCCCTCCACGGTGATGATGGGGGCGTCGTGGAAATGCCGAGAAAATCTCAGGGGGTCGAGGGTCGCCGAGGTGATGATGAGTTTGAGGTCGGGCCGTTGGGGCAACAGGCGGTGGAGATACCCCAGGAGAAAGTCGATGTTGAGACTGCGCTCGTGGGCCTCGTCGATGATGATCGTTTGGTACTGGAGCAGTTGGGGGTCGTGCTGGGTTTCGGCGAGGAGAATGCCATCGGTCATGAGCTTGACGCAGGTATTGGCGCTGAGGCGCTCGTTAAAGCGCACCTGATAACCGACGAGTTGCCCCAAATCGCTGTGCAGTTCTTGGGCGATGCGGGCGGCGACGGAACGGGCCGCGAGGCGCCGAGGCTGGGTGTGCCCAATGAGACCGGCCGCACCCAATCCCAAAGAAAGGCAGATTTTCGGCAACTGGGTGGTTTTACCGGAACCAGTTTCGCCACAGACCACCACCACCTGATTTTCCCGAATCGCGTCGGCGATGCGCTCCCGGTGGGCGGCGATGGGCAATTGTTCATCAAAGGTGGGAATGGGCAGGGCTTGGAGCCGATTCATCACGGTTGTCTGGGCGTCGAGCACCTGACGGGTGAGGAAGTCGAGATCGCGGTCGATGGGTTTGTTTTGGGCGCGGCGATGGGCGAGCTGCTGGAGTTTTTGATGAAATCGGGGGCGTTGACGACACAAACAGCCCTCGATGGCCGCGAGTAACGGGGCGAGTTCGGGAAAATCGGCGGGATTCATAAAAGGCCGGCGCGTCCTTGAAAAAACGAAAATTAAAGGCCGTGGAGGCGGAACTTGTTGCAGCTGCACACAGTTTTTGGTTGCCGCGTCGTTAGGGTTTGCACTAGCTTTCCGCTTGATTGTTTTCTGTGGAAAGCGGTCGCGCAAATCCGCCGGTCTGCCGCTGGCGATAAGTACTGGATTTTAAGAGGTTGATGTTTCAATGATTGGCACCGTGAAATGGTTTGACGAAGCAAAGGGCTACGGCTTCATTGCGCCAGAAAATGGCGGCAAAGATGTCTTCGTCCATTACTCCAAGATCGACAGCAAGGGGTTTAAAACCTTAGCCGAAGGTCAGCGGGTGCAGTTCGATGTGGAAATGGGTCCCAAAGGCCCCCACGCTATTACTGTCATTCTGATTTAACTGAGGACGTTTTTATGCCGATAGGCACTGTGAAGTGGTTTAACGAAGCCAAGGGTTATGGCTTTATCGCCCCGGAGGACGGCAGCCGCGACGTGTTTGTCCATTACTCCGCCATCGATGGCAAAGGGTTTAAAACACTCGTGGAAGGTCAGCGAGTGCAGTTTGAAGTTCAGCCCGGCGCCAAAGGACCGCAAGCGGTTCGCGTCGAGAAAGCACCGTAATTTTTCGTCCCCCCTCACCCGAATCTCCCCAACCTCGTCCCCGCGACGGGGTTTTTTTATGCCTATAATCGCGAACTTTTTTTCACTTTCGGAAAATACCTTTGTGATTGAGCAATTACGCAACATCGCCATCATCGCCCACGTGGACCACGGCAAAACCACCCTGGTGGATCGTCTGTTACAGCAGTCGGGCACGTTGAATGAGCGGGCGAACCTGGGCGAGCGCGTGATGGATTCCAACTCCATCGAGAAAGAACGCGGCATCACCATTTTGGCCAAAAACACCTCCATTAAATGGCGCGACTACCGCATCAACATCGTCGATACCCCCGGCCACGCGGATTTTGGCGGGGAAGTAGAACGGGTGCTATCCATGGTGGATTCCGTGCTGCTGTTGGTGGATGCGGTGGATGGCCCCATGCCGCAAACCCGTTTTGTCACCGCCAAGGCCTTTGCCATGGGGTTTAAGCCGATTGTGGTGATTAACAAGATCGACCGCCCCGGCGCCCGCCCGGATTGGGTGCTGGACCGCACATTCGACCTGTTCGACCGCCTGGGCGCTACCGAAGAACAGCTCGACTTTCCCGTGGTTTACGCCTCGGCCCTGCGGGGCTATGCCGGCCTCACCCACGACGTGACCGAGGGCGATCTCACGCCGCTGTTCGAGACGATTATTTCCCGCGTCGCCCCGCCCAAGGTGGATGTGGACGGCCCGTTTCAGATGCAGGTGAGCGCCCTCGA
>DAIUCA010000048.1:0-15355 GCA_036846405.1 Candidatus Competibacteraceae bacterium
CATCATCGGCCAGGCCTGCGAGTTCGATTATTCCGGCGCCCAAGCCTGCAAGGCCCTCAAGGAAGAGGGCTACCGCGTCATTTTGGTGAACTCGAACCCCGCCACCATCATGACTGACCCCAACACCGCCGACGCCGTGTACATCGAGCCGATTCACTGGCGATTTGTCGCCAAAATCATCGAAAAAGAACGGCCCGACGCCCTGTTGCCCACCATGGGCGGCCAAACGGCGCTGAACTGCGCCCTCGATCTGGACCGAGAAGGGGTGCTCGAAGCCTTTGGGGTCGAGTTGATCGGCGCGAAGAAAGAGGCCATCGACATGGCCGAAAACCGCGAAAAATTCCGCCAAGCCATGGCCGACATCGGCCTTGCCACCCCCAGATCCCGCATCGCCCACACGGTGGACGAGGCATTGAAAGCCCAAATCGACATCGGCTTTCCCGCCATCATTCGGCCCTCGTTCACCCTCGGCGGCACCGGCGGCGGCATCGCCTACAACCGGGACGAGTTCGTCGCCATCGTGGAGCGGGGCCTCGATTTGTCCCCCACCAACGAGCTGCTCATCGAAGAATCCGTGCTCGGCTGGAAAGAGTTTGAGATGGAAGTGGTCCGCGACGCCCGCGACAACTGCATCATCGTGTGCGCCATCGAGAATCTGGATCCCATGGGCATTCACACCGGGGATTCCATCACGGTGGCCCCCGCCCAAACCCTCACCGACCGCGAGTACCAGGAGCTGCGCAACGCCTCCATCGCGGTGCTGCGGAAAATCGGCGTCGATACCGGCGGTTCCAACGTGCAGTTCGGCGTGAATCCCGACGATGGCCGCATCGTGGTGATCGAGATGAACCCCCGGGTGTCTCGCTCCTCGGCCCTCGCGTCGAAGGCGACGGGCTTTCCGATTGCCAAGGTCGCCGCGAAATTGGCCGTCGGCTATACCTTGGACGAGCTGCGCAATGAGATCACCGGCGGCGCGACCCCCGCCTCCTTCGAGCCGACGATTGATTACGTGGTCACCAAGGTGCCGCGCTTTAACTTCGAGAAGTTTCCCCAGGCCGACGCCCGCTTGACGACGCAGATGAAGTCGGTGGGCGAGGTGATGGCCATGGGGCGCACCTTTAAGGAGTCCCTGCAAAAGGCGCTGCGCGGTTTAGAAATCGGCGCCGACGGTCTGGATGAAATGATCGCCGACCTGGACGCGCCGGAAACGCCCACGCTGCTGCGCCATGAACTAGCGGTCGCCGGGGCCCGGCGCCTGTGGTACGTGGCGGACGGCTTCCGGGCGGGTCTGTCCCTCGACGAGCTGTTTGCCCTCACCAAAATCGACCCATGGTTTTTGGCCCAACTCGAAGAACTCGTCGCCGACGAACAGCAGGTAAAAGCCCAAGGATTATTGGGACTGCGCCAGGGCGGGCGGCTGTTTGCCCTAAAACAGGCGGGATTTGCGGATCGGCGATTAGCGAAACTCGTGGGCGTGTCCGAGGGGGAGATTCGCGGGTTGCGCCGGGAGCTGGGGGTGAAGCCCGTGTACAAGCGGGTGGATTCCTGCGCGGCGGAGTTCGCCACGGCGACGGCCTATCTCTATTCCACCTACGAGGAAGAATGCGAAGCAGCGCCGACAAATCGCCAGAAAATCATGGTGTTGGGCGGCGGCCCCAACCGCATCGGCCAGGGCATCGAGTTCGATTACTGCTGTGTCCACGCGGCCCTCGCCCTGCGGGATGACGGCTTTGAGACCATCATGGTGAATTGCAATCCGGAGACGGTTTCCACGGACTTCGATACCTCAGACCGGCTGTATTTCGAGCCGCTCACCCTGGAAGACGTGCTGGCCGTGGTGGAGCGGGAACAGCCCTGGGGCGTCATCGTGCAATACGGCGGACAGACCCCGTTGAAGTTGGCCCGCGATTTGGCGGCGAATGGCGTGCCGATTATTGGCACCTCGCCGGAAGCCATCGACCGCGCGGAGGATCGGGAACGCTTCCAACAGCTGATTCACGAGTTACAGCTCAAGCAGCCGCCCAACCGCACCGCCCGCAGCGCCGAGGCGGCGGTGGCTTTGGCTAGCGAGATTGGCTATCCCCTGGTGGTGCGGCCGTCGTATGTGCTGGGGGGACGGGCGATGGAAATCGTCCATGAAGAAGCGGATTTGCGTCGGTACATGCGGGAAGCGGTGCAGGTATCGAATGACTCGCCGGTGCTGCTGGATCGCTTTCTGAACGATGCGGTGGAAGTCGATGTAGATGCGATTTGCGACGGCACGGCGGTGTTGATTGGCGGCGTGATGGAACACATTGAAGAAGCCGGCGTGCATTCGGGGGATTCAGCCTGTTCGCTGCCGCCCTATTCGTTATCGCCCGCCGTGATTGTGCAGCTCGAACAGCAGGTGGCGGCCATGGCCCACGCCCTGGGGGTGGTGGGCTTGATGAACACCCAATTTGCGATTCAAGGGAACGACATTTACGTCCTCGAAGTGAACCCGCGGGCCTCGCGCACCGTGCCGTTTGTCTCGAAGGCGACCGGGCGGCCGTTGGCCAAAATCGCCGCGCGGGTGATGGCGGGCCAATCGTTGGCGGCGCAGGGAATCAGTGGCCAGGTAAACCTGCCGTTCTTCGCGGTGAAAGAATCGGTGTTTCCATTCGCCAAGTTTCCCGGAGTAGACCCGCTGTTGGGGCCGGAAATGAAGTCCACCGGGGAAGTAATGGGCGTCGATCGGGAGTTTGGGATGGCGTTTGCGAAGGCGCAGATCGCGGCGGGCAATCCGTTACCGAAGGGCGGGCGTGCATTTATCAGCGTGCGGGATGCCGATAAACTCAAGGCCGTCGAATTAGCGCGGCGGCTGGTGGCTCAAGGATTTAGCCTGGTGGCCACCCGCGGCACGCGCCAATTCCTCGTCGAACGCGGTATTCCGTGCCAATCGGTGAACAAAGTCGGCGAGGGCCGTCCCCACATCGTGGATTTGATTAAGAATGAGGACATCGACCTCATCATTAACACCACGGAAGGGAAAGCGGCCCTCGCCGCGTCGTTTTCCATTCGCCGCGAAGCCCTGATGCACCGCGTCTGCTACACCACGACCCTGTCCGGCGCCCAAGCGATGGTGCTTGCCCTCGCGGCGTTTGGACGGGAAACGATTTATTGCTTACAGGATTTGCACCGAGAATTAACGCAATGACCACAAAAATTCCGATGACCGTCGATGGGGCTGCCCGTCTGAAACAGGAGCTTGAACATCTCAAAACGGTTGACCGTCCCAAGGTGATCTCGGCGATTGCCGAAGCGCGCGAGCATGGGGACTTAAAAGAGAACGCCGAATACCACGCGGCCCGCGAACACCAGAGCTTTATCGAGGGCCGCATTCAGGATTTGGAATACAAGTTGTCGAATGCGCAAATCATCGACATCAGCAAGTTGCCGCAAAACGGCAAGGTGGTGTTTGGCACCACCGTGCAGCTCACGGACGCCGAGACGGGCGCCGAGGTGCGCTACCAAATCGTCGGCGAAGACGAAGCGGATAGCCAACAGGGCCGCATTTCCGTGACCTCGCCGATTGCTCGCGCCTTAATTGGCCGCGAGGAAGGCGAGATTGCCGAGGTTCGCGCCCCCGGCGGCGTGAAAAAATACGAAATCGTCGAAGTGATCTACCAATAAACCGAGGGTTGACGCGGGTTGGTGCGGTGAATACATTTCTCCGCCTCAATTTTGGCGCATAGCTCAGTGGTAGAGCACTTCGTTCACACCGAAGGGGTCGGCAGTTCGAAACTGCCTGCGCCAACCAAGACTCCTGAAAGCCCGTCCCAAGCGACGGGCTTTTTTTATGCTCCCTTTGGTTTGGAACACACGCGATGATCGATCTTTTCATCCACCTCGGTCTCCCCAAAACCGGGTCGTCCGCCATCCAGCGATTTTTCGCCGTTAACGGCAATGCGCTGCAAAAACGGGGAATTTACTACCCCCACCACGAGGCATTTGCGGCGGATGCTCGACCCAATGGGGGCAATATCGAGTTCTACGACATTCTTAACCGCCCCAAACTGACGCCCGTCGATCAACGCAAACAGTTGCTCGACATCCTGCTCAAGCATCACCAAACCGCGACCACGCGCCAATGCCATACGGTGGTGTTCTCTGCCGAGAGCCTATCCCATCTCAATCAAACCCAGATCGACACCCTGGTCGCTGCTCTGCCCGAGGATCTGTACCGCCCCCAGTTCATCCTCTGCACCCGCGAGCCGTTCGCTTGGTATGTCTCCTCATGGCTCCAAGGCGTCAAACGCGGCGGTATCCATCAATGGCTCGACAGTTATCTGCAAACCACCCTGTCCCAAACCCTGGCCCCCCTGGAAATCGGCCAACGGTTGCGGGCTGCTGCCCCCCAGGTCGTCATCCAAACCCTCGACTACGACGACCATCCCCAAGACCTAATCGCCGCCTTTCTCAAGGTCATCGGCCTTTCTGCGGCGGCCATCGCCGACTACGACACGAGCCTACGCACCAATCGCAGCATTAACGCCTGGGAATTGGCGCTGATATTCACCGCCAATCGCTTTGCCCGCAGCGACCCCCAACTGAACGACACCCTGTCCCAACTTGTGGATGTGACCTTTGCCACCCAGGCGGCGCCCCCCCTGCGCATCACCCACCGGGCCGTCAAACAGCAGATCTACGATTTTTGTGAATCTAAAAATCTCCCCGTGCGCCGCGTGCCCGACGATGGCGACGACAAAGACCTCACCGAAGCCGCTTTCTTTGCCAGCCTCGATGGCCAAACGCGGTTTTTCCTGGAAACCCTGAAGGCCATGCACCGCTTTTACACCCAGCAAAAGACGGTTCAAACCATCGATGCGCTCCTGCGCCGCCATCAACAGTCGGCGTACCGCGCCTATGTGCCGGACGGCTTTCGCGCCAGTCATTACCTGCTCATGCACCCCGATTTACTGCAATCTGGCCATGATCCTTACGCGCATTACTGTCTTTATGGGCAATTCGAGGGGCGACGGTTTCGTCTCAGCGACGAGTAGTTAGACAGACGACCGCAGAAACGCGAACACCGCCTCGTCGTCGCAGGAGGCCACGTTGAACCGCAGCCAGGGGGACGGCTGCTGTTGGGGCCGAAAAATCGCGCCCGGCGCCAGAGTGATGTCCCGCTGATCTGCTTTGGCCGCCAGAGCCGCGGTGCAGGCCAGCTGTGGATGCTTGGCCCACACAAATAGCCCGTGAGCCGCGTCCGTGTAGGGCTGAAATCCACAGTGCTCGAGCTTGGCCGTAATGCGTTCCCGCGCCGTCTGAAGGCGGTTGCGCAAACTCGCCACGTGTTTGCGGTAATGGCCGTCTAGCAAAATGTGGTGAATCACCCGCTCGTTGAGTTCGGGCGTCGTAACCCCGGTTAACAGCTTCAAATCCAGCAAACCCGCTACCAAAGACACCGGCGCCGCGATGTAGCCCACCCGCAGCTTCGCGGACACGGTTTTGGAGTAGCCGTTGACATAAATCACCCGCTGTAATTGATCGAGAGCCGCGAGCCGCGTCACCGGCGTGGGACAAAAATCGCCGTAAATATCGTCCTCGATGAGATACATCTCGTGGTGCTCGATGAGCCGCAGCACCCGATGGGCCACGCTCAGACTCATGCTGGTGCCCGTGGGGTTGTGCAGCACGCCCATGGTGAAAAACGCCCGCGGCCGATGCTGTTCGATGAGCCGCGCCAGGGCCTCCACATTGGGGCCGTCGATGTCCCGGGGGACGCCGATCACCTGGGCGCCCAGGGCTTGCAAATGGCCAAAGGTGTGGAAATAGCCCGGATCGTCCACCAACACCGGATCGCCCGGGCGCAGCAGATACCGTGCAATCAGGTCGAGGGCGTGAATCGCCCCGTGGGTGGTCATGATTTGCTCGCTGTCCGCGTGAATCCCCAAGTCGGTCAGCTGCCGTTGGATCACCTGGCGCAGGGGCAAATACCCCATGGCGGTGCCGTAGCCGTTGAGCAGGTGGGACGACAGCCGCGCCGTCGCCCGCAAGGCCCGACTCAAACTCGCCTCGTCGAGCCAATCCGCTGGCAACCAACCGCTGCCGGGCATGTAACGGGTTTGAAATCCCTGGGTTGCCCGCCGCACGAGCCACAGCACCTCGGTCACTTCATCGAGCCGACAGTTAGGCGCCGTCGCCTGCTGCGCCGCGTCGGTTTTGGTGGGTTGAGTCACGAAAAATCCCGCGCCGCGCCGCGATTCCACACCGCCCGCCGCCACCAGGCGGTCGTACACCTGCACCGCGGTGAAGCGGCTGATCTGTTGGGTTTGGGCAAACTGGCGAATCGACGGCAACCGCGCCCCGGGCTTGAGTTGGCGGCTTTCGATTTGGCGCCGCAGGCGGTTTACCCACTGATCCACCAAGGGCAAAGACGACTCAGGGACAGCCGCGAGGGCATTGTCAGCCGCGTTTGTAGGAACTGTATTGGACATGTCACCAGGCCAGTAGACGAAAATTGACCGCGACAGGATACGCACGGGTGTCAGTAACTGTCCCTGTCAATTCTTCAAATTGACCGCTACGGTGCAGGGCATCTCGTCGATATGACGGCAATTTTGCCCCGTTAAGGGCGTTATTTTGTAAGGAGTGTGCCCCATGTCCCAATCCCTGCTTTACGTCACGACCGTGCTCATTTGGGGTTCCACTTGGCTGGCAATTACCTACCAACTGCCCTACGCCGACCCCCTCGTCTCCATCGCCTATCGCTTCGCCCTCGCCAGCGCCGTGTTGTTTGTCGTGTGTCGCATCTGGGGGGTATCCCTCGCATTGCCCCGCCGCGCCCACGGCTGGATGGCCCTCATGGGCGTCATGTTGTTTTGCCTTAACTACATTTTGTTTTACCAAGCGCAATTCTTCATTCCCAGCGGTTTGGTCGCGCTGACCTTTTCCACGGTAATCGTCATGAATGTGGTGAATGGCTGGGTGTTTTTGCGCCAACCCATTCGCCGCTTGGTGCTGATTGGCGGCGGCGTCGGTTTGGTGGGGATGACCCTGATTTTTTGGCCCAAGGTGCAGACGCTGGCGTGGGATGACCGGGCGCTGATTGGGCTGTTGCTGGGCATCGCGGCGACCTATGCGGCGTCCGTGGGCAACATCGTGTCGGCCTATCAACAGCGCCAAGGCTGGCCGGTGATGAGCTGCGTGGCCTACGGCATGGGCTATGGCGCCCTGACCACGGCGCTGATGGTGATGCTGACCGGGCGGTCGTGGGCCGTGGAGGTCACGCCGATTTACCTGCTGTCCCTGGGTTATTTAGTGCTATTTGGGTCGGTGATTGGCTTTGTGAGCTATCTCACCCTGCTGGGCCGCATGGGCGCGGACCGCGTGGCATATACCGCGCTGCTGTTTCCCGTGGTGGCACTGGGGCTTTCGACGATATTTGAAGGCTATTTGTGGACGACGACGGCGTTTGGCGGCGTGGTACTGGTGTTGGTGGGCAACGCGCTCGCGCTGGTGACGCCGACCCAATGGCTTGCTTTGCTGCAACGGCTGCAATTGGCCTACGAGGTCGCCTGTGAACGCCAACAGCTCGCCCGTCTCGATGATGCGTTGTTGAAAGACGTGGGTTTGAGTCGCGCCGATGCGTGGCGGGAAGCGCGGCGGCCCTGTTGGGAAAGTCGGGGACGATAAAAAAACCCCGCCGTTCGGCGGGTTTTGCGTTTGGTGAGCGACGTAATGGCGTTATTTCACGCGCATCGCCCAATAGTGGGCAGGTTCTTCCGCGATGTATGGGGCTTTTTTATGGATAGCAATTAACTCGATACGGCCTTCGCGGGCTAAAGAACGGCACAGCTGTTCAAAATCCGTCTGCTCGGCATAGCTCAACCGCGTGCTCACGATCACCAGCCCCCCGGGCTTGGTGACGTGGAGCAATTCGATGAGTGCTGACGGAAACACATGGCCCAGGGTGAACACCCCGGCTGCCAGGGTGACGTCATAGCGGTCATCGCCAAACGCCAACACCCGCTTGGTCAAATCGCATTGACTGAGCAGCCGCCGATAGGCTTTGGTTTTCAAGGCCACCTGGACCATGGCGTCGCTTAAATCGAAGCCGTCCACCTGGGTGTACCCCCGTGAAAACAAAATCTTACCGACCAACCCCGTGCCACAGCCGGCGTCCAAAATCTCGCACTGATGAGCCGGTAGCGCCGCCTTGTCGAGCAGCGATTCCATAAGGTCCGCTAGGTATCGCGGCGCTTGATAGCCCTCTTCCAACACCTCCCGATCGTAGTGATCGGCCCAGGCGTTGTAGTGCGCCGCGAGGGCGTCCACATCGCCAGACAGTTCATGGGAAAAGCGAATGTTATTGGTCTCACCGCCGGATTGAGTCGTCGTCATCGTCGTAGATACCCGTTTAGTTGATGGGATGAACTAAGGCCGATTGGCCAAAGCCACCTTAAACAACCCCTCAAGAATGATCAAAGTTCAAGATTATTTGCGGAATCACGCCGACGGATCGGCAAAAAATGGGCATTAACTCAAGGTTTGCAGGCCAAGGCTAAAGGCGTTTTGCATTTCCCAAGACATGGCGCGCTGAGGTTTTTGCAGGTAATAGCCCTGGGCATAGCGGATACCGCAGCCCCAGGCGGCGTACAGGGTAGGCGCGTCTTCCACATTGGTGAGCACGACGATGACTCGGTGGTTGACCTGTTCGACGAGCTGGCGCAGTCGGCGTTGTTGGGGGCGCTGTTCGGCCAACTGGTGGGTGAAGGCGGGGGCCAGTTTGACGAAATCCACGGGCAGTTCTTGCAGCCGCTGCCAGGAATCGTCCCGCAGCCCAAAGCCGTCGAGGGAAAACCCAAACTCTAGGGTGCCCATGGAAAGCAGGAAGCGTTCGAGGGCCAATTCGTGGCTGTAAACGAAGCTTTCGGGAATCTCAAAAATCAGGCGATGGGCGGGAATTTGGAGCTTTTCTAGGCCCTTTTGCAGCCAAGTCATGAAGGCGACCTCTTCAAGGGTCGCTGCCGATAGATTCACAAACACCTGGGGCAGGGGCTGACGGCGTTGTTGGCGCTGTTGCAGCACCGCGAGGGCGCGGGCCACCACCCAGCGATCCAAGCGCGTGCCCAATTCATGTTTTTGCGCCGTTTGAAACACGGTTTGCGGTGGCAATGGTCGACCGCTGCGGTTGTGTACCCGCAGGAGCGCCTCGTAACGCTCGGCGGTTTCCGTGGGGCCTAACCCCACGACAGCCTGGAATACCAAGCTCAATTGTTGGTGTTCAAACGCCTGGCGCAGCACCTGGAGCGATCGACTGGTGGGCGGGTCGTCCATCGGCGCGACGGCAATCGGCGGAATCTGCTGCATCGCCAAATCGAGGGCGAGTTGGGCTTGATACAGCCACGCGGTCACCGTGGGCGGCGCTGCGACGGACGCCACGATCCCGACCGCCAGCTCCACCCCGATCATGACGCCATCGACCACAAAGGGGGCTTCCAGCAGGGCGTCGTACAGCTGGCGCGCCTGGGCGATGAGGTGATCGGCGGAGGCGCTGGGAAGCAGCACGGCCGCGTGGGCAAAATCCAGGCGGCCCACGGGACAGTGATGGCCCACCAACTGGCGCAGGCGCTGGATCACGCGGGCAAACAGGGCCTCGCCGATCAACAAATCCGCCAAATCCGCCCCATGCAGATTGCGCAGTCGCAAGACAAACATCGCGCGCGGGCTGTGATGCCAGTGATCGCGGCACCCTGCGAGCTGTTTTTCAAAGGCGGCCACCGACAGCAATCCACTGACCGCGTCGTGCTCCGCGAAAAATTGCAGGCGTCGGGCCTGCCGTTGGGACTGTTGATAAAGCGCCTGCACCGTCGCCCGCAGTAGGGGTTGCGCCACGGGTTTAGCCAGCAAATGTGCTCCCAAGGGCGCGAGGGCCGAGTCCAACACGGGGATCAGCGTCGGCGCCGCCAACACCAAACAGGGATAGCGGTCGCTTTCTGGATGGCTGCGCAGCACCCGCAGGAGCGACAACAGGGGGGGATCGTCCACGGCGTCGTCGATGATGACGAGCACGGGGGGACGGGCGTGGATCGCTTCGAGGAGCCGCCGTCCTTGGGAGAGCAGCTGCACGGCAAAGCCCTGCACTTCTAGGGATTGGCTCCACACGCCCGCTGTGCTGCTGTCTGGGCTGAGTAGCAGCACCGGCGGGCGCTCAGGGGTTGGCGCCAGGGTGAGCAGCGCGGTAGCGAGGGTGGTGGGACTGACCGGCTGGGTGAGATAGGTGCTGATGCCGAATTGATCGGCATCGAGGCGGGCCTGCAAATCCCCGCGCTGGCTCAACCACACCACCGGCAGCCGTTGGCCGAGACGATGGCGCACGGCGTTCACCGTCGGGTGGTGAGCGAGCAGCCGATCGCCGTCGATAATCGCCAAATCCACAGTTTCTTGGTTTGGCAGATGATCCAACGGCAACGGACAGATTTGCAGGGAAAAACCGATTAATTCGACCGCTTGGGCCAATGGGGTCGGCGGTTCGCCTAACCAGAGGACGACGGGCAGTCGTCGGGGCAGCGGGGCGGCGAACGCGAGGGATGGCAATCCCAACTGCAGGATTTCGTCGAGATAGTAGAGCACCCGCTCCCGTAGATGCGGCGCGTCGAGATTCGCTTGTCGTTGATGGGTTTGCAGAATTTGCGCGAGTTGGGTCACAAGTTCGCGCAGTAGCCCTGTGGGACTGTCGGGTGATGCGATCAACAGATCTAGGAGGTCGTTGAGGAGTCGCCCAAGCAACAGCAGGGTTTCTGGGTTCCAATGGACAAACACCAGGCGCTGTCGCAGCACCTGGAGCAGCCGCATTTTAGCGCTCGTCGGGGCGCTATCGCCGATGAGCGGGTCGTTTGCAGCCATGGCAGAAGGTCATCGGCAAGGGGGCGCGGGGACGACATCCGTCGCCCGCCGTCGCCAAGGAAATAGGGGAATTAAACGATTCGCTGTTTAACGTACCGACCGGGCGCGGGTTCGATCACCGGCAACGCGCCGTCGCCGGGCTGGCGGGCGGCCACTTGGTCGTTGCTGAGGGCGGTGGCCCAATTCAACCAGTCAGTCCACCAGGAGCCGGGGCGTTGTTCGGCCGCGTTGAGCCACGCCTCGGGGTCGGCGGGCAACTCGTCTTCGCTCACCCAATAGCCGTATTTATTAGCCACAGGGGGGTTGATGACGCCGGCAATGTGTCCTGAACCGCCGAGGATGAAGCGCACCGGGCCGCCCATGAGCTGGGGCCCACGGTAGGTCGCTTTCCACGGGGCAATGTGATCTTCCCGCGTGGAGACAAAATAGGTGGGCACGGTAATTTTATGGAGGTCGAGGGACTGTCCCAAAAGCTGTATGCCTCCGTCTTCCACCAGGCGATTTTCCAGATACATCCGCCGCAAATAGAAGCTGTGCATTTTGGCGGGCATTCGCGTGGAATCGGAGTTCCAATACAGCAAATCGAAGGGGAATGGATCTTTGCCCAACAGATAGTTATTGATGAAAAACGACCAAATGAGGTCATTCGCCCGCAGCATGGTGAAGGTGGTGGCCATGTCGGTGCCATCCAAAAATCCTTTCTTGTCCATGCGCTTTTCCAAACGCGCCACCTGATTCTCATCGAGAAACACGCTCAATTCGCCGGGCTGGGAAAAGTCGAGGAGCGTGGTGAAGAAGGTGGCGGATTTGATGGGTTCGCGGTTGACCTGGGCGAGATACCCCATGGTGGCTGCGAGGAGGGTTCCTCCCAAGCAATAGCCCGCCGCGTGCACTTCGGTTTCGCCGGTGGCCTGTTGGATGGCATCCAACGCCGCCAATACCCCTTCGTTGAGATATTCCTCAAAACCCGCGTCGGCATAGCTTTCGTCGGGGTTAATCCAAGAAATCACGAACACCGTGAATCCCTGGTCGACGGCCCATTTGATAAAGGAGTTTTTCGGACGCAAATCCAAGATGTAGTACTTGTTGATCCACGGGGGCACGACGAGCAAGGGCCGCTTAAACACCTGTTCGGTGGTGGGCGTGTATTGCAGCAGCTGCATCATGCGGTTTTCAAACACCACATGGCCCGGCGTCGCGGCGATGTTCTCGCCCAGGTGAAAGGCTTCTAAATCCGTCATGCGAATACTGAGTTTGCCTTTACCGCGCTCCACATCCCGCAGAAAATTCCGCAAGCCATTGACGAGGCTCTGGCCGTTGGTGCGCATTACCTCTCGCAGGGCTTCTGGGTTGGTGGTGACGAAGTTGGTGGGCGAGGTCGCATCGATGATTTGGCGCGTGTAGAACGCCACTTTTTTCGCCGCCCCCTCGTCCATGTCGTCAGTCTGTTTCACCACATCTTCGAGCCAGCGGCTATAGATGAGATAGCTCTGTTTCAGCCAATCGAAGTACCAATCCTGCTGCCAGGCTTCGTCTTTGAACCGCCGATCCGCCGGGTCGGGCGTGGCGACAGGTTCGGGTTGTGCCCCCAGCAGCCGCAGGGTGGACCATTGGGCCAGGGCCGTCGAAGCACTCCACAAGCGCACCTGGTGTTCCGCCAGCAAAGCCGGATCGCGCATGAGGGCGTTAAACAACGACACAAAGGAATCCATCGCCCCCAAGTCATCCTGCACGGGCTGTCGGTCGAGTCCCTGTTCAATTAGGCGGGCGCTGAGATATTGACTGCTCTGGAAAATATCCTGGAGAGCATTGGCGAGGGCCACAAAATCGACGGCGGTGTTGGGGGACGTTTCGGGAGCGCTCATGGGCTGTGTTTAACCAACTTAAGGGTGAGTAGAGAAGTTTAGTCAGGATTTTAACAGTGGCGGAAAAATCCGCTTAAATCCACTCACTTACCCGCGCGAGTTCATCGCTAACGGGGCAAAATCATGGGGCTTAAAATCGGGGTTTGCTCCACGATCCTTTGTCGTAAATCGTCTCTTTATTGAATTTTTAGCCTGTGAGGCGTCTTGCGTGATGAACAGCGATATTTTGTGGGTATTGAGCTGCGGCTTTCTGGTGGTGTTGATGCAAGCCGGCTTTACCGCATTAGAAAGCGGGATGGTGCGCGCCAAAAACAGCATCAACGTGGCCATCAAAAATTTGGTGGACTTCTGTATTTCCGCAACGCTGTTCGTGTTGCTGGGATTTGGTCTGATGTTCGGCCCGAGTTGGGGCGGACTGATCGGACTCAATCCCCCC
The DNA here is from genome assembly GCA_036846405.1 of Candidatus Competibacteraceae bacterium. Lineage (GTDB taxonomy): Bacteria > Pseudomonadota > Gammaproteobacteria > Competibacterales > Competibacteraceae > DAIUCA01. The sequence goes on from DAIUCA010000048.1 coordinate 13,171, forward strand.
GCCACCACCGATCTCGATCCCAAAACCCTCGCCTTTTTCTTTTTCCAAGCCATGTTCTGCGGCACCGCCACCACCCTGGTGTCCGGCGCTGTCGCCGAACGAATGCGGTTTACCGGCTATTTCTTAGCCGCCATGCTCATTTCCGGGTTGATTTACCCTGTGGCCGGCCATTGGGTATGGAACGGTCTCGACCAGGGCATGCACAGCGGTTGGCTGGGGGCATGGGGCTTTCGAGACTTTGCCGGCTCTACCGTGGTGCATTCTGTAGGCGGCTGGGTTGCGTTGGCGGCGGTACTCGTGATCGGCCCACGACAGGGCCGCTTTGGCCCAGAAGGCCGTCCCATCGAGGGCCACAGCCTGCCCATCGCCACCTTGGGCGTGTTTTTGATCTGGTTTGGCTGGTTTGGCTTCAACGGCGGCAGCACCTACCGCATCGACGACACCATCCCCCTCATCATCCTCAACACCGCCATCGCCGGCGCGACCGGCGGCCTAGCCGCCTTTTTCATCTCGCGCATCGCCTACGGCAAACCTATCGTCGATCGCATCATGAATGGCTGTTTAGCCGGACTCGTCGCCATCACCGCGAGCTGTCACCTCGTCACCCCCAACATGGCACTACTCATTGGTGCCGTCGGCGGCGCGGTGTGCGTGGGCGGCATGCGACTCCTCGAAACCTGGGAAATCGACGATGCGGTGGGCGTCATTCCCACCCATTTATTCGCCGGCATCTGGGGAACCCTCGCCCTCGCCCTACTCGCCCCCGCCAACTCCTGGGACACCGGCCTAACGCGCCCCGAACAATTTGGCGTCCAACTCCTCGGGGTGGCGGCCATCGGGATGTTCGCGTTTTGCGTAAGCTATGTGGCGTTGCGACTGCTCCATCAGGTCTATCCCCTGCGCGTCACCCCGGATGAAGAGCGCATTGGCCTCAATGTGGCCGAACACGGGGCGGGTACCGCGCTCATCAGTCTCCTCTCCCAAATGGACGCCCAAGCCCGCCGTGGTGATTTCTCTAAACCCGTAATCGTCGAACCCGAAACCGAGGCGGGTTATATCGCCGAGTTCTATAACAGCGTGTTGCGGCGGGTGATGGACGAGATGCAGGGGCGGCAAAAGGCCCTGGCTGAACTGAGCGAGATGGCCCATTACGACAATCTGACGGGCATTTTGAACCGTCGCAGCTTTATGGCGCTGTTGGAACGGAGCCTGGTGCAGGCTAAGTCAGCAGAACCACTCGAACCGGCGGGAGCGGTGTTGTACATCGACTTAGATGGGTTTAAAGCCGTCAACGACAATTACGGCCACCAATGGGGCGACCAGCTACTGCGGGAAGTTTCCCAGCGGTTGGCTCGGGGACTGCGCAACGCGGACGTGGTTGGGCGGTTAGGTGGCGATGAGTTTGCGCTGCTGCTGCTCACCGACCAGCGAGACATTGCGCCGACGGTGGCCCGCGATGTCTCGCGGCGCCTGGTGAACACCTTGACCCAACCGTTTTCGATTGCTGGGCAGCGGATTCACATTGGGGCGTCAATCGGCGTGGCGCTGTTTGATGGCGACACGGTGGTGGAAGCGGCGGATTTGCTGTCGCGGGCGGACGCCGCGATGTATGCGGCCAAGCAGGCGGGGCGGGCCTGTTATCGGGTGTACAGCGCCGACGGCCATCACACGGTGTAAAAAAAATCGCGCCCGAGGGCGCGATTAATTCAGAAGGGGGAAATGAACTACTTGGTGGCGGGGACTTTCGGCAGCGTTACTTCTGACGGCACGCTCACGCCCGGCACTGACGGCACGCCCACGCTCGGCACTGACGGCACGCCCACGCCCGGCACTGACGGCACGCTCACGCTCGGCACCGCCGGCACGCCCACGCCCGGCACCGCCGGCACACTTACGGCGGCCGGTACTTCAGGCGTAGTCACCGTCACCAAGGAACGCACGCCGTCGAGAATCTTCGGGCCAATACCCTTCACCTTGTCTAAATCTTCCACCGTCGCAAACGGGCCATTGGCTTCGCGGTAATCCACGATGTCTTGAGCGCGGCTCGGACCAATGTTGGGGAGCTGGGTGAGTTCTTGGACGGTGGCGGTATTCAAATCGACTAAATCGGCCGCTGTGACGGGGGCAGTCGCCAGGCACAGGGCAAACAGCAGGGCGCGCAATGCGTTCATCTAACTTACTCCTT
>DAIUCA010000049.1:0-15108 GCA_036846405.1 Candidatus Competibacteraceae bacterium
TGATCAAGATCAACCAGATCGGCACGCTCACCGAAACGCGCCAAGCCATTGATTTGGCGTACGAAGCCCGGTACGCGGCGATTATTTCTCACCGTTCGGGCGAAACCGAAGACACGAGTTTGGTGGATTTAGCGGTCGCGACGACGGCGACTCAGCTTAAAACTGGCTCGTTGTGTCGGGCGGATCGCACGGCCAAATACAACCGCTTGTTGCTTATCGAAGCCGAATTAGGCGATGCGGCGCGTTATGTGGGCCGGCGGGCGTTTCCCCAGGGGCTGCTGTCATGACCGCGCCGTCGTTGGGCAAGACGACGGTGGACGACGATTGGCTCATGCCCTGGTGGGAATTGCTCCTTGGCGTGGGGCTGTTAGCGGCGTTGTTGGCATTGCAATACCAATTGTGGCTCGCGCCGAATCAGGGTTGGCGGGAGCTATGGCAGGTGGAAGCAGAAATCCGCCATCAAATCCAGCTCAACGAGGAGCAGCAGCAGCATAACCAGGTGTTGTGGGCCGAAATTCATAGCTTGCAAGTCGGCACCACGGCCATTGAAGAGCGGGGGCGACAGGATTTGGTGCTGGTGGCGTCAGACGAGACCTTCTTTCAGATCATCGAACAGGCAGAGGCGGAGGAAGCCATGGATTTTCCGCCGCCCCTACCCATCGGTCCTCAGAAACCGCGATGACTGGGGGTGTAACAGAGACAAGGCTGTGGGCGGTGTTGCCGGCAGCGGGACGTGGGACCCGCTTTGGCGGCTCGCTTCCTAAGCAATATCAACCCCTGGGCGATCGCTGCGTGCTGGTTCATAGCTTAGAACGGGTGTTACAGCCGCCGGCGGTGAGGGGCGCGGTGATTGTTCGCAGCACGATGGATCAGGTGGGCGAAACCCTGGAATTTGCGTCATCCAAACCGGTGCGCTGGACAACAACCGTCGGGCCAGAGCGGATGGATTCGGTGCGCGACGGGGTACTCGCCGCCGCTGCTCAAGGCGCAACCCATGTATTGGTTCACGATGCGGCAAGACCATTGGTGGATTCCCGCGATGTGGAAAATCTGATTCGCGTGGCGTTGACAGATGAATCGGGGGGGCTGTTGGCGATGCCGGTGCGGGATGCGTTAAAGCAGAGCGCGGAGGGGCGGGTGGTGGGGCAGGTGTCGCGGGCGCATTTGTGGCAGGCGCAGACGCCTCAATTGTTTGCCGTGGATCTGTTGTTGACGGCGTTGGCGGCGGCGACGGCGGCGGGGCGCGTGGTGGCGGATGAGGCGGAGGCCGTGGTGGCGTTGGGCGTCGCGCCCCAGCTGGTGCGCGGCAGCAGCACCAATTTCAAAGTGACCTATGCCGAAGATTTGGCCCTAGCACAGTGGGTGCTGGCGGCCCAACAGGCTGCTGTTAATGGGGAGAATGGCCATGGCATTGCCTAGGATTCGCGTGGGACAGGGCTTTGATGTCCATGCGTTTGGTCCGGGGGACAGCGTGGTGCTGGGGGGGGTGCGCATTCCCCACAGCCGTGGGTTGGTGGCCCATTCGGACGGCGATGTGGTGTTGCATGCCCTGTGCGACGCGCTGTTGGGGGCGGCGGCCTTGGGCGACATTGGGCTGCATTTTCCCGACACGGATGAGGCGTTTGCGGGCATCGACAGTCGGCAATTGCTGCGGCTGGTGGTGCGCAAGGTGGTGGAATATCGCTGGCAAGTCATCAACGCCGATCTCACGGTGATTTGCCAAACGCCTCGGGTGATGCCCCATCGGCTGGCCATGCGGGCGACGATTGCCAGCGATTTGGGCATTGCGGCTGAAGCCGTCAATGTGAAGGCGACGACCACCGAACGGCTGGGGGCCTTGGGGCGGTCGGAGGGCATTGCGGCCATGGCCACGGTGCTCTTGTGGGGCAGTTAACCCGCCCGCCGCAGCGGCGCCTGGCTGCAGTCGGCGCGGCAGTCGAGCCAATGCAGACCGAGTGCCGTTGCCGCCAGGTGCTGTGCGCTATTGCCACTCACCAACACGGCGTCGTGGGGCGCACATTGCCGCCAGGTGAGGGACTCTTGGGCCACCTGCTCCAGAGATTTTTTCGGGTAAATCCGCCAATTCAGACGGTCTTTACTCAAGCGATCCACCAGTCGCCACAGGGCGGCGTGATCTAAATCCGTATCTTCGGCAAACACGACAAATTGGTGGTGCAACGACTCCTGTTCCCACGGCCAACGGCGGGGTAAATGCGCCGCTGTTAACCCGAAGGTCGCCACACTCGGGCCATCGAGCAGCCAAAGGGCGAGTTCTGGATCTACAAGCTGTTGATTCATGAGGACCTCCCGTGTTGTATCGACAGCGCAACAAATGTGGTTTTGTTGCTGTGCACCAAACACTACGGGAAAATACTGACGAGCGGGTGAACAGGGCAAGTGAACTTGCCCCGCGATAGGGAACTGGTTGATGGGGAAAGGATTTTTAGGGGGTGGCTTCTTTGGTATCGGGCCAAACAAGCGAAGCGACCACGCCGCCGCCCAGCGTAACGGCGATGGCCATGAGACTGAGTTGATTGCTCAGGTCAGTCCAATGGAGCGCGAACAGGTGATTGATCGCGGTGTAGGCGAGTTTGAAGCCGATGAAAAACAGCAGGAGCGCGACAGCCAGGCCCAGATGGGGCAAGCCTTTGTGCGCGGCGGCGAGCACGAAATAGAGCGAACGCAGGCCGAGAATGGCGAACATCATGGCGCTGTAGACCAGTAACGGTTCGCGGGTGACGGCGATCACGGCGGGCACCGAGTCGAAGGCAAACATCACGTCGGTGGCTTCGATGCAGATGACGCACAGGAATAGGGGGGTGGCGTACATCGCGGCCCTGCGATGGATCGCGAAGTTTTCGATTTTGGGCAAATCGCCTAACTCACTGTCGCGAATGAAAAAACGGTCGCCAAATAGGCGCGGTACCACGGGGATAAAGCGTTTGGTGTAGTTCACCGACCAGTGGTGCGAGTAATCGGTGATGTCTTGGGACTCGCCGGCGGTGAGCATGACATAGCCGCTGTAGACTACGACGCCGGCAAACAGCAGCTCCACCCAGGCGGAGAGACTGAACAGCCAAGTACCCGCGCCGATAAACAGAAACCGAAACACCACTGCGCCGATGACGCCGTAGTAAAGAACCCGATGTTGACGACCGTCGTTAATGCCAAAAGCGGCAAAAACGGCCACAAACACCATCAAATTGTCCACAGAGAGCGCTTTTTCCAGCAGATAGCCCGCCAAAAACAGGTTGGCGTGGGTTGCCGAGTACTGCACCGCCAAGTAGCCGTAAAACACGAAGGCGAGGGTAATCCACACCGCCGACCACAGGAGGGCGTCTTTGACGGAAATGGCTTTGCTGTGATCGTGCAAGTGCAGGTCGAGCCAGAGCGCCGTGCCTGTTAGGCCAACAAACAGCAGCAATAAATCGGGGGGAAAGCCAAGGGGCGCCATCTTCAGAGTTCTCTATTTGCAGACATACCGTCCCAGCGACGGCAGTTCGGTATCATGATGGACTGCACAATTTTCGCTAGAGGACTGATTTTTATGGGGGTAATCGCGGTTGATAACGATGACGACGCGGCTTTTTTGGTGCGGCTGGCGGGCGTCGATGAGGCGGGGCGCGGGCCGTTAGCCGGTCCGGTGGTGGCGGCGGCGGTGATTCTCGACGCGCATCGTCCCATTACCGGACTTGCCGATTCCAAAACCCTGTCGGCGACTAAGCGCACGGCCTTGGCGGCGATCATTCGGGAGCGGGCCATGGCGTGGGCCATTGCGGCGGTGAGTGCGCAAGAGGTGGATCGGATCAACATCCGCCAAGCGACCCTTAAGGCCATGCGGGACGCAGTGGCTCAACTCGCAGTGACGCCGACCGCCGTTTGGGTCGATGGCAACGATCCACCCGCCTTCACGGTGCCCACCCGCGCCATAGTCAAGGGCGACCGCACCGTGCCGGCGATTAGTGCCGCGTCGATTTTGGCCAAGGTGTATCGGGATGACTGGATGATTCAGCAGGACGCCCAGTATCCCCAGTACGGCTTCGCGGTGCACAAGGGCTATCCCACAATGGCCCATCGGGATGCCCTGTGGGATTACGGCCCCTGTCCCATCCATCGCCGCTCGTGTGCGACGGTTATCCGCGCGCTGATGGTGCGGCAGGCCGCTGCGGATTAGCGGCTGGAACCCCGATCCACCACCGATGACGGCATGGGGGTGCGGCCATCGCTTTCCACATATTCAAATAGCGTTACCACCCCCTGGACACCGCGCACCGTGCGCACCTGACGGACGACGCGCTCGGCTTCCACCGGCGTGAGTATTCCCATGAGGTACACCACGCCCCGATTGGTGGTGATTTTGACCCGCGTGGGATCGAAGTCCGGCAAATCAAACACGCCCACCAACGCCGTGCGCACCGCCGCCGTGAGATAGGTGTCGCCGTTCTGGGCGGCCTGGTCTAGGGGCGGGGCGACGAAAAGTTCGTTAAACACCTGGCGCGTGGGCGGACGGGCTTGGGCGAGGGCTTCCAGGTCCTCGCGCATCTCCGCCGAAACCACCTGACCCGTGAGCAGCACCTGATTGTTAAAACTGTTCACATACACCTGGACATAAGGATCGGCGCGATAGCGGTCGTTGATGTCGCGGGCGATGCCAAACTCCAGACTTTTGTCGGATGCAATCACGGCCGTGTCCCGACGGTCGTTGTAGACCACCGCCCCCATTAAGGCCCCACCCGCCAACAGGGCGCCTACACAGCCCTGCAATGCCAGGGTTGTCAGTAAACACCCCAGGATTGCGGCCACTTTATTCGGCTTCAAACGCATGACAAATCCACGAAATTTCATGTTGATCGAAGGCCATCACGTCGAACCGACAGGGCGGCAAGGGCGACGGCCAGGTCTGCAAAAAATGCGCAGCCGCTTGTAGCAAACGGCGCTGTTTTGCGGCTGAAACCGTCGCCGCCGCCGAGCCATGGTCGCTGCACCGCCGCGAGCGCACTTCCACAAACACCAGCCATTCCCCCTGCTGCATCACTAAATCCAACTCGCCCCCGCCCCCGCGCACATTGCGAGCGACGAGGGTAAGCCCTTGATTTTGCAGAAATAACAAGGCGCGATCTTCCGCATCGCGGCCCCGCTGGGTGGTGGACCGTGGGGCGCTGGGCGATGGCGTAGAGTGGGCGGCTTTTCGACGGGGCATGGGTTCGCGTGACCAGTAACGATGTGAATGAAAACGGGCGGGTGGGCACGCTGTATGTGGTGGCAACGCCGATTGGCCATCTGGCCGACTGGAGCGAACGGGCGCGCACCGTGTTGCAGACCGTGGCAGTGATCGCCGCCGAAGACACCCGCCATAGTCAACGATTGTTGACGGCTTACGGCATTCAACGGCCCCTGGTGGCGCTCCACGACCATAACGAGCGCACCGCTACACCGGCGCTGCTGGCCCAATTGCAGGCGGGCGAGTCGGTGGCGCTCATCAGCGACGCCGGCACGCCGCTCATCAGCGATCCCGGTTTCTATTTGGTGCGGATGGCCCTCGCGGCGGGGCTGCGCGTGAGCCCGATTCCCGGCGCCAGCAGCGTGATTGCGGCCCTCTCCGTGTCGGGACTGTCGGCGGTGCGCTTTGCCTTCGAGGGCTTTTTGCCGTCCAAAACCGCGGCGCGGCGGCGACAGCTCGAATCGTTAATCCACGAGCCGCGCACCTTGATCTTTCTCGAAGCGCCCCACCGCATCGCCGATACCCTCGCAGACTGTGTCGCCTGTTTTGGGGCGGCGCGGGCGGCAACCGTGTGTCGCGAACTCACTAAGACCTTTGAAGAGATTCGCCATAGCGACTTAGCCACCCTCGCCTGCGAATTCGCCGACTCGGCCCGTCAACGGGGCGAATTCGTGCTGTTGGTGGACGGCGCCCCGCCCGTGGATGCAGAACTCGATGCCGAAACCGACCGTATTTTGGGATTGCTGCTGACCGCATTGCCGCTAAAACAGGCGGTGAACCTGGCGGCTGACATTACCCACAAGCCCCGCAACGGCTTATACGCCCGAGCGTTGCAGCAAAAACCCGCCTTGCCCTCGGCGGATAACGAGGGGTGAGCGGCACCAATCGCGGGGTTTGCGACCGTCATTGCGTCATTGCGCAGTGTCATTGCGTTGCTTCAGCGGGGGGGTTATCACAGTCCACGCACCCATTGAGGCCATGAAAATGAACACCAGCGCCAGCAAAGCCCTCCCCGACCTACTCGCCAAACTGCTGCACGAGCGGCAACACGTGCTCGTGCTTTATCACCACTTGGCCCAATTGCCCGCGAATGGCGACGCGGCTGACCTGGGCCTATCAGAACGTTTGGCCCATTTCGCCCAGCGCCTCACCGATTACCTGGCTCTTGGCCATTTCGAGGTGTACGAGAGCCTGGCCCGCGACGAGGAAGGCCGTCCGCGTCCCGCGCTCTACAAGCGGTTACAGGCGGAATACACCGCCCTCGATGCCACCACTCAACAACTGTTAGACGCCGCCGACCGCTTAGACGATTTAGACGAACCCCTCACCCTAGAGGCGCTGCCGACGGCGCTGTCCCACGTGGGCGAGCGCTTCGCCGAGCGCATGATGTTAGAAGATCATCTCATCCACGCGCTCCAGCGTTCTTAAGCCGTCCCTATTTCCCTTCGCTAAGAGTTTTTACCGTCATGTCCGATTGCTGCGACCGTGCACCGAATAACCGCCGCGTAGACGAAGCCCTCGACGCGATTCAACAGCTCATTCGCCCCGTGCCCCACACCGTATGTCGGCCCCTGCGGGACAGCCTCGGCCAGGTGCTCGCCGCCCCCATCGTGGCGCCCTTCGCGGTGCCGCCCCACGACAATTCCGCCGTGGATGGGTACGCCATTCGCGCCGCCGATGTGGTGGCTGCGGTCGCTTTGCCGCGACAAGGCCGCGTCCTCGCCGGCGATGCGGGCGACGCTGTGTTGTCGCCAGGCCACACCCTGCGCATCACCACCGGCGCCCCGCTGCCCGCTGGGGCCGACACGGTCGTCATGCAGGAAGACATTCAAATCGACGGCGACGTCATCTCCTTTGCGGCCCCCGCCAAGCGCGGCGACAACGTGCGTTACGTCGGAGAAGACCTGGCTGCCCACGCCACCGTGCTCTCGCCTGGCCGTCGGCTTACCCCGGCCGATTTGGGATTAATCGCCTCCCTGGGCTACAGCGAAGTCCGCGTGTTTCGCCGAGTGCGCGTGGCGTTTTTCTCTACCGGCGACGAGCTGCGCTCCATTGGGGAAGCCCTCACCCCAGGTGCCATCTACGACAGCAATCGCTACACCCTCTTTGGCATGTTGCAGCAGCTCGGCGTGGAGGCCCTCGACCTGGGCGTGGTGCGCGACGATCTCGCGGTGCTCCAAACCGCACTCCGCGACGCCGCCGCCATCGCCGACGTGGTGATTACGTCCGGTGGCGTCTCCGTGGGGGATGCGGATTTTGTGAAAGCCGCCGTGGGCCAGATCGGCGAGGTCAATTTGTGGCAAATCGCCATGAAGCCCGGGCGGCCCCTGGCCTTTGGACGGGTCGCCGACGCGCTGTTTTTCGGGTTGCCCGGCAATCCGGTGGCCGTGATGGCGGGGTTTTATCAATTTGTGCAGCCCGCCCTGCGGCGGTTGAGTGGCGAAACCGTCGGCGAATCCATGCGGTTTGCCGTCACCAGTGCGACGCGCCTGCGCAAACGGCCCGGGCGGCGGGAATTTCAGCGGGGCAAGTTATTTCACGACGCCGACGGCCAGCTGCGGGTCACGAGCGCCACCAGCGACCAAGGCTCCGGCATCCTGCGTTCCATGAGCCACGCCAACTGTTTCATCATCCTCGCCGAGGAACAGCAGACCGTCGAAGTCGGCGACACGGTGTTTGTCGAGCCGTTTTACGGCCTAACCGACTGGTACAGCTGAGGCCACAGGGGACAGCGCGATGACCAAACTCGGCGTGGGTGGACGGTATTACCTGGATCAACAGGCGCTCATTGCTGCCGTGCGGTGGTCGGGCACGGCGGCGCCCTGGGTGCGGGTGCTGGCGTTTTGCGTGGATAACCAAGATCAAATGTGTCGTCCGGTGGGGTTGACTCGTCGGCCACCCGCCGACAACAGCGTGCTGTACGAGATGGATTTGACCGCCCTCGCCGCGTCGCCCACCGCCGCCGCCGTGTATGTCGCGGTGTATTTGCCGCCTAACCGCGTGCCCGCCGCCGATCTCACCCAACTCGCTGCCTTGGAATGGCGCTTTTTGCGGGGCGTGAAGGTGATTTTAGTGGCGACCGTGCCGCCGGCGCTCTATCCGATGCGGGCCATGCTCTTGGGCCGTCTACTCCGTGCCGACGACCAATGGCGCGTGGAGGTACTCGCCGAGGGGTTGACCGACGGCTTGACAGCCCTGTCGCGGCGGTTTGGCGTGGATTTGAATCAGTTGCCCAAGGAACCGCCCGTCGAGGTCACCGCGCCGCCCGTGTCCACGACCCGCCGCGCCCTCGTGCCCCCCACCCGCAACCACGAACTGCGCAATCAGTGGCTCGCCGCCGGTGCGGTGGCCGTGATGGCGTATGTCGCCTGGCCCCGCGCCAACGAGCCCGCCCAAGTCCACTACGCCTACCCCACGGCCATCGCCTGCGCTCAGGTGTGGGGCGATGGCAACTGTTTGAATAAACAGGGATTTTCCTACAGCCCCCTGCGGGAGGCGCACCTGGCACCGCCGTCGCCTGCCCATCGCAACGGCCAGGTGGTGCGCCACTGTTATCAGATTCCCGAACGCTGTTTTAGCGATTGGGGCGCGGCCAACTGCGCCGCCTTCGCCCAAGAAACCTGTTATCGCCATGGGGTGGTGACGCCCGGGACCGTGCCGACCGTGGGGGGCGGCGGTGGTGTGGGCGGCCTGGGCGGGTTGAGCGGCCTGTCGCGATACACCGCTGATTGGGAGCGTCGCCCCGGCGTGAATGTCCGCGCGGTCGGCCCAGCAGTGAGCCATGTGGGCAGTACGGCAACGCGGCCCTTGGTTGTCCAACGGGGCGGCTTTGGCAGCACGGCCCGCAGCGGCTTTAGCCTGGGCTGAACGCGGCGTGATCCGCCAAACCCTGGTGCCGCGCCCCCACGCCGCTGCCCAGCTCAACGAATTGGGGCTGGTCTATCACGCCGATTACTGGGACGAATCCGTCTGTTATCGCTTTAACGCCGCACAAATCGACGCTTTGGACGACGCGGCCACCCTGCTCCACGACCTGTGCTTGCAGGCGGTGGCGCGGGTGATCGCCGAGCACCGCTGGGCCGATCTCGCCATTCCGACGGCCTGGCACCAGGCCATTCGCCAGTCGTGGGAACAGCACGAGGGCGCGTTATTTGGGCGCTTTGATTTGATGTACGACGGCCAGTCGCCGCCCAAACTGCTGGAATACAACGCCGACACGCCCACCGCCCTCATGGAGGCGAGCGTGGCCCAGTGGCATTGGCTTAACGATGTTTATCCCCACGCAGATCAATTCAATGGGCTTCACGAGGCGCTCATCGACCGCTGGCGCACCTTGCGGCCCCAATGGCGGCTGCCGGCCGAGGCGCCGCTCCACTTCACCACGGCCCTCGACGCCACCGAAGACCATCACACCCTGTTGTATCTCGCGGAAACCGCCCAACTCGCCGGGTATTCGGCCCAGGTGGTGGACATTCAGCAGCTCGGTTGGACCGAGACGGGTTTTGTGGACGCCGACAACCAACCGATTTACGGCCTGTGCAAGCTCTACCCCTGGGAATGGCTGGTGCGCGAACCCTTTGGCGAGTTGCTTGCCGACCAGCTGGTTCGGGGATCGCTGCGGGTGGGCGAACCGCCGTGGAAAATGATTTTGAGCAACAAAGCGCTGCTGGCCCTGCTGTGGGAATGGTTTCCCGACCATCCCCATTTGCTGCCCGCCGTGTTCACGCCCGATCCCCGAATCCATCGCGGTAAACCATTAATTCAAAAATCCTTTTTTAGCCGCGAAGGGGCGGGATTGGCGGCATGGCCCCAGGGCTGGCAGCCCGATCTCGCGCCCGCGATGGTCACCCCTTGTGACGAAGACGGCGGCGGTCGCATTTACCAACAATGGCAGCCGCTGCCGAACTTTGACGGCCATTTTCCCGTGTGCGGCGTGTGGATGGTGGGCGGGAAGGCCGTCGGCTTGGGGCTGCGGGAAGACCGCCAGCTCATCACCCGCAACACCAGCCGCTTTGTCCCCCATTACTTCGAGTGATCCCCATGAATGAACTGATTGCCGCGTTCTCGTCCCTGCAAAATGTGCCGAATTTCTTGGCGTTTTTCCTGGTTTCCCTGGGGCTGTTTAGCGTTTTCAAATCCATTTACCTCTGGGTGACCCCCTATCCGGAAATCACGCTGATTCGCGCCGGCAATGTGGCGGCGGCGGTGAGCTTGAGCGGTGCCCTGCTGGGCTATGCCCTGGTGCTCGCGAGCGTGGTGATCCACAGCTTGACCCTGGCGGATCTGGTCTTGTGGGGCGTTATCGCCCTCATCGTGCAGGTGCTGGTGTATGGGGCGGCGAGTCGCCTGCTGCCCGATTTGGCGGGGTCTATCGAACGGGGCTGCGTGGCCCACGGCCTGTTGCTTGGGGTGCTGTCCCTGTGTGTGGGTTTGATTAACGCCGCGTGCATCGCGCCGTAATCCCGTTGTGCGGCTGTCAGAACGCGGGTCCGTCGCCCGCATCGGGCGATTCCCCAACGCGTTAGGAGCCAGACCATGTGGCGTTATGCCCTTTGCTTGACCTTTGCATTGCACGCGGCCCACGGCGAAGACGCCGCCAGCTGCGGCGATCTGTGGCAACACCAGGCCCGTCCCCTCGTGGGCGAACAGGCCGAATCGCTGTGCCGTTATCGCGGCCAAGTCGTCCTCGTGGTGAACACCGCGAGTTATTGCGGTTACACCCCCCAGTACAAGCAGCTCGAGACGATTTATCAGCGATACCGCGCTCGGGGCTTCACCGTGGTGGGCTTCCCGTCGGGGGATTTCTTTCAAGAAATGCGCGATGAATCGAGCATCGCCGAGTTTTGCGAGCGCAACTTCGGCGTGAGCTTCCCGATGTACGAAAAAACCACGGTCACCGGCCAAAACGCCCATCCGCTGTTTCGCGCCCTCGCGGCCCAAACGGGTAAAGCCCCGGGGTGGAATTTCCACAAATACCTGGTGGATCGGGAGGGCAAGGTCACGAGCTTTGCCACCGCCGTGCGTCCCGACGCGCCGGCGCTGATTCGCGCCATTGAGGACGCCCTATGAACATCCCCGCGCCGGCCCTGTGGTTAGGGTTAGGCGGCCTCATTCCCTTTGCGGTGGCGACCACGGTGTTGTGGCTGCAACCCACCCCGGTGGTGAAACAGCTCGCGTGGCAGGGGCTGCACCACTATGGCGCGGTGATTTTGAGCTTTGTCGGCGCAGTGCATTGGGGCGTGGGCTTGGGTCACAGCGACGCGACCCAACAGTGGCGGGTGCTGATTTTGTCGGTGATTCCCGCGCTGTTGGCATGGATTGCCCTATCGCTGCCGCCCACCTGGGGCGTGGGCTTACTGCTGCTGGGCTTCTCCACCCAATACGGCGCCGAACAGGGCGGCATCTTTCACGGCATTCCCCCCTGGTATTTGCTGCTGCGGCTGTATCTCACCGTCGGCGTCGGGTCTTGTTTGGCCCTCGCCCTGGTCACGCTGCTGTGACCGTCGTCGCCCTGCCCGAAGTGGCCGATTTAACCGCGATTTTGCGGGAAAACCCGCCGTTTCTGGACGTGCGGGCGCCGTTGGAATTTGCCCAAGGCGCGTTTCCCCACGCGGTGAATCTGCCGCTGCTCACGGACGATGAACGGGCCAAGGTGGGCACCTGTTACAAGCACCACGGCCAGGCGGCGGCCTTGGATTTGGGCTATCGCCTGGTGTCGGTGGCTGAAAGAGCGCGGCGAGTGGTGTTGTGGGCCGACTTCGCCCGCCGCGAACCCACTGCCTATCTCTACTGCTGGCGGGGCGGTCTGCGGTCTCGCCTTGTGCAAGAAATGCTCGCCGAGGCGGGCGTGGTCGTGCGCCGAATTCGTTGGGGATACAAAGGCTTACGGCGCGCAGCGTTGGACCTCATCGCCCGCTGTGAACCCACTCAATTTCTGGTGTTAAGCGGGCGCACGGGAAGCGGTAAAACACGGTTGTTGCGGCGGTTGAGTGCGGCCATCGACCTAGAGCATCTGGCCCACCATCGCGGCTCGGGCTTCGGCAGCCGCGCCACCAAGCAACCCACCCAGATTCACTTTGAAAACCACCTGGCCATCGCCCTAGTGCAGTCATCGGCCTCGGTGCGGGTGGTGGAGGACGAGAGCCGACTCATCGGGCGGCTGTCTCTGCCCGATGGCCTGTTTCACGCGCTCAGTCGCAGTCCGGTGGTGGTGTTAGAGGCCGACTTGGCCGCGCGCATCGACTTCAGTCTCCAGGAATACGTCGTGGACGCTTTGGCGGAATTTCAGGCGATTTTCGGCCCAGAAGCGGGGTTTTTGCGGTTTGCCCAACATCTACGAGACAGCTTGCAGCGGATCGCGCGGCGTTTGGGCGGCCTGCGTTACCAACAGCTCCGGGGCCAACTCGACGAGGCCATTACCGCCCACGAACGGGCGGCCGAATTAGCCGGCTATCGCCCATTAATTCACCGCCTTTTAGTCGAGTATTACGACCCGATGTACGACTACCAATTAGCCCAAAAAGCCCAGCGGGTGATTTTTCGGGGCGACGCATTGGCCATAACCCATTGGCTTCATTCCCAAGGGATTCATTAGCCCATGACTCGGCCCATTTCTGCGACGGATTACGCGCAATTAGAAAGCGGCTTGGCCGAATTGCCATTAGCCCCGTCATTAGCGCCGTCATTAGCGGCTTATTTGGCGTTATTACACCGTTGGAACCGCGTTCATAACCTCACCGCCGTGCGCGAGATTGGCGAGATGATTCCACTCCATGTGCTTGATTCACTGGCTATTTTGCCTCATCTCGAAGGCAAAACCTGGCTCGATGTGGGCAGTGGCGCGGGGCTGCCGGGCATCCCCCTCGCGATCGCGCAGCCCACCTGGCAATTTACCTTGATCGATGCCAGCCAAAAGCGCGTGTTATTCATGCAGCAGGCGGCACTCGAATTAGGCTTAAAAAATGTTCGCGTATTACATCAACGGGGCGAAGCCATTACCGAGGCTTTTGATGCCGCCATTTGCCGCGCATTGAGCGGATTAACGGCATTTTTTGAAATGACCCATGGGCGGGCGACGCGGCTGTACGCCATGAAAGGCCAATATCCCGAAACCGAATTAACCGAATTACAGCAATCGGCGGCCTTTCGCGCCGCCCCCTGGAAGCTCGCGGTGACGCCCATCGCCGTCCCGC
Source organism: Candidatus Competibacteraceae bacterium (assembly GCA_036846405.1). Lineage (GTDB taxonomy): Bacteria > Pseudomonadota > Gammaproteobacteria > Competibacterales > Competibacteraceae > DAIUCA01. The sequence goes on from DAIUCA010000049.1 coordinate 13,414, forward strand.
AACTCACCGCGCAACGGCATTTGGTGCAGATGCGGCGTTCCTAAGCCCGTTTCGCCAGTAAATCGCTCACCTTGTCGATGATCTGATGCACCTCGGCGATGCCGGTGAGCTGCTGTTCGCTATCCCCCGCAATCGTGCCCACCGTGCCGCTCAATTCCTGCACCGCCTGCAAAATCTTCTTGAGCACCTCGTCGGAATGGGCAACCCACTGGTTCCCGTCTCGGCTCAGCCGCAGGCTTTCGCCGACGATTTGACGGATTTCCTTTGCCGCCTGAGTCGATTGCTGGGCCAAGGCCCCCACTTCGCTCGCCACCACCGCAAAGCCGCGACCGTGTTCGCCGGTGCGGGCCGCTTCCACCGCCGCATTGAGCGCCAACAGCTTGGTACGCAGGGCAATCGCGTCGATTTTCTCGGTGATCGCGGCCACCTCACGACTCGAATGGGAAATGGCGTCCATGGTCTGGGCCGCCGACGCCAGCACCTGGACGCCCTCATTGGCCTGGGTCGTGGCGTGTTTGGCGAGTTGATTCGCCGTGACCGCCGCGTTGGCGTTGCTTTGGGCCGCGCGGGAAAGGTCGCTCGTGTTGTGGAGCGCCGTGCCCAAGGTGTCGCGCAGGGTGTGATCTACCCACTCCAACACGGTCCCCAGACGCTGGCCGTTATGGCTCAACGGCCCCACCACGATCTCAAAATTGGATTTGCCCAATACCACCTTGCCCCGATGCACCCCATGCAGATTGGCCACGAGCTGGTGCAGTCCGTCGGCATTGCGGTGAAAGCGATCAAACGATTGGCCCACGATGCGATGGGCTTGAAAGCCGCCCAATTGGCGATTGAGTTCGCTTTCCATCGCCCCAAACACCCGCGCCGCCGTGTGGTTGATGAAGCGCACGGTGCCCTGCTCGTCCGCCAACATGACGCTGGTGCTGAGGTGATTCAGCACGTGATGGAGCATCGGATCCTCGGCCCAGAGATTGGCGTCGTGACGACGGGCGGGCGTCGCCGTCGAGGGCAATGCCGCGTCCAATTGGCGCCACAGCCGATCCAGCGGCAACGCGGTCGATGCGCGGTCGACAGTGCCAAGTCGGTCTTCAACCCGCTGGCAAAACTGCTGGAGCGGCCCGCGCCCACCCGCCCACAGCCCCAGCAACAGCGCCGCGCCGATGGCCTGTAACCCGACGAAATACAACGGATGATGGGCCTCGAATTGCCAAAGCCCGACGGCAACCACGAAGGGCGCACCTACCGCCAGCGCGGTGGTATTCAACGACATCAGTGACCACATGTTCCCGACTCCTCGATAGTGGATTGACCTGGCTTTAATGCTAACAACCGTTAGTGCCTGTCGGCGCCTCCTCGTCATTAATCGAGGGCGACTACCGTTGTCGATAACCCTCCCCAAACCCCGAGGAATCATCTATGCCGCGCCATTTAATTTTGATGCGCCACGCCCACGCTCACCCTGCGATCGCCCATCAATCAGATGCCGATCGTCCCCTTAGCGCCGACGGTCAGCGCACCGCGTTATCCCAAGCCAATTGGTTGATGGAACAGGGGTTTTTGCCCGAAGCCGCCCTGTGTTCGCCAGCCCGACGCACCACGGAAACGGCGGAGATCGTGTGGCGGCATCTGGGCCTGGATTGGGCGGCGTTGCGGTTTGACGGGCGGATTTACGAAGCCTCGGCGGGCAAGTTG
>DAIUCA010000050.1:0-14840 GCA_036846405.1 Candidatus Competibacteraceae bacterium
TAAGGTTTTTTCATACTCCTGCATACTTTTTATCAAGTTGCTGCGGCTTTCCGATCTTGTCCCATGCGACGATGATTATCTGTAGGTAAGTGCAAAATCAGCTTGTCGATTTCTGCAATAAAATCGCGTTCTCCAATTAAATCAAGTTGATACAAACGGCTTTGATTGAATTGAAGTTGCAGATCCGAATTTGCTAAAGAGCGCAGGCGTGTCGCTTCATACGCGATGATTAGCTGGATAGCTTGGGAATTTTCATTCTTAATCAAAGGGTTAGTCATTTTCTGATCGCGATCAATCATTTCGGCAAAAAAGACCTGTTGACCATCGCGGCTACCGTGAAAACGGTTGGGTTCTAAAGCGTTTAGATCGATTTCTGCAAGGGCTAAGTTTCGCAAAACCTGACTATGCCCATAGGCCCAAGGGCGCATCACCATAGACAACACGCCAACGAGGAGCGCGATGGGGAGTGCTAACCACATGATTTGTAAAATTATTTGCTGTTCTGAAACCCCAACAGCGGTGATTGCAGACATCTCATTTTCACTGTAGAGACGCCCAAGTCCCAAAACAATGGAAAAGTAAAAGGTAATCGGCAACAGGGTTTCAAAAGCAACTAAGGTGCGTAGGCCAACGAGCGTGAGTACTAAATCTAGTGAAATCAAGCCTTTAGAGGCATCAACGAGGTAGCCTGCCGCGTTGTATCCCAAGAAAATTAACAGCAGGAATCCCGCTACGGCGAACAGAGGTTGGTAAATCTCTGCAAGAAGATAGCGGCGTAATCGAGACATCGTTATTGACGCAACCGCATTTCGGCTAGGGCCAAATCTTCCACGCTGTCGACGTCGATGGCTGCGTCGGCAAAGGGTAACCAGACGGGTTTGATTTGGAGATTGAGGCGTTTACCCAGCTCGTTTAGCGCATCGCTGAGGTTGAGCCAGCCCAGTCGATAGCGCAACGCCGTCCCCGCACCCAATAAACCTAGCATCTTAATCGGCGATTTTCGTTCCTGTTCGATTTGTCGCCAGAAAGGCAAAATACTTCTTCCTGCATCGGTCTGTAATCCAAATAAATTGCAAGTACAACAGTGAACATCGCGAAATTTTAAGACAGTTCGTTTGGTGTTGGGGAAGGCCGCTTGAACCTGCTCGTAGCGCGCCAGCCCAACGAGTACATCTGCTTCAGTGGAGCGTGCAACTTGCAGAAAATGCTCGATAATAATGGGTGTGAGCAATACATGATCTGCCGTTGTAATCAAAACAGGTTGGTTACGACCGACCATTTCAAGCGCCGCTGCGGCTGACAAACTTGGCGATTCACGGGGCGATAACCATTTCAATGGACCATCGTGAAGTCGTTGAGTTAATTCTGGACAGGTGTCGAGATATTCGCGACGAGGGCCGCAAAGAATCTGTGCACCAATGCCTTGTGAACGTTCCAAAGTGTCTAAAACCCGCAACACCATCGGTCGCCCCGCCACTTTGGACAGTGCTTTACACGGGGCGCGTGTCGCTTGCGCAACGGGGTCGTGAGGGCCGCGATCGCCTGCAAGAACCAGGGTGGTGAACTTTGTATTAACCATGAAAAATCTCGTAATTTGGGGGAACTTTCAGAGTATGAAGCAAAGACATTGCATGATGACTGTCCAAAATGCAGAATGCACGGCCCTCAAGGTTAAGCAAACAACTTAACGCTGGAAGTTGACGCCATTTTAGCCCGTTCGCGAGACGATTTTCCTCTTTCAATGGTGTTCCTCGTCAGCCCCCGCGCAGCGAATAGCCGTGAACCCCGCCAGGCCCGGAAGGGAGCAACGGTAGCGGTGATGTCGGGTGCCGTGGTGTGGCGGGCGGGGGGCATCACCCGCTTTCTCCCGACGAGCTGACCATGACCCATCGCGTCCTTGCCCGCGCTTATCGCCCCAAACGCTTTAGCGAACTCGTCGGCCAAACCCATGTCGTCCGCGCCCTGCACCACGCCCTCGCCAAACAACAGCTTCACCAGGCGCTGTTGTTTACCGGCACCCGCGGCGTGGGTAAAACCACGCTGTCGCGGCTGGTGGCTAAGGCGTTGAACTGCGAAACCGGGGTAACGCCCGAGCCTTGTGGCGTCTGTCGCGTCTGCACGGCGGTGGATGAAGGCCGTTTTGTCGATCTGATCGAGGTCGATGCGGCCTCCCGCACGGGCGTCGATGACACCCGCGAGCTGCTGGACAACGTGCAATACCGTCCGAGCCAGGGTCGCACCAAGGTGTATCTCATCGACGAGGTGCATATGTTCTCGAAAAGCAGCTTTAACGCGCTGCTGAAAACCCTCGAAGAACCCCCGTCCCATGTGCAGTTTCTGCTTGCCACCACCGATCCGCAGAAAGTGCCGCCCACGGTGCTGTCGCGCTGCCTGCAATTTCATCTGCGTCGGGTTCCCGAGGCCCTCATCGCTGGTCATCTGCGAAAAATCGCCGACGCCGAGGGCATCGAAGCTGAAGAAGCTGCCTTGCAGCTCGTGGCCCAGGCGGGCGATGGCAGTCTGCGCGATGCGCTCAGTCTGCTCGACCAGGCGCGGGCTTACGGCGGCGACTGTTTACGCGCCGATGAAGTCACCCAATTGCTGGGGCGCGTAGATCAACGACGGCTATTGACGTTGTTAACTGCGTTGGCCGCGAAGGACGGTGCCGCGTTGCTGGCGCAGGTGGCCGAATTAGATCAACTCGCGCCGGATTATCAGATGTTGTTGGGAGAACTCGCCGAGTTGCTGCAACAGTTAGCCGTGGCGCAGCTTGTGCCCGCACGGGCTGCTGAAGTGGACGCTCATCTATTGGCGTTGCGGGACCGCTTTTCGCCTGAAGACGTGCAGCTGGCTTATCAGATCGCCTTAACTTCGCGGCGGGAGATCACCTGGGCTTTGTCGCCCCGCAGCGGCTTCGAGATGGCGCTGTTGCGGATGCTGCATTTTTGTCCCCTCGAACTGAGCACGCCGCCGCCCGCCGTCGCCGCCCCGGCATCCATGCCCACAACGCCGCCGGGGGGGCCGCGACCGTCTTCATCCACGCCCACCGTCTCGCCGCCGCGCCCCACGCCCAAAGCGACCGCTGAACCCGCCAAGCCGCTGGCGGTTGTGCCGTCGCCCGCCGTCGATCCCCAGATGGCAGAATTGCAAGCTGTGTTATTGAACGATCCCGTGGTGCAAGAGTTACAGAATCAGCTGGGGGCGGTGCTCGACCTGACGTCGATCAAACCCAGCACCGCTTCTGACGCCTCTTAAACTCTGCGGCGCGGCAATTTTTCCTTCTGATACAGGTGTAACGGCGATGATGAAAGGCGGTATAGGCAATCTGATGAAGCAAGCGCAGAAGATGCAAGAGAACTTGCAGAAGGCGCAGGAAGAGTTGGCGAATCTGGAAGTCGTCGGCGAGGCGGGCGGCGGTTTGGTGAAAGTCACCATGACCGGTCGCCACGCGGCGCGCCGAATTGAAATCGACGACACGCTCTTAAAAGATGACAAGGACATGTTGGAAGACTTGGTCGCTGCGGCGATCAACGACGCGGTGCGCAAGGTGGAACAGCTCACCCAGGAGCGCTATTCCGGCATGACTGCGGGGATGAATCTGCCAGGTGGCATGAAGCTGCCGTTCTGATCGCGCTGCTGATGTCTCGATTCTGCTGGCTCGCGGTGCGCGGTTAATGTCCACCCTCTTTGGGCAGTTGGTCACCGCACTGCGCTGCTTACCCAGCGTGGGGCCAAAAACCGCCCAGCGCATGGCGTTACATCTACTAGAACGCAATCGCGACGGCGCCCAACGGCTTGCCGATGTACTCGCCCAAGCCCTCGAACGCATGGGCCATTGTCGGCTCTGTCGCAACCTCACCGAAGACGATGTCTGCGCCATCTGTAGCGATGAAAGACGCGACATTCAGACCCTGTGCGTCGTCGAAACGCCCGCCGATGTCCTCGCGTTAGAACAGGCGGTCGGGTATCGCGGGCGGTACTTCGTGCTGTTAGGCCGCTTGTCGCCCCTCGATGGTCTGGGGCCAACCCAGTTGGGTCTCGATCTACTCGAAGAACGACTCGCCACTGGCGAGGTGAAAGAGCTGATTTTGGCGACCAATCCCACAGTAGAGGGGGAAGCGACCGCCTATTACTTAGCAGAACTCGCCCAACAAAGCGGGGTAGCGCTCACGCGGATTGCCCATGGGGTCCCTTTGGGAGGCGAACTCGAATACACCGATCAATCCACCCTCGCCCATGCCTTTTCAGGTCGTCGGCAGTTTCGGTTGTAACAGGCGATTTCCCCTGCTGTTCTCTGTCCGTTTTCCTCAACTTGGAGATTTCAGATGTCTGAAACGATTTTCAGCAAGATCATTCGCCGAGAAATTCCAGCGACGATCGTCTACGAAACGGACACGGTGCTCGCTTTTAGAGACATCAGTCCCCAAGCCCCCACCCACGTGCTCATCATTCCGAAAAAGTTTATTCCGACGATTAACGCGATTGCCGAAAGCGACGCGCAGCTCATCGGTGAACTATTTCTCGCGGCCCAGAAAATCGCCGAACAGGAAGGGATCGGCGATAATGGCTATCGCGTCGTGATGAATTGCAATCAGCATGGCGGCCAGCACGTGTACCACATTCATCTGCATCTTCTGGGCGGTCGACAGATGATGTGGCCTCCAGGCTAATCTCGGACTATTCACCATGACCCAATCGCCAAAACTGCTAGAACTCGCCCTCCAGGGCGGGGGGGCCCACGGGGCGTTTACCTGGGGGGTACTTGACCGCCTCTTGGAACTCCCCGATCTACACATCGAGGCCATCAGCGGCACGAGTGCGGGCGCCATGAACGCGGTGGTGCTCGCCGACGGTCTGGAACTCGGTGGCCCGTCCGCCGCCCGTGAATCCCTCCATAATTTCTGGAAAGCCGTCAGCGACGCGGGCAAAAACAGCCCGATTCAACGGGATTTCTGGGCGAAACTGACCGGCAACTGGGGCCTGGATAATTCGCCGAGCTTCCTGTTTTTCGACCAACTGTCGCGGATGCTATCGCCCTACGAACTCAATCCGCTCAATCTGAATCCCCTGCGGGATCTGCTCGCCAAGCAGGTGGATTTCGACCGCGTGCACCGATGCAGCAAATTATCGGTGTTCGTGACGGCGACCAATGTGCGCACGGGCCGCCCCAAGATTTTCCACGGCAACCAGCTCACCGCAGATGCGGTGATGGCATCGGCGGCGCTGCCTTTCATGTATCAGGCCGTAGAGATCGACGGCGACGCCTACTGGGACGGCGGTTATGTGGGTAATCCGGCGCTGTTTCCGCTGGTCGATGGCTGCGATTCGCGAGACATGCTGTTAATTCAGATCAATCCCATCGAACGACGAGAGATTCCACGCACGGCCCGAGAAATCATCAATCGCCTCAACGAAATCACCTTTAACTCCAGTCTCATCAAGGAGTTACGGTCGTTGTCGCTCTTCAAAGAATTCGTCACGCGCACGGGAATTGAAGACGAGCGCTATCGGGACATGCGACTCCATTGCATCCATGGCGATGTGGATCTGCTGGCGCTTCAGGCGTCGAGCAAATTGAACGCCGAATGGGATTATCTGATTTATCTGCGGGATTTGGGCCGCAAGCGCACGGAAGAATGGCTCAACGAGCATTGGGACGACGTGGGACAGCGCAGCAGTTTCAAAATTGATTGCCCCTCTTCAGAAAGTTTCCGACCGATTGGCGTCAATAAAGAGAGCAAGTTATGACTGAGCTGTTGGGCGTATTTGTCGCGCTGGGCCTGTTAATTTACCTGGCTTATCGCGGAGTGAGCGTGTTGTTGCTCGGGCCGGTGATGGCGTTAGTTGCCGCCGCCTTCGCCACGGGCACCCCGTTACTCGCCACCTACACGCAGATTTTTATGGGATCGGTGGGCAGTTTTATCGTGCAATTTTTTCCCCTGTTTCTGTTGGGGGCGATTTTCGGAAAGCTGATGGACGATAGCGGCGCGGCGGACGCCATCGCCAAGGGCATCGTGGCCCAGCTTGGCGAAGATCAAGCGATTTTGGCCGTGGTTCTGGCCTGCGCTGTGCTGACCTACGGCGGAGTTTCGCTGTTTGTGGTGGCATTTGCGGTGTATCCCATCGCGGCTGCGCTGTTTCGCCAAGCCGATATTCCGAAACGTCTGATGCCAGCGACGATTGCCCTAGGCGCGTTCACCTTCACGATGACCGCACTCCCCGGCACGCCCGCCATTCAGAACTCGATTCCGATGCCATTTTTTGGCACCACCTCATTCGCCGCCCCGTTCCTGGGAATCATCGCCGCCGCCGTCATGTTCGGCGTGGGGCAGGGATTGCTCATGTGGCTGGCGGCAAAGGCGAAAGCCGCTGGTGAGGGCTATGGCAACCACAACGACATGCCCAAACCCTTCGATAAAACCGAGCGCGAACGCACGGCAGAACGGGGTTTTGATGTGGAACAGGTGCCGCCCGCACCGACGGTCGGTCGGCCCCTGTCTTTCGGATTGGCCTTTAGCCCGATTCTGCTGGTGATTGTTCTGAACTACGCGTTTAGTGGTTACCTGATTCCGATGATGAACACCGACTATCTGAATGCGCCGCCCTTTGGGCCGACGACCCTCGAAGCCGTGCGCGGGATTTGGTCGATTATCTTATCGCTCACCATTGCCTGTCTTTGGCTGATGGCGATTACCTGGCAGCGGCTCACCAATCTGCGCCAAACCCTGGACGACGGCGCGAATGCGTCGGTGCTGCCGATTTTCAACACGGCGAGTCTGGTGGGCTTTGGCGCAGTCATCGCAGCATTGCCAGCCTTTGCGCTCATCGAACAGTTTGTCGATGGCATCGGCGGCGGTAACCCCCTGATTTCACTCGCGATTTCCGTGAGTATTTTGGCGGGAGTCACCGGTTCGGCGTCGGGCGGGATGACCATTGCGTTGCAGACCCTCGGCGAAGGGTATCTCACCCAAGCCCAGGCCTTGGGCATCGCACCAGAGCTGCTCCACCGCGTGACCACGGTGGCGACGGGGGTGCTCGATTCACTGCCCCACAACGGCGCTGTGATTACCCTTCTGAGCATCTGTAGTCTCAGCCACCGAGACAGTTACGGCACGATTTTCATCGTCGCCGTGGTTGGGCCATTGCTCTCGTTGATTGTACTGATCGGCTTGGGAAGCCTGTTCGGCTCGTTTTAACCCCGACTGCGCGCAATCGCCCAGGCCGTGAGCACACAGGGATCATCCTGGTCGCGCACGGCCTGGAGCACCGATCTAAAGGTGACGCCCGTCGTAAAAACGTCGTCGATGAGCGCTAAAGACAGGGGTAACGGACGGCGCAACTGGAAGGCATCTTTAAGATTTTCAGCACGGCTATCGGCGTCTAATAGACGGGAATTGTGCTCGGTATCCTTAACCCGTTGCAGATAATTCGCCGATAGCACGGGCCGTTGCAGATAATAGCTCGCGCTGTTGGCGATCTCTTGAGACTGATTAAACCCGCGGGCACGTAGGCGATTAATGTGGAGCGGAATGGGCAGCAAAGCCGTCGGCAAAGCCAGCTGATGGTGTTCGATTTCAGCCACCAACAGTTGTCCCAAGAGCCAGCCTAGATGGCGATGATAGGGCGGAAATTTCAGTTTCAGAATCCATTGGTTCACGGGCTTTTCGTAGCGAAACGGCGCAAATACGGTCATGGCTGCGGGGCGCGTGATCTGATAGAACGGCTCTGCGTGGCGCGGTAGACGGTCAAAGCAACGGTCGCATAGCTCACAATCACCCACGACATAACGACGACATATCAGACATTGGGCGGGGAACAGATAGAATGAATATCGTCGTAATGTCCCTTGCCAGGCGAGGGGATCGGTAAGTAAAGGCCGCTGAACCCCAGCGTTGACGGTTGCCGACCCCCGTTTAGTATGCCTGCGCATTCATTTTCTCTTTGAGGAAGGTCAAATTCATGTCTGATACCGATTCTGAATCCGTAGTGACGGGCGCCTCAGCGCGTAACGCCGCCTGTTGGTTCCACTACGGCACGATCGTGGCCATCTTGATCCCCATTCCGCTGCTGATTTTCTGGTTTGGGCTATCCATCATGATCTACGCCATTAACCGCCACCATCCCAACCCGAAAGTCGGCTATTACACCCAGAAAGCCGCCTATCGCTTTTACGGGATTGTGGGTTCGCTGGTGGCCGTCGGCATTTTTTTCCCCGCCGACTGGACCTGGTATTTGGGCTTTTGGCTGCTCTGCCTCGCTATTTTAATTCCCAGCTCACTCATGGATCTCTGGAAAATCCGCCACGACGATTGGCACGATCTCACCTTTAATCCACAACACCACTAATCGCCGAGAGAGGCTTCTATGTCTAACGCCGCCGCGCACTTACCGTTAATTCCTACGCTATTTCCGACAACTGACACGCGCTGGTTGCGCGATGTTCTGCTGATGCTGATGGGCGCTGCTGTGCTCGCGCTGTCAGCCAAAATGCAGATTCCCTTTTATCCGGTGCCCTTCACCATGCAGACCGCCGTGGTGCTGCTTATCGGCATGGGTTTTGGCTATCGCCTTGCCGCGATGACCGTGGGTTTTTATCTGTTACAAGGCGCTTTGGGCCTGCCGGTCTTCGCTAACGGTGGCGGTTTAGCCTATTTCGCCAGCCCAACTGCGGGCTATTTGTGGGGCTTTCTGGCGGCAGCGGCCCTCATGGGCTATCTCGCGGAGCGTGGCTGGGATCGCCATTGGGGCCTGTCCCTCGCTGCCATGGCCCTGGGTCACGGGATCATTCTGTTGTTCGGCGTGCTGTGGTTAAGCCAACTCATCGGAGTGTCTGCCGCCATCGCCAATGGCCTAGCACCGTTTTGGGCCAGCACGATCTTAAAGATTCTGCTGGCGGCGGTGCTGCTACCGACGGTCTGGCGGGTATTGCGCCGCCGTTAATCGATAGCGACCCATCGGCAACTAATCGCTCAACGTTTCCATTAAATCGATCATAAATTCCATTTCCTCGGCATCGACGGCTTCCCATCCGCGAAAGCCGAGGCCTTCCAGAACCCCCGGCCCTTTCGGATCATCGGGCATATTTAAGAGCTGTTCGAGCAATTGGGATTTACGGTCGCGCAGCTTTGGCCCAACCAACAGGGCGTGAGAAATATCCCGAATGCCACTCGATACCAGGGGCCGCAGCTGCAATTTCAGCATTTTCGAAAAGTTATCGAAGGCTTCTTGCAGCACAAATCCCACATCGGCTTCCCCGCGCAACAGCGATTTAGCCACCAATAAATGGTTGGCTTTCGTCACGCGATGGATCTGATCTCGCGGAATATCGGCAGGCTCGATCATCATCATGCCGATCATGTTGACATCCGGATCGAGGGTGCTCGCCACGCAAATGCCAGGCGTTAACTCTTCCACCGTCTGAAAGGGCGAATCGGCGCGCACCAGAATGACCGCCTCATCCTGCTTTTCCCGCGGCCGTGCCACCGGCTCAAATCCCTTTTCGCGCACCAATACCGTGGCATCGTAGGGATTGGCGTAAATTAAATCGATGCGATTTTCGTAAATTGCCTGCTGTTGGCTCGGGAAATCGCTAAACATTTCCAGATGAATGGGCACATTCAAGTGGCGTTGTAGCCAGGTATTAAAGATGAACCAGCCGGCAATTTTTTCCGGATCAAAATCCGGACTAACCGTAAAAATATAGGTGCTCATTTCACATCTCGCAGAGTTTTGTACAGCGCCGCCGCCTCTTGCACCTTGCGCCGCGAAGGCTTGCGACGCACCGAGGTAAACCCCACGATTTTGCCGCTGCGGACATTCGGAATCACCGTCGCATAGACCCAGTAAAACCCCCCGTCTTTGCGCAGATTTTTGACATACCCATGCCATTTCTTGCCCGCCGCCACCGTGTCCCACAAATCTTTGAAAGCGACGGCTGGCATGTCTGGATGGCGCAAAATGCTGTGGTATTCGTCGATTAAATCGCCCCGTTCGTGGCCGGACATCTCCACAAACGACGCATTCGCATGGGTAATCTGGCCTACCAGATTGGTACAAGACACGATGAGTTTGCCGTCGGGAAAGGGCGTTTCCACCTCGGTTACCAGCACCTGCCGCGTCATACCTTCAAAATATTTCAGGGTGTATTCGCGGAACGGTGCATCGCCCACATCCGCTTCTGCCATATCGCGCATTCGATCAACTCCTCTAAATCAGCTTTCTGATGGCATCCGCTGCCCGCTTGACATCGAGAAAAATCAAACCTAACCGCGCGTTGGGCTTTGCGAGCACCGCCACCACTGCGTCTTCGCCCGCCTGGGTCATCAACACATAGCCGCGGTCGCCTTTCACGAGCACCTGTTCTAAATGGCCCCGCCCCAGTTCTACCGACGTGCGATTGCCCAACGACAACATCGCCGCACTCATCGCCCCCACCCGGTCCTCATCGAGACTGGCCGGCAAGAGCGCCGCCATCATTAACCCATCCGTCGAGATCACCGACGACGCTTCGATATCCGCCGACGTGCCGTTTAGCTCGCTCAATACCGACATCAACATTTCTTCGCGCATGGACGCGACTCCTCTTGTAATTAAGTTCTGAATCAGTGTTGCCAGTAACGCCAGGTCAGCGTCCAAACCAAATCTCGAAAGGCCGCTTGGTTCAAACAGGGCATTCCTTTAATCACCAGAGTGAATAACAGTTGATCAATGGCGAGGGGCCACACGCCCAGTTGGCTGTGGCCGCTCGCATCGCTCAACGACCACCCCCGATGGGATAGCCCCAGGTTGTGGTGGATGAGACCGCCATGACGGCGGTGCAGATTGAGTAGATCGCCGCTTAACGCGGCCAATTCTTCCGCCGTTTCGTGGTGAAAGCCGGCGGTGGCGATGTAAATCCCCTGTTCATCGGCTAACAGCGCATGTCCCACGGCGGACAGTGGCGCCAGCAGCGATGTCGTGATGTCGGGTAACGGGCCGGTGGGGGCGAGCTGTTGGCTTGTATCGCCCACCACCCAACGGCGCTGGTGCAGGTGATACAGCAGTTCCAGAGCCTCTTCTGCCGTGCCGCCGTGCCACCGCTGCACCGTGGCCGCGTCGCCCCACTGGCTGCTCTGCTGGCCCATGGTGGCAAACAAGAAATTCCGCGCCGCTTCAGGCGTTTGCGTGCAGGCGGCGTGGTAGGCCCCGGCGGGGGTGGGCAAAATAAATGCCGCTTGGTCAAGTCTGATTTGGCTCATTTTTCGTCTTCAAGTCCTGGATCGAGGCTGTACAAAAGGGCTTGCACCAACATCACGATGTCTTGGCGTTCCCGTGCGTCCACATGAAACACCGGCGCTTTCAGATTGCGCGTCCGCAGGGCCGTGCGATAGGTGTTGAGATAGGGATCGCGTTTCTCATCTGTCCGCGTAATCCCCACCACCAGGGCCGTGTTGGCGATAAAATCCTTAAACGCATCGATAAAGAAGTTTAAGTCCTGGAGGGGCGCTTGGCGGCTGTTGTCCAGCATCAGAATCAAACCGATGCCCCCTTCCGTGAGAATGTCCCACATGAAGTCGAAGCGTTCTTGGCCGGGAGTGCCGTACAGATGTATCCGCTCCTGGTCATTGAGTTTCAACACCCCATAGTCCATCGCCACGGTCGTCGTGCTCTTGCGCGACTTGGTCATGTCCTGGGCCTTGGCTTCGGCAGACACGAGCGGCCCATCGCTTAATGTCTGAATTGCCGTGGTTTTGCCCGCGCCCACCGGGCCGGTGAAGATGATTTTATAGTTCTGAACAGCCATTTACGCCGCACGCCTCAGCACGCTAAGCAGCCGTTGCAGAAACCCTCTTTGGGGAACTGCCGCCTGCTGAGTTGGGGATGGTGCGACCTTTTCGGCAGCAATCGGCGCGGTTTTTTCCTCGCCATATTCCAACAGATTCACCGCATCGCAGGCGCTGTAGAATCCAAACACCACGCGCTGAGGCACATTCAGACTCTGGGCCGTGTCGATGAGCGTCGTGAACTGCCGATTCCAAAGCGCCGCGATGCGCAGGGCGTGGGGCGGCAAGGGCAGGCGCGTCATGTTCGGCCACCCGCGCAAACCCACGGCCCGCTGGGGATTCGTACCCGTGGGCAGCCTTCCGTGGGACGTCCAAATCGCGACCTGCCAAAGCAGCACTTCCAGGTCAATAGACCGTTGGTAGTTATAGGGCACATGGTCTGATGGCATGAGCTGCCATCCCTGGACGTCGGGCGACGCCGGCATGAGCGACACGGCCCGCAGCCGACGGTCATCGAGTTCGGTGTACGCGAGCTGCGTGTGGGGAAAAATCACAATGGGCTTAATCGCTTGCACCTGCACCGGACAGTTGTGATGCGCTGCGGCCCGCATGGCTTGAAACAGCCGTCCTTGGATGAAGTTTTGCGGATCGTAAAATGCCGCCGTCGCCCGACGGGGATCATCGAGCGGAATGTCTGGCCCCGTGCCGCAGAGGGCGTGTACCGCCTCGGTTTCGAGCATTTTCGTGGCTCCACGGGTGCGCAGCTGCTGGGTTTCCGTCAGCGTCCGCACCAGGGTGGCCTCGTCTCCCCGAGAGGGTTTCAGACGTCCTCCTAAGTCGGCTCCGAACACTTCTTTTTCCGATGCCATCGGCGCGTGTACTCGCGGCGCAACGGGTTTTTCTGACGCTGCGGGCGGTTTGGGCGACGCGACCGTTGCCGACGGGATGGGCGCAAATCCACCACTTTCCAGCTGTTTAGCTACCTGTTTTAAGACGGCCATTAGCGTTTCTACCCGCAACGGTTTCTGCAAATGCACCAAACCGACATCGATTTGTGGGCGAATCGACAGGGCTAAAATGGGTCGCTGGGGATGATTGGCCTGTTCTGTCTGAATGAGTTGGGCGCTGTTTACCGCGTCGAAATCCAGAATCACCACATCAGCTTGTGTGGGTTGGCCCAACGCATACAAACCGCCGCCCGCTTTTTTTAGGGCAAGGTCCAGCAGATTGGTGGCGGTCGCGCTCATGCTGAGGGGCGCTATCGTGAGGGTTTTCATGGCAAACCTCTTAGAAATTCAATGATTTACCCAGATCATGCCAGGCGGCAGCGAGTTCGGCAGAAAGGTGGGGAGAAAGGTAATTCCATTGGGCCTGTGCCCGGGCGCGGTCACGGGTACTGCGGTAAATTTCGATGAGTTCGTAGTGCAATGCGGCATTTTTGGGGGATGACACCAGGGCTTTTTCTAGTCGTTCGCGGGCCACATCCAACAAGCCGCTGTCGACTAAATCACGCACCTCATCGAGCAACGACAAGGCAACCGCCGCCGCACCTGCTGTACCGCGGACAAGCCGCAAACTGTCAACTAAGTCATCGCTCGTCTGACGTAACCGCGACCACGACAACGGTGGCAGCGGCGTGGTCGGCGACAAACCTTGCTCCAGATGACGCTCCAATAAGCGCAACCAGGCGTCCGGCACTTTTCCCGCGGCGCGCTTCAAAAAACGCATGCGCAGCAACCGCCCTCGATGGCCCAACGCCAAAAACAAATCCACCAGCGCCCCCGTCAAGGCGTCTACTTCCAGCCGATCCTCATGCCAATAAAACCGCCGCACATGCAGCAGCAAATCCAGCGGATGCAGAAAAACCTGTTGCGCCAACCAATAGCTCAACTCACTGGGCAGAGTGGGTGGATAACGCAGGGCAAAATTTTGGTCGTGATGGGGCAGAAAAGCGCTGTCGAAGGGCAGCACGCGACCGCGAACCGGCGTGGCGGTAACAGCAGAAAGACGCAGAGCAGACATGGGAATCGGGGACGGTGGCCGTAACAGTTGTGCTGATTATTTTACATTCTTTAACCCAGCGACGGCAGTCTAGCCCGACGTCGCCAAGCCCATGGCCCCTGCGAGATTTGATCGATGATTCCCCCCGAACTGCGCGATAACGCACTGATTTTTAACGCTTATAACCGCGTGGCTCCGAACTACGAGCGCCACAACGACCTGGTGCGCACCTTCGGTTTACAGCTCCTCGAACGCCTAAATTGGATGACGATTAAGCCAGCCACTGTGCTCGATTTGGGTTGTGGCTCGGGTTGGCTCACAGCCCAACTCGCCGCCCGTTATCCCAAAGCCACCGTCATCGGTCTGGATGGGGCGTTTGCCATGGCGCGGCAGTGGCGACAACGCCGTCGGTGGCAGCAGCTTTGGCGTCCCCAAACCGCCCTCTGTGCCCGCGCCGACGCCTTGCCCCTCGCCGATCAGACGCTCGATTTGGTGGTTTCTCATCTGATGTTGCCTGCCTGCGACGATCTGGATGCGGTACTCGCCGAAGTGCAGCGCGTGCTGCGACCCGATGGCCTCTTTTTGTTCACCTCACTCGGCCCCGATACCCTGGTGGAACTGCGCCGCGCGTGGGCACAAGTCGATGATTTTCCTCATGTTTCGCCGTTTATCGACATGCACGACCTGGGCGATGCCCTCATTCGCCAGGGCTTTGCCGATCCGATTATGGATACCGAAAGGCTCACCCTCACCTACGGCACGCTGCCGAATCTGTTCCGCGAGCTGCGCCAGCTGGGGGAAATCAACAGCTATCGCGACCGCCGCCAAACCCTTACGGGCAAACACCGATTCCGTGCCATGACCGCGCTCTACGACGCCCAACGCCAAGCCGATGGCCGCTATCCGGTTACCTGCGAACTGATTTACGGCCATGGCTGGAAAGTCATTCGCCGTCCGAAAGCCCCCAGCGGCCCCGTGACCATTCCCGTCGCCCATATCAAACGGCGATTTCCCGGAGAAAATGCCAAGTGATTGATTACGAACGCGATTTTTACGGCTGGTGCTGCGAACAGGCGG
>DAIUCA010000051.1:0-14279 GCA_036846405.1 Candidatus Competibacteraceae bacterium
GGTGTCGGCGATGAGCGGCGAGACCGATCGATTGTTGAAATTAGCGAAGGCGATTGCGCCGAATCCGGCGCCGGCGGAACAGGATGTACTGCTAGCGACGGGTGAGCAGGTCACGATTGCGCTGCTGTCCATGGCGTTAGCCCAACAGGGCTGCGCGGCGCGGAGTTTTACGGGAGCGCAGGTAGCGATTCACACGGACGAGGCGCATACCAAGGCGCGGATTACGCATATCGACGAGACGGCGCTGCGCGAGGTCTTGGCGGCGGGACAGGTGGCGGTGGTGGCGGGCTTTCAAGGCATCACGGCGGCGAATCGGATTACGACTTTGGGTCGTGGTGGATCGGACACAACGGCGGTGGCCTTGGCGGCAGCGCTGAAAGCCGACGAATGCCAGATTTATACGGACGTGGATGGGGTTTACACGACGGATCCGCGGGTTGTGCCGCATGCGCGACGGCTTGACAAAATCACGTTTGAAGAAATGTTGGAAATGGCCAGTTTGGGGTCAAAAGTGCTGCAAATCCGTTCGGTGGAATTTGCGGGCAAATACAATGTACCGCTGCGGGTGCTGTCCTCGTTTAAGGAAGGCCCGGGCACGCTGATTACCTTTGAGGAAAATCCGATGGAACAACCGTTGGTATCGGGGATTGCGTTTAATCGCGACGAAGCCCAGCTCACGATTTTAGGGGTGCCGGACAAGCCGGGGATTGCTTATCACCTGTTGGGGCCGGTGTCGGCGGCGAATATCGAAGTCGACATGATCGTGCAGAACATTGGCCGCGATGGCACGACGGATTTCACATTTACGGTGAATCGCAACGAATACCGCAAGACCCTTGAGGTGGTGGAGCGGGTAGCAAAAGAGTTAGGGGCACGGGAAGTCTCAGGAGACGAAAAAATCGTGAAAGTCTCATTAGTCGGGGTAGGGATGCGCTCACACGCGGGGATTGCGAGTCAGATGTTTGGGGCTTTAGCGGCCGAAAACATCAACATTCGGATGATTTCCACTTCGGAGATCAAAATTTCGGTTGTGATTGACGAAAAATACCTCGAACTCGCCGTGCGCACGCTGCACGACGCCTTTGAGCTAGCACCAGCAAATGCTGGCTAAAAACCGCACTGTTCCCATGATCCGACGGGAATGGTCGGCAAATTAATTATTGGATGGAGGTGTAACTACAATGTTGATTCTAACGAGACGAGTGGGGGAAACCCTGATGATCGGCGACACGGTGACGGTCACTGTGCTCGGCGTGAAAGGCAATCAAGTTCGCATTGGTGTGAATGCACCACGCGATGTCCCCGTCCATCGAGAAGAGATTTACGAACGCATTAAGCGTGAACAGGAAAATGGGATTCTCCACGACCCGTCACTGCCCACTCTGCGGGACTAATCTTTGACAAGTGCGGGGTGGGCAATTAATCTCCGCGCTCTCGATTTTTGGAGAGATGGCCGAGTGGCCGAAGGCGCTCCCCTGCTAAGGGAGTACACCTCAAAAGGGTGTCGAGGGTTCGAATCCCTCTCTCTCCGCCACATAGTTTTAATGCGCCCGTAGCTCAGCTGGATAGAGTACCTGGCTACGAACCAGGCGGTCGGGAGTTCGAATCTCTCCGGGCGCGCCAATTCAGCCGATTGATCTTGCGATCAATCGGCTTTTTTTATGGCAATTACGCGGCCGCGCCGCCTTCGATGATGGCGTACGCCGAGTGGTTGTGAATGGATTCAAAATTCTCGACTTCCACGCGGTAGCGCGCTACCCGCGGCTCATGGGCCAACACTGCCGCTACATCGCGCACGATGTCTTCCACAAATTTGGGGTTTTCGTAAGCCCGTTCGGTGACAAACTTTTCGTCGCTGCGCTTGAGCAGGCCGAAAATTTCACAAGACGCCTGTTGTTCCGTCATCCGCGCCAATTCGTCAAAGCCGATGGGGGCCGTTAACACCACCGTGACCGTAATGTGCGACCGCTGGTTGTGGGCGCCGTATTCGGAGATTTCCTTTGAACAGGGACACAGGCTCTTCACCGGCACCACCATTTTGACTTGAGTCGTCACAACGCCATCGCGCATCTCGCCAAACAGTTCCATTTCGTAGTCTAGATAGCTTTCGATGCCCGACACCGGCGCTTTCTTGCGGATGAAGTAAGGAAATTGCAGCCGAATCAGACCCGCCGTGGCTTCTAATCGCGCCGTCATCTCCCGCAGTAATGATTCAAATCCCGCCACATCGAGGGCCGTGTCCCGCTCGTTGAGTAGCGCGATAAACCGCGACATATGGGTGCCCTTCTGGTCGTGGGGCAACGCTACCGCCATCGCCACCGTCGCCACCGTCGGCTGGGGGCCATTGCCGCCGTCGATCAACAGGGGATGGCGCAGCCCGCGAACGCCCACCTGGTCGATAGCGATCTGTCGACCGTCAAAACTACTCTGCACATCGGGCATCGCGGTCAGGCTGCGATCTAGGGGTTTCATAGAACATCCTCGTGAAATTGGGGTTGGAAACAACCTGTTGAGACTAGCGAGACTCAGTTAACGTTTAGCTGTCGCTTAATGCCGATTGCATCTAAACCCGCCACCGCCAACAGCTCATGCCGTTCGCCGTGCTCCAGAAATTGGTCGGGCAAACCGATGATTTTTAGCGAAATCACCAGGTTTGCCGCCGCGAGATACTCCGCCACCGCGCTGCCCGCGCCACCCATGACCGCATTGTCTTCTAGCGTGACGAGTTGCTCATGGCTCGCCGCCGCCTCGCGAATCGCCGCCCCATCCAGCGGTTTCACAAAGCGCATGTTGATCACCGACAAATCCAGCGCCTCGGCGACCTGTTCGGCCACTTCCACCATCGCGCCAAACGCCAATAGCGCAATTTTTTTGCCCCGCCGCCGCCATTCGGCTTTGCCTAGCTCGAGGGTCTGCCACGACCGCGACAGCGCCCGTCCCACTCCCTTGCCCCGGGGATACCGCACCGCCACCGGCCGCTGGAGTTCATAGCCGGTCGTGAGCATCTGCCAGCATTCTTCCTCGTCCGCCGGCGCCATCACGATTAGGTTGGGAATGCACCGTAAAAAGGACAAATCAAAGCTGCCCGCGTGGGTTGGCCCATCGGGGCCGACAACCCCCGCCCGATCAATCGCAAACAGCACCGGCAGGTTTTGCAGCGCCACATCGTGAATCAATTGGTCGTACGCCCGCTGCAAGAACGTGGAGTAAATCGCCACCACCGGGCGGGCGCCTTCACAGGCCATCCCCGCCGCCAAGGTCACCGCGTGCTGTTCGGCAATCGCCACATCGTGGTAACGGGCGGGAAATTGTTCCGAAAACGCCACCATCCCCGAGCCTTCCCGCATGGCCGGCGTAATCGCCACCAACGATCCGCTTTTCGCCGCCATCGCACAGAGCCAATCGCCAAACACTTGGCTGTAGGTGGGGCTGTTGCTGGGTTTACTCGGCGTGACGCCCCGTTGGGGGTCGAACACGCCCACCGCGTGGTATTTCACCGGTGCGGCCTCGGCGTAACCGTAGCCCTTGCCCTTGCGCGTAATGAGGTGCAGCAGTCGCGGCCCCTGTAAATCCCGCAGGTTGGTCAAGGTGCTCACCAAATTGGGCAGGTCGTGGCCGTCAATCGGGCCAAAATAATGAAAACCCATTTCCTCGAAGAGCGTGCCGGGAATCACTAGCCCCTTCATGCCAGCCTCAGCCCGCTTGGCCATTTCCCGCAGCGGCGTGGGCATGTGCTGCAACACCCGCTTGCCCTCTTCCCGCAGCGCGTAAAACAGCCGACTCGATGTGGTTTTGGTCAGGGCCGCCGACAGCGCCCCCACGTTGGGCGAAATCGACATTTCGTTGTCGTTCAAAATCACCAGCAGATTGGCTTTTAGATGGCCCGCGTGGTTCAGCGCTTCAAACGCCATACCGGCGGTCATAGCCCCGTCGCCAATCACCGCCACCGCATGGCGTGCCGGTTTACCCATCAATTCCATGCCTAACGCCATGCCCAAGGCGGCGCTAATGGAGGTGCTGGAATGCCCCACGCCAAAGCTATCGAAGGGGCTTTCTTCGCGCTTAGGGAAGGGCGCGATGCCTTCCCACTGGCGAATCGTGTGCAACCGCTGGCGCCGTCCGGTCACGATTTTGTGGGGATAGGTTTGGTGGCCCACATCCCACACCAGCCGGTCGTCGGGGGTATTAAAGACGTAATGGAGCGCGACGGTGAGTTCAACCGTGCCCAAGCCGGCGGCGAAGTGGCCGCCGCAGCGGGACACGGTGTGGATGAGGCAATCGCGCAGTTCGTCGGCAAATTGGGGAAGTTGGGCCGTCGGCAAGCGACGCAGCTCAGCCGGGTGGCTGATGAGGTCCAACAGGGGGAAATGGGCTTCTAAACTCATGGTGGTTCTGGGGTACGCCGGGGTGGCTGCGGGATAAAGGGGCGTGTTAGTTGAGGCGGGCCGTCACAAAGCGGGCGAGTTCGCGGAGACGGTCGGCGCGGTCGTCCAACGCCACCAACTGAGTCAGCGCCGTGCGAATCAGCAGCGCCCCGTGTTCGCGGGCCCCATCTAAGCCCATAAGTGCCGGATAGGTCGCCTTACCTAACTGGCGATCCGCCCCCACGGTTTTGCCGAGCACCGCGGTGGTGCTGGTTTCATCCAAAATGTCGTCCTGAATCTGGAAGGCGAGACCGAGGCATTTGCCGTATTGATCGAGCGATGCCGCCACCGCCGGCGTCACCGCGTCGGCGCAATGCACGCCCAGCCGCACACTCGTGCGGATTAACGCGCCAGTTTTGTGGATGTGCATGTTTTCAAGCTCGACCAAATTGGGCGGTTGAGATTGGCCGGTAAACGCCAAATCGAGGGCTTGGCCGCCCACCATCCCCCGAGATCCCGCCGCGCGGGCAAAGCCCTCGATCATCTCTAGGCGTTGGCTTGGATCCGTCGGACCGGGCTGGGTGAGCCATTGAAACGCCAGGGCCTGTAACGCATCGCCGGCCAGAATCGCAGTGGCCTCATCAAAAGCGCGGTGGCAGGTGGGCTGGCCCCGACGCAGGTCGTCGTTGTCCATGGCCGGCAGATCGTCGTGGATGAGGGAGTAGGCGTGGAGACATTCCACCGCGATGGCCGGCGCATCGAGGCGTTCCAGCGGCGCACCGACCGCCAGTCCCGCGCTATAAACCAGCAAGGGGCGCAACCGTTTGCCGCCGTTGAGGACGCTGTACCGCATGGCGGCGTGGAGCGATGGGGGTTGAATCGTCGCCGCCGGCAAGGCTTGGGCGAGCACCATTTCAAATCGCTGGCGCAATTCATCGAGCGTCATTGAGGCTGTTCCTCGGTGAACGGCGCGAGGCGCTCGCGATCGTCTTCGGTGAGCAACTGTTCAACCCGTTGTTCAGCCCGATCGAGGGCGTTTTGGCATTGGCGCACGAGTTGAATCCCCCGCTCAAAATCGGCGAGCGCCTGAGCCAAGACCCCGTCGCCCCGTTCCAGGCGTTCCACCAGGGTTTCGAGTTCGCCTAAAGCACTTTCAAAGTTTCCCAAAGACCATTCGTCAGTCATATTTTCAGTTCTCAAAAAGTCCGAACGGTACTAACCCCCCCGGGGGGCGGCAACCTTACAAATCGATCTGTTCGGCGGTGAGTACCCGTCCGAGCGCCTCTTCCATCATGGAACGCGCTCTAGCGGTCGTGAGGTGTAGGTAGTGGTGCAGTGCGGCGTCGGCGGGATTGCGGTTTTCACATTCTTGGCTGTAGCGCTCAAACGCCAACAGGCTAAACAACAGGTCGGCCACGTGCTGGGGGCATTCGCAATGCAGACTGGTAGAAATGCTGGCGATGCGCGCGAGGCGTTCAGCGGAATAGCGTAGCGGCGGCACGGCGTCGGCGGTGGATGCCACCGGCGGAAGCAATTCCATGGCGGGGCGTTCGTTCATCACGACGTTCTCTTCCAAACAAGCCCGGCGCAGGTCGGACAGCCCAAAGGGCGCCCGTAGCGGCGTAATCCGCACCGTGTCCAGTTGGCGCACCACATCGCGGGCGCCAAAGCCGTAAATCACCACGGCCCGTTGGGCGCCCAGCCGTTGCAACAGGCGATGCACCTCACCCGCGCAGCCGTCGCGCACCGTGGGATATTCCAACACCAACACGTTAGGCCGCAGATCGACGGTTTCGGCGCTCAACCGCTCGCTGTCTCGGTACACGGCGACGATGTCGAGGCCGTCTAGCTCGGGAAGTCGGGGGTCGAGACGGGCGGGCAACGTGTCGCCAATCGCCATCACCCGACAGCGGGGCAAGGTGTTGGCTTCGGCGTAGAACTGGGTGAGCCGCTCTTCGAGCTGGTTCACCGACAGCGTGGCCACCGTGCTGATGGCGTTGCCCTTGTCCACTAAGCGCTTGATCAGGGCGAGCCGCCCGATCTCGTCGCGGCTGTAAAGGCGGTTGCGGCCATCGGTGCGCCGTGGCTCGACTACGCCATAACGCCGTTCCCACATGCGCAACGTGACGGCCGGAATACCCGTGAGCCGCGACACGGTGCCGATGCGGTAAAGCGGTTCTTCGTCGGATTCAGTCATTTTTTTGATTTTCCTGAGCAAGCAACTGGAACTATAAACCGCGCCCCTGTGCCCTTCGCCGCGACGAGCGCGTTTATTGAGGTGTTTTGATGATGTCTAGCGAGCCATACAACGCGGCGACGCTTCAGGTTTTGAGGGGCTTGGAACCGGTGCGCCGCCGCCCCGGCATGTACACCGACACCACCTGCCCCAATCACCTGGCCCAAGAAGTGGTCGATAACAGCGTGGATGAAGCCCTGGCCGGATTTGCCACCCGCGTCGAAGTGATTCTGCACGCCGATGGCTCTTTATCGGTGGTCGATAATGGCCGGGGAATGCCAGTGGATATTCATCCCACAGAGGGAATTTCTGGGGTGGAATTAATCTTTACGCGCCTCCATGCCGGCGGCAAGTTTTCAAATCGCAATTACCAATTTTCTGGGGGATTACATGGAGTTGGCATCTCTGTGGTCAATGCGTTATCCACAAAAATTAGTGTCGTTATTTGGCGAAATAAACAGACCTATTCCATGGATTTTATTCGCGGCGAGAAAGCCGCCGAATTAGCCCACATTCCCTCATTCGAATGCCCAAATTATTTAACCAATCGCCGCCCCCAAACCGGTACCTGCGTGCGCTTTTGGCCCGATGCCCAATACTTTGAATTACCCCAATTCAATCTCAACGCCCTGAAACATTTGCTCCGCGCGAAAGCGGTGCTCTGCCCCGGCTTAACCGTCCAATGGCTCGACGAAACCACCGGCGAAGCCATCACGTGGTGTTACACGACGGATTTGGGCGAGTACTTGGCCCAATCCGCCGCCGACGGGGACTTTTTTCCCACCCCGCCCTGGGTCGGCCAATGCAACGGCCCCCGCGAAACCATTCAATGGGCCGTGCTGTGGTCGCCCGACGGCCTCGGTTTACAAGAAAGCTATGTCAACCTCATTCCCACGTTGCAAGGCGGCACCCACGTGAACGGCCTACGCGCCGGGCTGCTCGACGCTTTGCGGGAGTTCTGCGAACTGCGCAGTTTGTTGCCCCGAGGCGTCAAGCTCACCGGCGACGATGTGTGGGAAGGCTGTCGGTTTGTGCTCTCGGTGAAAATGGCCGAAGCCCAATTTTCCGGTCAAACCAAGGAGCGGCTCACCTCGCGGGAAGCGGTGGCGCTCGTGTCCAACGCGGTGAAAGACGCCTGGAGTTTGTGGCTCAACCAACACCCGCAAATCGGCGAAGTGGTGGCCCAATGGGCCCTCGATAACGCCCAAAAACGCCTAAAAGCCGCGAAAAAGGTGCTGCGGAAAAAGGTCACCAGCGGCCCCGCCCTCCCGGGCAAACTCGCCGATTGCGTGAGCCAAGACACGGCCAAAACCGAGCTTTTTTTAGTGGAAGGCGACTCGGCGGGCGGGTCGGCGAAACAGGCGCGGTTTCGGGACTTTCAAGCGGTTATGCCGCTGCGGGGCAAGATTTTGAACACCTGGGAAGTCGATTCCCACGAAATCTTGGCGTCCCAAGAGGTTCACGACATCGCCGTGGCCCTGGGCGTCGATCCCAACAGCGAGGATTTGTCCGAGTTGCGTTACGGCAAGCTGTGCATTTTGGCCGACGCCGATTCCGACGGTTATCACATTGCAACCCTGCTCTGTGCCCTGTTCATGCGCCACTTTCCCGCCCTCGTCACCGCTGGCCACATTTTCGTCGCCATGCCGCCGCTGTTTCGCATCGACGCCGATAAAGCCGTGCATTACGCCCTGGATGAGGCAGAAAAACAGGCGATTCTCAGCCGCCTAAACCGGGGGCGTAAAAAACCCAAAGTCCAAATCACTCGCTTTAAGGGCTTGGGGGAAATGAACCCGTTGCAACTGCGGGAAACTACCCTCGACCCCAACACCCGCCGGCTGCTGCAACTTCATATGGAAGACGCCACCGACACCGCAAAGCTGCTGGATTTACTCCTCGCGAAGAAGCGCTCTGGCGACCGCCGCGCCTGGTTAGAGTCCAAAGGACATCTGGCCGATTTGTAAAAACCCGAGCAATTATCTCGCTTTAAGTTGCACTGTTTATGCACTCCCAAGCGCCATAAATCACCGATGGCGTAAAGACTTGTCGCCTTCAAAAGGGCTGTCATATTATTTTCATACTTGTCGCATTCAAAAGGTGACAGTTGCGCGTTGCCCATGCGGCGACGACTCGATCCCCCGTTTTACGTTTCCCCTGTCCTGCCCCACGGCGGCACGACAGCACTAGAGGAATCTCCCATGGAAAAAACATCGATCAAAGAACGGTTTCGTTTACTGGCCCCCTTTCTCGACGAACACATGCGGCGGCGCTTCGCTGCGGCCGAAGCCATCGCCATTGGTTATGGCGGCGTGTCCATCGTGGCCCGCGAAACGGGGTTGTCCCGCGGGGCCATCGCCCTGGGCTGTGAAGAAATTAAAAACCCCGAAGCCGTAGATAAGCAGCGGGTGCGTCGCAAGGGCGGCGGCCGCAAACAGGCCATCGTCAAAGACCCCACCCTCAAACAAGATTTAGAACGCCTCATCGGCCCCGAAGCCGACTTGGACGCGGCCCCCCTGAGCTGGACCTGCAAAAGCGTTCGCGGCCTGGCGGCGGAACTCAACGACATGGGCCATGTGATTAGCCACAACCGCATCGCCGACCTGCTCCACGAACTGGGCTACACCCTGCGCGCCAATCAAAAAACCCTCACCGGCGCCTCGCAAGACAACCGCGAAGCCCAATTCGCGTATCTCAGCGAGCTGGTGAAGCGCTTTGTGTTGACGGGCGATCCGGTAGTGTTTGTGGACGTGCGCAAGCGCGAACTCGCACCCCAGGTGCGGCTGCGAGACCGCCAAATCGACGATTCGGAACTCCATACCCATCGCAACGCCGAGGCCGACGAAGTGGCCATGACCGATGCCGAGGGCAATCCCCTGGAATGGTTGAATGTGCCCATCGACGGCGAAACCGCCGAATTTGCTGCCACAACCCTCGAACGCTGGTGGCAGACCCTCGGCCAAGAGCGCTTTCCCGCCGCCGACCGCCTGTTGGTGGTGATGGATAGCGGCAGTGGCAGCGACGACAGTCTTCGCCAGTGGAAACAGGGCCTACAGCACCTAGCCGACAGCGCCAAACTCACGATCACCGTGTCCCACCTGCCGCCGGGCACGAGTCGCTGGCATCGGATGGAACATCAAATCTTCTCGTTCACCAATCACCACCGAGACGCCCGCCCGCTCACAAGTCATCGCACGGCGATCAGCCTCATCATGCCGCCCAAACTCAAGGTGCAGCTCCATCCCGACCACGCCAGCCGCCGCGCCGAGTCGCCCTACCACGAGGAATGGAATTACGCCATCGGCCAAGCGAGCCAAGCCGCCCATGCGGCCTGGGGCATGCTGCGGGACGTGGCAAATCGCTAGTCGTGCAACAACAACACCGCCCGACCGTCCACCAGGCGATACACGCGGTCTGCCTGGGCGGCGAGTTCGGGCTGATGGGTGATGGCAAACACCGTCATTTCGCCCCGCAGAACCGCGAGGGTCTGCCACAGCTGCTTGGCCGTCGCTTCGTCCAACGCCCCGGTGGCTTCATCCAAAATCAATAACGCCGGGCGATGCACCAGCGCTCGCGCGAGACAAATCCGACTGCGTTGGCCCCCGGACAACAAACCGCCGCGCTCGCCCACTGGGCTGTGGAGCTGCGCGGGCATCGCCGCCACAAAATCCCAGGCTTGGGCCTGTTTTAACGCCGCGATCACCGCCGCCTCGTCGAACTGCGGGTCGTATAGGGCCACGTTGTCGAACACGGAACCGTGTAACAGCGTCGCTTCTTGGGTGACATAACCGATCTGTCGGCGCCACTGGGCCAAATCCACCGCCTGCAAATCGACGCCATCCAGTCGCACCTGCCCCGTTGTGGGGGTCACCAAACCCACCATGAGATCCGCAATCGTGGTTTTGCCGCTGCCCGACGGCCCCAACAGCACCGTGAATTGGCCCACCGGGACGACGAGATTCACCTGACGCAACACCGCTTGGCCGTCGTACTCCAGCGCCACTCCTTCCAACGTCAATTCCCGCAAAAACGTGGGCGGCTGAGTGCCGTCGTGGCGTTCTTTGGCATCGCGGGCCGCCGCAATCGCGTCGTCGAGGGCGCGGTGGGCGCTCTCGCAGATCAGGAATTTTTGGTACTGGCGCTGCACCCGCCCCAATTGATTCAGCATCCGCCCCAGCAGCAGCACCAACGTCACCGTGGTGGGTATGCCCACGTCCCATTGCACTAAAAAGACGTAAATCCCCACGGCGATGATCGCGGCGATCAGCGGGTCTTGCAGAGCCGGCAGCAGCTCACTGCTTAAGATTTCTCGCCGCAGCGCCCGATTGAGCGCATGGGTTTCGTGGGTGAGCAGTTGGTTGGCATTTTGGGTGCGGCCCATGGCCCGCAGCGGCTTGATGGTGTTGAGGCTGTCCGTGAGGCGCGTCACCAAGGCCCGCATGAGGCGCGTCTGCTGTTTGCCGGCTTTCTGGGCCATTTTGATGGGCAGATAGGACAGGGTGAGCATCGCCGCGCCAATCGCCAGGGCCGACAGCGCCGCCTGCGGATGCACCCACAGGGCCATGGCGGCGTAGCTCAAACACTGCACCAGCACCGCCAACATGGTGATGCCCGCCAAATAGGCTTGACCGGCCCGCAGGGCTTCCCCCGACAGGCTATTGGCCAGCGCCCCGGCCGGTTGGCGCAGGGCAAACGACCAGCGGGTCATCAAAAACGCGTCGAGGAGCTGCAAGCGGAGTTGAGTCGCCACCGCCGCCACGGCATAGCCCACCTGTCTTTGGGCCACGAGCACCAGCGCACTTTTAAGGAAAAATCCCAAGACCATCAGGCCCAACAGCGGCCCGATGGTGGGCACGAGGCCCACCGTGGCGAAGGCGGTGATTAGCCACGGGGGCAAGTTATCGGGTTGGGTTGCGAGTTCGAGCACCGGCAACAGGGCCGTAAAACTCAAGCCTTCCAGCAGCCCGGCGACGATGAGCGCCGCGAGGACGCCGGCGGTGTGGCGTCCCCGCTGGTGGAAGAGGGTCCGCCACAGCCTCATGCGGGGGCGAGTTCCCGAGGCAACAGCGCCGCTAGCTCCGTAAAGGCCGCCACGATCTGGTCGATTTGGCTCGGGCGATGGGCCGCGCTCACGCTCAAACGCAGCAAACTCAAGCCATTCGGCGCCCCCGGCGGCAGCACCAGATTCACATACACCCCCCGCTGCAACAGCGCCTGCCACACCTGGGCCGCTTGATGGGCGTCGCGGGCCTGCACCGCCACAATCGGACTCACCTGGGGCCCCAATTTGAGTCCCAAGGCCGCGAGGCCGTCGTACAGCCGTTGGGCGTTATTCCACAGCTTGGTGCGCAAATCCGGCGACTGTTCGAGCCATTTCAACGCCACGCGGGTGGTAGCGACGGTGGCCGGACTGCTCGACGCCGTAAAAATGTACGGGCGCACGGCAAACCGAATCAGCTCCAATTCGTCGCGGCGACTCACGCAAAAGCCGCCAATTCCCGCCAGGCTCTTGGAAAAGGTGCCATTGATGAAGTCGATCTCCGCCTCAACGCCCGCCGCCTCCGCCAAGCCGCGGCCCCGGTGGCCCAACACCCCCAGGGAATGGGCCTCATCCAGCAGCAACAGGGCCCCGTGGCGATTTTTCACCGCCACGATCTCCTGAATGGGCGCTTGGTCGCCCAACATGCTGTAAATCCCCTCGACGATCACCAAGGTGCGCCGCGCCTTTTCTGGCCCAAGCCGCGTAAGGCGCTTGTCCAAATCCGCCGGGTCGTTGTGGCGAAACCGCAGGACTTCCCCCTGAGCCAGACGACAGCCGTCGTAAATGCTCGCGTGGCTGTCCGCGTCGATGAGCACAAAGTCGCCCGGGCCGATGAGCGCGGAAATGATCCCCAAATTGGCTTGATAACCGGTGGAAAAGATCATCGCGTGGCGGCAGTCGTAAAACGCCGCGAGTTCGGCTTCGAGGAGCGCGTGTTCCGGGTAGGTGCCGTTGGCCATGCGCGATCCGGTGGTGCCGGTGCCGAACTGGTCGATGGCGACCTTCGCCGCCTGTTGGCAATCCGCCTGGAAGGTGAGGCCGAGGTAGTTATTGGTGCCCGCCAATATCACCGGTTGGCCGTTGATGACGCCGTCCGTGGGCGAGCCGAGGGATTCGGTCACCAGGCCAAAGGGGGTCAAGTGGGCCGCGTCGAGCCAAGCGCGGGTGTGGCGAAGCTGTTGAAATTTGTCGAATAGGCTCACGGGGCGGTCTCCAACAGGCGGGCGAGCTGGGTGGCTAAATCGCCCACGGTGCGGATTTGCGGCAGCAGGTTCAGGGGAATCGAGACCTCGAAATGGTCTTCAATGGCCAACAACAGCTCCATCACCTTCACGGAATCGAGCTGCAAATCGCCGGTGAGATCGGCGTCGGCGGTGATGGGCGCGTCGGGTGGCGCAAAGCGGGCCAACAGCGGCTGCAATTGGGCCAGTAATTCGGGGGGGGTCATGGCTGGGTTCTCCTGGCGGGCGTCGCCCACAAACACGTACGGCGCAGTCCCTCGGGGAGATCCACATGGGGTCGCCAGCCGAGGGCAGTGCTCAAGGGCCGATTGTCACACGCCCAATTGGCGTGGCGTAACTCGTTGACTTTAGACGGGGTCAGCATGGGGTCGCCGCCGGTGAGGCGACTCCATCCGGCGTGGAGATAACCCAAGCCGTAAAGCAGCGGGCCGGGCACGCCCACCGTGCGCACGGGCTGTCCCCGCAGGCGGTTGGCGATCCGCGCAAAGGTGGGCCAGTCGTAATTCGCGCCGTCGCTCACCTCGAACACCTGGCCAAACAGGCGCGACGCGGGGATGGGGACGGTGGCGCAGCGCAGCCACTGGATGAGGGCGCACGCCAGGTCATCCACAAAAATCAGCGAAAACTGGGCGTGGCGCGGGCTCACGCGCAACGCCCAGCCGTGGCCTAGGGCGTTTAACAGGGGCTGCAATTCCCGATCGCCCGGGCCGTAAACCGCCGTGGGCCGCAACACCGTGGCCCGCGACAGGCCGCTGTCCTGCAACGCCTGTTCGGCGGCCCGTTTACTCGCGGCGTAGGGCGACAGCTCGGGGTGGCGGGCGGCCAGCGACGACACCAACAAAAACGGCGTCGATGGCGGCACGGCAGCAGCTAATTGGGCGGTGGCGGTGGCGTTGTCGGCGAAGAAATCGGCGGCCTGACGGGCTTTCACGCGGCCAGCCAGGTGAATCACGGCGGTCGCATCTTCTACAAGTCGGGCGCAGACGGCGGCATCGCGCAAATCCCCGCGAACGAGGGTCACCGCCGAACCGTAGGCGGCGGTATTCGCGGCGAGGGCAGCCGCTTTTGTCGGTCGCACGAGTAATTTCACCGTGGCGCCCGAGGGAAGCTGCGCCAACAAAATGGGCAGCAAACGCTGCCCGATGAAACCCGTTGCGCCGGTGAGGGCCACGGTGAGGGTCATGTCAGTTGAGGGGCAATTTGGGCGGCGCGGTCATTGCCGTGGCCTGGGGCGCGGTGATGGGAAACGGCGCGGCGTTGTGATCCCAATCGTGGCTGTCGATGAAATCTTGGCGCGCCCGCGACCGCGACAATTTGCCGGACGACGTGCGCGGCAAGGTGTGCAACGGCACGAGCTGGATGTAGCAGTCGATGGCCAGCTCCTGGCGGATGAGCCGTTG
>DAIUCA010000052.1:0-14168 GCA_036846405.1 Candidatus Competibacteraceae bacterium
TTATAGTCGCCAACGACGATAACTTCGCTCTCGCTGCTTAATCCCAGCGAGCCGCCCGTCGGTTCCCTGCTTGTGGGGGCCGATGTGGGGGTCATCCAAACACAAGATCGCGACCAAGGCCGCTCGCAGCCAAGGCGCTAAAACCCCGCGAGACCGCTTGCCCAGAGCCTGTCCGTCGGCGATGGGGAAGTTAAATAAACGACTGGACTAAGCATGTAGTGCCAAAGGCGTAGGATTTTCGGACGGGGGTTCAATTCCCCCCGCCTCCACCAATTCCCAAGCGTGAGCCATTGATTTTCAAGGGCTTGCGCTTTTGTTTGGGCGACCTGAACGCGGCCAGCAACTGAATTCGATAACCCACAGCCAGCTGTGGCAGCCCAGGCTGCAAGGCCTTGCAGAGGTAGCGATTCCGCTGGCCACGCCTACACGGCCACCTCTTCGGCAATCTGTAGCAAAATGCCGCTTTTTCAGAAGAAAATCGCGGTTTCTTTGATTCGCTGTCGGCCCAAATCATGTCTGCTGCCCCTGCCCATTCCCCGACCGCGATCCATCGAGCCATTGCGACCCTCGATGACGCGGCCCTCGCCGCCTTGAGCAATGCCGGTCTGCTGCGACGGGCCCAGAAAGATGCGGCGGGCCTGGCGCCGGAGACCGTGCAATTCGCTGCCGACCACATTGCCGTGCAGTTGCCGGATGCCACCGTGACTTTGACCGCGCTCACCCTGCCGGAAGCCCGGTGCACCTGCCCCGCCACCAGCGTCTGTCGCCATCGACTGACTGCGGCGCTGTTGTTGCGCAGTGCGACGCCGCCGGCTGACTTCCCCCCAGCAGATACCGTCGTTGAGATCGCTACTGTCACCGCTAAAGCCAAGCCATCGCCCCGTTCGCGACGCCCCAAACCCGCCGCCGCGCCCACGCCGTCGTCGCCCCTGTCGGTGGGGCAGCAAGAGGCGTTGGCGCAGATCGCACCCCTGTTGACGCAGCTGCTGCACCGAGGTCTGGATCGGCTATCGCCCCATGCAGAACAGCAACTTGCCGATGTGAGCCACGCGTTACACGCCCAACAGTTGCCGCGTTTGAGCCAGTTGGCCCTGCGATTGGCCGACCATGTCAAGGCCCAGCAGGCGGGATTAGCGTCTGCCGACACGGATCGTCTGCTCTACGAAATGAGTCTGTTGCTGGCCCTCGGGACAGCGCTGGAACATCTGCCGCCTGAGGGCGATCTGGAACGCTTTGCCGGTGTGGTGCGCCGACGCTATGCCGTGGTCGCCGACCGCGATCTCTGGGGCTGTGGCCTGTGGCAATGGCGCACCGCGTCAGGCTTCCACGGGGTCACCCTCGCCCTATTCGATCCGAAAAATCGGCAATTTTGGCGCTGGAGCGACAGCCGTCCGATTAACCAGAGCTTCGGATTTTCCCCCGCCCAGCGGTATCACCAGCCCGCCCCGTGGCTACCGCGACTCCGACTGGCCGACCTCGCCCGCCGCTACGTGCATCTGGAACAACCTCAAATGGCCGACGAACGGCTCTCGAGCAGCAAAACCATCGGCGGCCACGATTGCGGGCCCCTGCCTGCCGACGCCTTGCGCGAATGCAGCGTCGCCGATTGGGGCGAATTGACGCGAATGGTGGTGAACAGCTGGCCCATCGGGCTACAACCCGCCCAAGAACTGCCGTTACAGTGGCTGCGCCCGACCCGTTGGGGCACGCCGACCTACGATGCCATCGCCCAAGTATTGTCGTGGCCGCTGTTCGACGCCGCCGACGCGGGTATCGCCTTAGAGATCGCCTATTTGCCCTATCTGCAACCCACTTTAGACCGTCTGATCCAGCTCGATCCTGGGGGCGTGACGGCGGTGTTAGCGCTCAATCAGGGCGAGGCCGTGGATCGTTGGCGTCTGGTGTCGCTACTCACGGGGGATAACCAATTGATTCATTTGGATTTTGAGCCATTGCCCGCGACGATTTCGCTGCCGAAGGACCGGCAGTGGCTGACGCTGCCCACGGCGACAAAGTCCCTCGAAACGGCGGTTGATGTAGACGAATCGGCGACTGCCGACGAGCCTTCCTTGGCGGCGCCGACTGATTTGGCTGCTGCACTACCCGTCATGGCGCTCCTACAGAATCAACTGCGCCTCATCGCCGAGCGGGGCGGCCTCACCGACAACCACCGCGCTCTGCTCACCCCGCTGCCCGCCCGATTTCACCAGCTGCTCTGGCCACATTTTGCCCATGGAATCGAACGGCTGTTGCAGACAGCCGATTGGCCGTTACCGCTGCTGCAACTGCGCTATCTATTGGCGTTACACAACCAAATTGCCCACCGACATCAGATTCTCAATCCGCCATGAACCCATCCACGTCCCCGCGTCATCTCGCTTTGCTATTGCCCGATCTCAACGGCGGCGGCGTCCAACGGGTGACCCTCAATCTCGCCCATGCTTTTCTGAACCAAGGCGTGCGGGTTGATCTGCTGCTGTGTCGTCCCCAGGGACATTTACTGTCCGAATGTGCGGCGGGTTTACAGATCGTGCCATTGCAGAAACGCGCCTGGTCGCAGCTCAAACTGCCGTTTCATTTGCAGCACCAGGGGCTAACCCTCTCAACTTATTGGCATTTACTGGTTCGCCGCGAAAAAGCAGCTCGGCAACTCGATTATCTGGACAGCCTCGCCGACTATCTGCAACGCCATCGGCCCCAAGTGATGCTGTCGGCGGGGGTTTATCTGAACCTGCTGGCGGTGTTAGCCCGCCGCATGAGCCAGACCGCTACTCGTCTCGTACTTACAGAACACAGCCATTTTTCCCACGGAAAGCCGCGAAAAGTGCAGCGCAGTCAACGACTTACCCCGATTATGGCGCGCCTGTATCCCCAAGCAGATCAATTGGTTGCCGTCTCGCAGGGGGTGGCCGACGACCTGGCAACCGTGCTGCAACTGCCCCGATCTCGTTTCCTCACGCCCCACAATCCCACCCTGTCGCCGAATGTGTTTAGCCGTCTGCGAGCCTCTGTAGATCATCCCTGGTTTGCAGAACACGAACCGTTGGTGCTGCTCACCGTGGGCCGACTCGGCGTGCAGAAAGACTTCGAGACCCTTTTTCAGGCGGTTGCTTTGGTGCGCCAACAGCGGCCAGTGCGGCTGATGGTGATTGGCGATTTGGGCGTGCAGAAGTCCCCATGGGGACGCCAACAGCGCCAACAGAACGTGCATCAGATGATTGCCGATTTAGATTTAACCCCCCACGTGGCCCTGCTGGGTTACCAAACCAATCCGCTGGCCTACATGAAAAAAGCGGCGGTTTTCGTGCTGTCGTCGCGCTTTGAGGGGCTGCCGGGCGTGCTGCTCGAAGCCTTGGCAGCGGGCTGTCCCATCGTGAGTACCGACTGTCCATCGGGGCCGTCGGAGATTCTGGATCACGGGCGTTACGGGCGCTTGGTACCGGTAGGCGACGCGCCGGCCTTAGCGGCTGCCATCGCCGACACGCTGAATGAACCGCGACGGGGGGCCGAACTCCAGGAACGGGCGGCGCATTACGATTTTGACGGTGCGATTCGCGCCTACGAAGGGATTCTATGGCCCGCGTCGGCGCTAACCGATGAAACAATCCAGTTGTCTTAGTATTGAACGACTGCCACTGTTAGCCGCCATTTCGGGGTAGCAAGCAACGCGCAAGCGTCGCGTGCATTGACCGATAACATGTTGTTTTCCTTCACTTTTTCGACTACGAGGGGTTCTCGTCATGGCCCGCCTGGACGACTTAATCGATCACCTAGAAAGCCTCCTCATCACCCTCAAGCGTCACCGCCGCGCGGTGGCACCTGAGGAGGGGCGCTTTTTCTCGACGCTCAACGACAGCGTTGTGTTTGTGTACACCGTCGATGAGGAGGGCGACGCGCAGGCGATCGTGCTCAAAGGCGGTCACGGTCTGGGAAGCTGCATGGGCGAAATGCCGGGCGAGAGCTATCTGCTAGACAGTGAAGGCTATTACAAGTCGGATCACGTGGATTTGCGGATGGTGATGAGCTTGGCGAAAAAGCTCAGCACTAAGCTGCCGGCCCATCCCCGCCGCGCGGCGGATCGTCCGGTAGAGAACAACGACGAGAAGCGCAAAGATCCCACCATCATCGATATCGACGATTATAAAAACCGTCGCTAATTCAATGGGTTAGCCCGTCAACGACGGTGGTTCGAGCGTAGCCCACAGATCGTGTTCATCCACTTCTTCGACGGTCGCGGTAACGATCTGACCCGGTTCAAGCCAGGTGGTGCCATCCAGATACACCTGGCCGTCGATGTCGGGCGCGTCGGCATAGGATCGGCCCACCGCGCCCTCTTCCACGACTTCATCGATTAACACGGGGATTTGCCGCCCGATTTTGGCGGTGAGTTTCTGATAACTAATCTCGGCTTGCAGCGTCATGAGGGCCGCTTGCCGCTCCTGTTTCACCGCGTCGGGCACCGGATCGCCCAGTTCATTGGCCTTGGCGCCTGCGACCGGCGAGTAGGTAAAGCAGCCCACCCGATCCAACTGGGCAGCCTTCAGAAAATCCAGCAGTTGCAGAAAATCTTCCTCGGTTTCGCCGGGAAAACCGACGATGAAGGTGCTGCGGATAGTCAAATCGGGACAAATGGTTCGCCACTGTTGAATGCGTTCTAGATTTTTCTCAGCGGCCGCCGGGCGTTTCATCAGTTGCAGAATGCGCGGACTGGCGTGTTGCAACGGAACATCCAGATAAGGCAACAGCTTGCCCTCCGCCATGAGGGGCATGAGTTCATCCACATGGGGATAGGGATACACATAATGCAGCCGCACCCAAATTCCCAATAAAGACAAGGCGTTACAGAGTTCCGTGAGCCGACTTTTCACCGGTCGTCCCTGCCAAAAATCCGTGCGGTAGCGCAGGTCGGCTCCGTAGGCGCTGGTGTCTTGGGAGACGATGAGCAGTTCTTTCACACCGGCGTTGGCGAGCTGTTCGGCTTCCCGAAGAATCTCACCCGCCGGACGACTCACGAGATCGCCTCGCAGACTCGGAATGATGCAGAAGGTACACCGATGGTTACAGCCTTCAGAAATCTTCAGATAGGCGTAATGGCGGGGTGTCAGCTTCACTCCCTGGGGCGGCACTACGTCGCGGAAGGGATCGCTCGGCGGCGGCGGCACGTGGCGATGCACTGCTGCCATCACCTGTTCGTACTGTTGCGGCCCGGTGACTGCCAACAATTCGGGAAACTGGGCGGCTAATTCACCGCTTTTGGCCCCCAAACAGCCGGTCACGATCACCTGACCGTTTTCTGCCAACGCTTCCTCGATGGTTTCTAAAGACTCGGCCTTGGCTTCATCGATAAAACCACAGGTGTTGACGATCACCAGTTCCGCATCGCGGTAATCATCTGAAACGGCGTAACCCTCGATTTTTAGCTGGGTCAAAATGCGTTCTGAATCGACCAAGGCTTTCGGACAACCCAAACTAATGAAGCCCACGGTGGGCGTTGTAATGACAGGTTTCATGGCACACTCAAAATAGCGATTTAATGGCGCAGATTAACGCAATTAAGCCGCTCCAATTCGCAATTTCCATTAGGCATTTTGATTATGGCGAACACCATTTTTCTCACCGGCATTACCACCACCGGCACCCCCCATTTAGGCAATTACGTGGGCGCGATTCGGCCGGCCATTCAAGCCAGTCACGACGATAATATTCAGGCGTTTTACTTTCTCGCGGACTATCACGCCCTGATTAAAGTCCAGGACCCGCAACGGGTTAGGCAATCCGCCAAGGAAGTAGCCGCCACCTGGTTGGCTTTGGGATTAAACACAGAGAAAGCGATTTTTTATCGCCAATCGGCGGTTCCCGAAATCACGGAATTAAATTGGCTATTAACCACCGTGACCGCCAAGGGATTAATGAATCGCGCCCATGCCTACAAAGCCGTTGCGCAGATTAATGAAACCAATGGCAACGACCCGGATTTCGCCGTCACCATGGGGTTATTTAGTTACCCGATTCTCATGGCCGCCGACATTCTGATGTTTAATGCCCACAAGGTGCCGGTGGGTCGGGATCAGATACAACATCTGGAAATGGCCCGCGACATCGCCGCCCGCTTTAACCATTTTTACGGCGAATATTTTGTGCTGCCAGAGGCGGTGATCGACGACAATGTGGCGACGCTCACCGGTCTGGATGGCCGTAAAATGAGCAAAAGCTATGACAATGTGATTCCGCTGTTCGCCCCTGAAAAAGAGCTGCGGAAACTCGTCATGCGGATCAAAACTAATTCCCAACTCCCTGAAGAGCCGAAAAATCCCGATGAATGTGGGCTTTTTTCGATTTTTCGCGCGTTTGCGACGGCAACCGAGGTGGCTGCCATGCGGGATCGCTACTTAAACGGCGGGTTGGGTTGGGGGGAAATGAAGCAGGCGCTTTTTGATTGTCTGAATCGCGAACTCAGCGCTCCTCGCGAGAAATATCAAGAACTCATCCAGAACCATATGCTCATCGAAACCGCCCTGCGGGAGGGCGCGGAAAAGGCCCGCGACCTCAGCATTCCATTCCTCGCCAAACTGCGCCAAGCCGTCGGCATTGACGCGATTCATTGATGGCCTAACCCAGGGGGAACGTGACGAAAAAGGTGTTGTCGCCCCGCCGCACCTGCACCAACACCCGCTTGCCCTTATCGACTTTGCCCGCTAGCTCTTGCAGTTGACGGGCATTTTCCACGGGTTCGCGGTTAAACGATAAAATGACATCGTTAGGCTGCAATCCCGCCTCGGCAGCCGGACCGTCGATCGCCAGCTCGCGCACCACCACCCCGCGGTCAATCTGAAGCTGCTTGCGCAGTTCGGGCGTCAACTCGCCCAAGGTCATGCCCAAATCCGCATTGTTTTCCGGCGCGATGCTGCTTTGCGCAATCGGCCGACCCGCTTCCGCCAGCTCGCCCACCGTGAGTTTAAGAGTGCGCCGCTTGCCATCTCGCATGACTTCTACCTCCACCGTCGAGTCAATCGGCGTCGCGCCCACCACCGGCGGCAAACTGCTGGAGCGTTCAATCGGCTGTTTGTTGAAGGTCAAAATGACATCGCCATCCAGAATGCCCGCTTTCTCGGCCGGACTGCCCGGATTTACCTGAGTAACCAACGCACCTTGGGGCCGCGGCAGCTTAAAACTCTCGGCAAGTTGTTGATCCATATCTTGAATTCCGACGCCCAGCCAGCCTCGTTGGACGCGCCCGCTGGTTTCTAATTGCTTGGCCACATTCATCGCCACATTAATCGGAATCGCAAACGACAGTCCTTGATAGCCGCCGCTGCGGGTGTAAATCTGCGCATTAATGCCCACTACCGTGCCATCCAAACTAAACAACGGCCCCCCAGAATTCCCCGGATTCACCGCCGCATCGGTCTGAATAAACGGGACATAGGTGCCATCGGGAAGACTGCGCGACAGCGCACTCACGATGCCTTGGGTCGCCGAACGCTCAAATCCAAAGGGCGAACCAATCGCCAACACCCAATCGCCCACGCGCAATTTGTCCGAATCGCCCACCTTGACCTGGGGCAAATCGCCCGCCTCGACCTTTAACAGCGCCACATCGGTGCGCTCGTCGGCGCCCAGCAATTTGGCGGGAAGTTCGCGGCGATCTGCCAAAATCACCACAATTTCTTCTGCTCCTTCCACCACATGGGCGTTGGTGAGAATCAGACCGTTCGCATTAATAATGAAGCCCGACCCCTGGGCACGCGGATCAAATCGTCGCGGCGACCGTCCCTGACCCCGTCCTTCGCCCCGACCCCGACCTCCGGGTGGCTCTTCAAAAAAGCGCCGAAACGGCTCGGGAATGGCATCGTCAAGCTCTGGTGTCTCGGTCTGCGTGGTGCGCGATGCCCGCACATTCACCACTGCTGCGCCGTAGGTTTCGATTAAATCGCTGAAATTCGGCAACCGTTGCGCCAAGGCCAATTCGCCCATCGCTAATGCCATCATTAGGAAGAGGCCAGCCAGTTGTTTTGTCGTCTGCATCGTTCTTTAC
Source organism: Candidatus Competibacteraceae bacterium (assembly GCA_036846405.1). Lineage (GTDB taxonomy): Bacteria > Pseudomonadota > Gammaproteobacteria > Competibacterales > Competibacteraceae > DAIUCA01. The sequence continues at coordinate 8,036 of DAIUCA010000052.1, forward strand.
CTCGTTTTGGGTGATTCACAGCGAAGGCGATTGACCAGCGAAAATCCCCGTTAACGAGGGATTTACGGGACTGTCATTGGGGATTTACGGCAACGTCACTCCCAAATGTGGTCTGTGGTTCTTACTGTTTTTCAGAACCATCCTTTTTTCAGATTGAGTCCTCAGAACCATGAAATTACTGACGATTGAAGACGACCGCGAAGCCGCCAACTATCTGTGCCGCGGCTTGACCGAATGTGGTCATGTGGTCGATCACGCCGAAGACGGCGAAACCGGCCTGCAATACGCCACCGAACGCCATTACGACGTGCTCATTGTCGATCGCATGTTGCCCAAACTCGATGGCTTAAGCGTCATCAGCCAGCTCCGCGAACAGCAAATCGACACGCCCGTCTTGGTGTTAAGTGGCTTAGGCGAAGTCGATGACCGCGTGGAAGGGCTGCGCGTCGGCGGCGACGATTATCTGGTCAAGCCCTACGCGTTTAACGAATTGCTCGCCCGTCTGGATGCGCTGCAACGCCGAGCCAGCCAGGTACCCCAGACCCTCTTGAAAGTTGCTGATCTGGAACTCGACCGTCTGAAACACAAGGTGAGCCGTGCGGGCAAATCGCTTCATCTGCAACCCCGCGAATTCCGCTTATTGGAATATCTCATGCGCCACGCCGGCCAGGTGGTCACCCGCACCATGCTTCTGGAACAGGTGTGGAATTACCATTTTGATCCGCAAACCAACGTAGTAGACGTTCACATTAGCCGTCTGCGGGGCAAAATCGACCGCGGTTTTGAACCCACGTTGCTCCACACGGTGCGCGGCATGGGCTACAGCCTGCGGTTACCCGAATAATCCACGCCGTCGCGTGATTCAACTTCTGATGCACCTGCCAATGGCGCTCACGCGCTGTTGGCCCCGTCGCGCCCAATGGCCTCGTCTCCTACGCACCACAGCGTTTCGCCTGTCGGTCGCGTACGCCGTGTTGTACGGCTGCGCGGCGTTTTGCGGCTTTGGCTATGTTTACTGGACGACGGTGAGTTTCATCCAGATGCAAATCGACAAGCGCCTCGAACTCGAAACCCAAGTTTTACTAAATCGCTACCAAAACCAGGCCCTGCCCGCACTCGTAGAAACCCTGCGCCAGCGAGACCAGAACGGCCATCGTCCCCAGCTCTTCTTTTATCTGTTATTCAGTCCGCTCCAGAACACGGACGACATGACCGCCCTAGATCAGTCGCGATTTGACATGATCAGCCAGCGCCCCGTGGGATTTGCGTCGTTAACCCTTTCAGAGGTGTTGTCTCATGTACCCAGTGGCCTACAAACCGACACCCCGGTGCGCGTGCTCATTAGCCACATGGGCGGCGGTTACCGTCTGTTGGTAGGCCGCGATCTGAATGATGAAACCCGTCTGTTACAACACACCCTCGTCACCGTCGTCATCGTGAGTGGCGTGATTTTTCTGATTACACTCCTGGGCAGTCTTTGGCTGGGCCACCGCGCACTCCATCGGATTGATCTGATTAACCGAACAGCGGGCGACATCATGGCGGGCAATTTTTCTCAACGACTGCCGGTCACCCACAAAAACAACGAGTTCGACGAACTCAGCCTCAAACTCAACGCCATGTTGGCGCAGATCGAGAAATTGCTGTTGGGCATGCGGCAAGTCACTGACAACGTGGCGCACGATCTGCGTAAGCCGTTGACTCGCCTGCGAAACCGCCTGGAAGTCGCCTTGATGGAACAGGGCAACAGCGATGTCTGTAACCAGGCTATTAGCCAAGCCATTGACGATGCCGACGATCTGTTAAGAACCTTCAATGCCCTTCTGAGCATTGCCCAAGCCGAGGCGGGGGTGAAACGTCAGGATTGGAAATCGCTCGATTTGAGTGAGCTAATTGCCGATGTGGCGGAGATGTACGAAGCCGTGGCCGAAGACCATGAACTCGTCTGGCAGGCCCATTGGGATGAAGACCTAGTGATTGAGGGCCAACAGCAGCTCCTGGCCCAGGCGTTTTCTAATCTTCTGGATAACGCCATGAAATACACGCCGACAGGCGGGCAAATCGGGTTGTATCTGAAGAAAATGGGCGATTGGGCCGTGGTCACCGTGACCGATTCGGGGCCGGGCATTCCGACAACGGACTGCGAACGGGTTCTGGAACGTTTCGTGCGTTTGGACAGCGCCCGCAGTTTGCCTGGCAACGGCTTGGGACTGTCCCTCGTCAAAGCCGTGGCCCAGCTCCATAGCGCCACCCTTGCCCTCGACGACAATCTCCCGGGTCTGAAAGTCACATTGGCGTTCCCCTTAAAACCCTCGGCAACCAAAAAGTCGGTGAAAAAAGCCTAACTTAGGATTTATACCCGAGGATATGCCATGAGTCGTCCCTTCTCCTGTCTTTACCGCCACGGCTTCGTCCGCGTCGCCGTGGCGATTCCCCCGGTGCAACTCGCTGATCCCCAAGGCAATGTGCGAAGTACGCTGACACTGGCCCGCGAAGCTGCGGATCAGCATGCGGTGCTGACGCTTTTTCCGGAACTCAATCTCAGCGGCTACAGCAACGACGATCTATTCCACCAACAGAGTCTGTTAAATGCCACGCGGACGGCCCTCGACGACCTCCGCCGCGCCAGTTGCGCCCTTCCCACCGTGCTCATCGTCGGTGCGCCGCTGTTGATTCAAAGCCGCCTATTTAATGTGGCGGTGGTGATCTATCGGGGACAATTTCTGGGCGTCGTCCCGAAGACCTATCTGCCGAACTATCGCGAGTTCTACGAGGGCCGCCAATTTGCCAGCAGCCGCGAAGCCATCCAGAACACTGTGCTGCTGGACGGCGAGACCGTGCCCTTTGGCGTCGATCTGCTCTTTCAGACCACCCACCCCGCCGAACCCCATGGACCGCGACTGCAATTTGCCGTCGAGATTTGCGAAGACCTGTGGGCGCCGATTCCGCCGAGCACCTGGACAACCTTGGGCGGGGCACTGGTGGTGGCGAATCTGTCGGCAAGCCCGGTCACCATCGGCAAAGCGGCTTACCGACGCCAATTGGTTCTGGATCAATCGGCAAAAACCCACAGCGCTTATCTGTACGCGGGGGCGGGCACGGGCGAATCGACCACGGATTTGGCCTGGGATAGTCATGGCTTAATCGCCGAAAACGGCCAGCCACTCGCGGAAACCCCCCGTTATCAGACCCCACAACTGGCCATTGCAGACATCGATTTGGCGCGACTCGACCAGGCGCGGCTCCAATGGACCACCTTTGGCCAGAGCCGCCGCGATTACGCCCCGCAATTGACGGCCTTGCGAACCATCGACTTTGTTCTGGATTGGCCGGCGGAACAGGTGACGCTGCGCCGTCCGATCGAACGATTTCCCTATGTACCCAACCGCGCAGCCGATCGCCTCGCCCGCTGCGAAGAGATTTATCAGATTCAAGTACACAGCCTGATTCAGCGGATAAAATCCACTGGAATCAATAGGTTAGTGATTGGTATCTCGGGGGGTCTCGACTCAACCCAGGCGCTGTTGGTGAGCGTACGGGCGATGAATGAACTGGGGCTGCCGCGATCTCAGATTCTGGGGTATTCCCTGCCGGGCTTTGCGACGAGCGAGCGCACGCGCCATCAGGCGCTCACGCTGATGACGGCATTGGGGATTTCGGGTCGGGAAATCGACATTCGCCCCGCCTGTTTGCAGATGCTGCGCGATCTACAGCACCCCGCCGCCGATGGCGTACCGCAATACGATGTGACCTTCGAGAATGTGCAGGCGGGCCAACGCACCGCGCACCTCTTTCGGCTGGCGAATCATCATGGGGCGCTGGTGGTCGGCACGGGCGATCTGAGCGAACTCGCCTTGGGCTGGGCGACCTACGGGGTGGGCGATCACATGTCCCATTACGCCCTCAACGCCTCCTTGCCTAAGACCTTGATTCAATACCTAATTTTGGCCATGGCGAGCCGCGAATCGGCCGAGACCGCCACGGTGCTGCGACAGATTGTCGAAACGGAAATTTCGCCCGAACTGGTGCCGGGAATGACCGCGAGCAACCAGCCGACCCAGCGAACCGAAGACTTCATCGGCCCCTACGCGCTCCAAGATTTTCATCTGTTCTACATCATCCGCCACGGATTTACGCCGCAGAAAATCGCCTTTCTGGCCCACAGCGCGTGGGGCGACGCCGCGACGGGGGAATGGCCCGACGATTGGCCCGCGACGCGGCGGCAATCCTACGAATTAGCCGAGATCAAACATTGGCTGGGGATATTTCTGCGGCGATTCTTTAGCCAGCAATTCAAGCGTTCCTGCATTCCGAATGGCCCGAAAATCGGTTCTGGCGGATCACTGTCGCCCCGTGGCGACTGGCGAATGCCGAGCGATGCGTCCGTGCACGCCTGGCTCGACGATTGGCAGCAGATTCCGAATTAATCCGCTTTTCGCGGGGGAAAGCGAATTTGTTGGGGAAAATCAGGCACCAACAGACTGGCGGCTAATGATCCATCGGCATTAAAAAATTGCAGGTCGCCGTCGGTGCAGAGCCAACATTCATGGGCACCACTCGCGAAGTACAGCGCCATTTTTTCCTGCATCTGCAACGGCGAATTCGAGGCGGATACGACTTCGATGCAGATTTCGGGCGCGACGCTAAAAGGAAATTCGTCTTCGTGACGGGCGATAAAGTCCACCGAACACCAGACCACATCGGGGACTTTCACCCCAAGGGTTGTCTGGATTGAGGCCTCGGTAATCGTGCGGCCTTGAGGTTTTGCAGAACGTAGCATGAATGCAATTTCACTCTGATACATCCCATGCCAATTGGTCGCAGGACTCATCACTAAATCTCCCCAACGGTCGGTTTCGATCTTAAATGGTAGGTCTTGGAGCGACGGATGGTCGCAGATGGTTTGCCAGTTCATAAAGGTCACCTTTCAGGTTCTATTCGGCTTCGGGTGGAATCCACGCGGGATGACGCGCTTGATATTCCACAAAATATTGGGCGTTGCGTGTGCTGTCCCAATTGAGCTTGCGGACAAAGGCTTCAGGATCATCAGCGATGGTTTGCAGATTCTGCATCGTGCGGTGACAGACAAAATCGTCGGCACTACAAGCGGTTTCGTAGTTCTGAATCTCGGCTTTCGCCTGGTCGATCTGGCCAAGAGCATAGATTCGATAAAGCTGTTGCAGATAAAACGCCTCGATATTTTGGGGAAACCGCTGGAGCGATTCTGCAAGGCGGCGTTGGAATAACTCTGGGTCAGCAATCATAAAAATCCCTGGCGGGTGCTGCTCGCCATCGGTGACGAGCTGCATCCGCGCCAGTTTGTAGAGTTCGATGGCGTGATATTTCTGCTGGGTCTCTTCGTCGACGGCGGTAGCGCCCAGCCCATAGAACACCACGATCAGCAGCAGATACGCCAAGCTGCGGCGGAGCTGTCGTTGCCACAAGGCTCGGATGAGTTCGGCAGCGCCCCACAGGGCGAAAGGCAGTAGAAAAGGAATGCCCAAACTGCGGTATCGGCTGGCGTTGAGAAATAAGGTTTCCACGGCGATTAACGACAGGGGCGTCATGAGCATGAAGACGGCAAAGAGATAATCACTTTTTTGTGGCACTCGAATGAGCGCAATTACGGTAAATGCGGCGAGCAAACTAAAGGGGATATAGGGCCACGAGAGAATCGTGGAACTGTCGCGGATGACGGCGAAATTGCGGTTACGCGGAATTTCGTAGTTCGCCACGGTGCGTTGAAGTTTTACGAGTAAGTTTTGCAAGGCAGGTAAGGGATTTTCGCGCATAAATGCCAAAGTTGCCTGCTTTTTCGCATTATCTCCCGTAATGTCGGGAAATTGTTCAGAAAATGCCGCATGCCATGTGCGGAAGGGCGAGGCATAATTCACCCACCAGTCTGCGGTGTATCCCTGCATGGTAATGCGGTAATCCGCCGTGGGATGGTTGCCATAGGCGAGGGCTTCCCCCGCCATGGATACGCTCACGGAAAAATAATCGACTTCCCGATAATTGTGTTGCGCACACAAATACATCATCAGTAAAACAGGGATGGCAAATAAAACGCCGTAATGGCATCGGGCAAATAAGGTGATTTTCGGCGTTAATTCGACGGCGTGATTTTCAACAG
>DAIUCA010000053.1:0-13955 GCA_036846405.1 Candidatus Competibacteraceae bacterium
ACCAAGCGCGTCACCGCGAGGGCATCCAAAACGCCGGCGGTTGCCCCATTCGACGGGGATCGCGGCCCCACAAGCTGTTCCATAGCCACGGTGACCGGCGGAATCAGCATTGACGCGGCCGGCGTGGATTCATCCGTGCGTCCCGACAGCTCGTGGAGTGCAGCAAGCGCCATGGCCTGGGCCAGCCCAATGGGAATCAACAGCCACAGTAGCCGCGAAGGCCGACTCAACAGCGCCTCAAACCACGCATCCACGGTGTTTCCCCTTGTCCGCGCCCGTCGGCGTCAAATCACGATGAGTTCGGCACCCAGGGCACCGGCGGTTTTCAACGCTTCCAAAATGGCCACCAAATCGCTCGCGCTCACGCCCACCTGGTTCACCGCCGAGACGATGTCGCCCAAAGAAACCCCCGCGTCGAACAAAAACATGGGCTTTTTCTCCTGTTCCACCTGGATGTCCGCCTGGGGCACCACCACGGTGCGGCCGCCGGCCAGGGGGTTGGGCTGGCTCACAATCGGGTTAAACGCAATGGTCACCGTCAGATTGCCGTGGGTCACCGCCGCCGGGCCCACGCGCACGTTTTGGCCGATCACCACGGTGCCAGTGCGCGAGTTCACGACGACGCGGGCCGGCGCCGTGCCGGGCTGTACCTCGATATTTTCCAGCGTCGCCATGTAAGCCACCCGCTGTTGGGGCTGACGGGGCGGGGTGACCTCCACCGTGGCCGCGTCTAGCGCCTGGGCCATGGGGCTACCGAGGGCGGCGTTGATCGCCTCCGCCACCCGCAGCGCAGTGGTGAAATCCGGTCGGTGAAGATTCAACAGCAGCGGCGGGTTTTGGCTGCTGTGAAACGGATTGCGCACCTCTCGCTCCACGATGGCGCCGTTGGGAATCCGCCCGCTGCTGGGCACATTCACCGTCACGCTCGACCCCTCCGACGACACCCCCAAGCCGCCCACGGTCACGTTGCCCTGGGCGAGGGCGTAAATCTGGCCATCGGCGCCTTTCAACGGCGTCATCAACAGGGAGCCGCCCCGCAGACTCTTGGCATTGCCCACGGACGCCACGGTGACATCGATGGTTTGGCCGGGCTTCACGAAGGGCGGCAGCTGGGCTTGCACCGTCACCGCCGCGACGTTTTTGGGCTGAATCGACACATTGGGCGGAATGGTCACCCCCAAATCCGTGAGCATGTTGCGCAGACTTTGGGTGGTGTAGGGCGTTTGGGTGGCCTGATCGCCCGAGCCGTCGAGGCCCACCACCAGGCCATAGCCGATGAGCGGGTTTTCCCGCACGCCCGAGAGCGCCGCCACATCTTTAATGCGTTGTTGCGCCTCGGCGGGCGACCCGCAGACCGCCAGCGCCATCAGCGCCAGCCCGAGCAATCGACAGTTCATGGAAAGCACTCCCAACAAAGCAAGCCGTGGATCTAGAACGGAAACCAGGGCGTATTAAAAAACTGGGTAAACCAGCCGGCCGCATTGGCGTCGGCGAGGGTACCGGTGCCGGCGTATGTGATCTGCGCATCCGCCACCTGAGTCGAAAACACGCTGTTATCGGGGCGAATGTCGTCGGGACGGACAATCCCCTCGATCTGCACGAACTCGCGGCCCTGGTTCAGCGTGAGGGTTTTTTCCCCCCGCACGTGGAGATAGCCGTTGGCGTACACATCCACCACCACCGCCGTAATCGACCCGCGCAGCGAGTTGCTCTGGTCGCTGCTGCCGGTGCCTTCAAACTCCCGAGCGCCGGTGATTTGGGTGTTGAGATTCACCTTTGGGCCGCCCACGGGCTGGTTGAAAATCGTCGGATTCGCCAGGGCCGTGGTGTTGTTCTTGTCAAAACTCGTGTTGGCCGACTTGGTGGCGTTGGTGTTTTCCACCAACTGGATCGTCAACACGTCCCCCGTGGCGCGGGCCTTGCGGTCGGAGAACAACGCCATCTGCCGCGTAGGCCCCCCGCTGCGACTGACCTGAAAAATCGCCCCGTTGAGTTGGGCGGGCGGCGGCTCGTGCACCGGCGCCACCGTCGGCATGACCGGCGTAAAGGTGTGTTGATTCATGGTGCTGGCGCAGGCCGACAACAGGGTCACCGACAGCACCGCGACTAATGGCAGGGGATTCATGGCGGCGTTACAGGTTGTTGCTGACGTATTGCAGCATCTGGTCGGCGGTGCTGATGGCTTTAGAACTCATCTCATAGGCCCGTTGGGTCTCGATCATGTTCACCAGCTCCTCCACCACATTCACGTTCGAGCCTTCGAGATAGCCCTGTTTGAGCCGCCCCAGACCATTCAACCCCGGCTGGCCCGGCTGGGGCGCACCGCTGGCCGCCGATTCCAGATAAAGATTGTCGCCCGCCGCCTGCAGTCCGGTGGGATTGACAAAGTCGGCGAGGAGGAGCTGGCCCAGCTCCTGGGGGGCGGCTTCGCCGGCCAGCTGCGCCGACACCGAGCCATCCACGCCGATGGTGACGCTTTGGGTGGCCGCCGGAATCGCCAAGCCGCCCGCGATTTGATAGCCGTTGGAGGTCACGAGCTGGCCCTGGTCGTTGATTTGAAACGAGCCATCGCGGCTGTAGGCAATCTGGCCGTCGGGCAACACCACTTGGAAAAAGCCGCGGCCGTCGATGGCCACATCCAGGGCGTTGCTGGTGGCCACCATGTTCCCCTGGGTGAACTGCTTGTCGGTAGCAACCACGCGCACGCCTGTGCCCAACATCAGACCCGAGGGCAAATTGGCGTTTTCCGCGTTTTGGCCGCCGACTTGGCGCTGGTTTTGGTAAATCAAATCCGCAAACTCGGCGCGGCCCCGCTTAAACGCCGTGGTGCTGGCGTTCGCCAAGTTGTTGGAAATCACGCCCATGCGGGTTTGCTGGGCATCGAGGCCGGTTTTACCGATCCATAACGCGGGGTGCATGGCAAGTTCTCCTAAAAATTCAGTGGGTTAGCTAATGCGCAACAGCCGATGGGCGCTTTGGGCATTTTCGTTGGCGAGATTCATCATTTTCACCTGCATCTCGAACTGCCGCGCCAAGCTCAACATGTCCACCAGGCTGCCCACGGCGTCCACATTGCTGCCTTCCAGGGCCATGGGCTGCAATTTCACGGTGGCATCCGGCGGCAGTGGCGTGCCGTCGCGAGTGCGCAACAGGCCCTCGGGCGTTTTAGTCATCACGGCGTTGAGGTCGGGATTTTGCGGCTTCACCAACAGCAGGCGGCCCACCACGTTGGCGTTTTGGGCATCCGCCGCCGCGTAGGCGACCACCGAGCCATCCACGCCGATTTCGATGCGTTGGCCTGGGGGCACCGTGATGGGGCCGCCCTCGCCGAGGACGGGACGGCCATTGTGGGTGGACAACAGACCCGCTGCCGACACCTTCAGCCGACCGTCGCGGGTGTAGGCCGGTTGTCCATCCGGATGTTGCACGGCGAGAAAGCCCATGCCGTCCACCGCCACATCCAGTTCGCGACCAGTGGCCGTAATAAACCCCTGGCCAAAATCGATGCCGCTGCGTTCGGTCATGGCAAACACCCGCGTGGGCAAGCCATCGCCGAAAACCGGCTGGCTGCGTTGGGCAGCGAGGTCGGCGCGAAAACCCGTGGTGCTGGCGTTCGCCAAATTGTGGCTGGCGATGGCCTGGGCGTTGAGGGTTTCGCGGGCGCCGGTCATCGAGACAAACAGCAATCGATCCACCTGGGGACTCCTTCTGGTGACGGGAAGAATTAGCGCTGCAGCAGTTCTTGCGTCATCTGGTCGATGGCGTTGAGGGACTGGCTGTTGGCTTGGAAATGGCGCTGGGCCGTAATCATGTGGACGAGCTGTTCGGTCAACTCCACGTTGGATTGCTCCAGCGTGCCGTTCTTAAGGACGCCGGCCGAACCCGTGCCCGGGGGCGTGCGCACGGGCTGTCCGGATTCGCCCGTCGCGATCCAATGGGTGTTACCCACGGGAGACAGTCCCCGGTCGTTGGCGAAGGTGGCGAGCGCGACCTGATCGAGTTCGCGGGTTTGGCCGTTGCTGTAGCGCCCGATGACATTGCCCTGGGCGTCGACGGTGACGCTGGGCAGATCGAGGTCGCCGACGGCGTTGCCGTCGATGGTCTGGGAAACCACGCGAGACGCCCCGGCGTATTGGGTGCTACCCCGCAGGTCGAGGGCGATGGCGAGGGGCGTGGCCGGCACCCCAGGCCCCACGGCTTCTATCTCGAACTCCAAATCGATCGCTTCAAAATCCGCCGGCAGCGTGCCATTCGCACCAAAGGGGACGGCCACAGGCTCGCTCACGGTGGGTTGAATGCCAGCAGCCTCTGTGTCGGTGTCGGGTAAGCCCCCATCGACCACATAACGCATCTGCCAGGTATTCGTGGGGTCTGCGCCCTCGCGGCTGAAGTAGGCGGTGATCTGGTGGGGATTACCCAAGCTGTCGTAGGTCGTGAAGTTCGCGGCGTAGTGGTAGCTGGCCGAATTGTTGATGTCGAAGGGCACCGCTTCGCGGTCGATATTGGTGACCCCGGCATTCAAATTGAGCTGGAGCGCGGCGCTGGTCGTCGCCGTGGGCGCGAGGCGTTGATCGGCGTTGTCCACGCGAATCAAGCCATTTGCCCCCACGAGGCGTGCGCCGCTGGAATCCTGGAGATAACCCTGGTTGTCGAGGGTAAATGCGCCGTTGCGGCTGAAGACCTGGCGGCCCTGGGGATCTTGGAGGGTGAAAAAGCCCCCGCCCATGATGGCCAAATCCAGGGGGTTATTCGTAGTGGACAGGGTGCCCTGGAGAAACTGCTGCTGGACTTCCAGGGTACTGACGCCCATGCCCACGGTGGTGGGGCCACCGCTCTGGGCGTACACATCGCCAAACATGGCCCGCGAGCTCTTAAAGCCCACAGTGCTGGCGTTGGCCACGTTGTTGGAAACCACATCGAGATCTTTCGTCGCGGCCCGCAGCCCAGAAATGGAATTGCCAAAAGACATGGTCGTCGTCCTCTTGTTCTTAAGTGCTCATTAAAGGAAAGGGTTAGCGGTTGAAGAACCGCTGGTCGATCTGGTCGAGGGTCGTGATGACCTGGGCGTTAGCTTGGAAATGGCGCTGGGCGGAGATCATGTCCACCAGCTCCTCCGTCAAATCCACGTTAGAGAGTTCCAACACGCCGCCCTTAATCGTGCCGGCGGAACCGCTGCCCGGGGGCGTCTTGAGGGGGGTACCGGAGTCGCCGGACGGAATCCAGTAGCTGTCGCCGATGGGCTGTAAGCCGCGCTCGTTGGCAAAGGTGATGAGGGTGATGTTGTCGATGCGGCGCACGCTGCCGTCGTTGTAGCGCCCGAATACCAGGCCATCCGTATCCACTTCCACATTCACCAAATCCAAATCGGCCGCGCCGTTGCCATTTGTACTTTGCTCCACCACCCGCGACACAGCGTTGTATTGGGTGCTGTTGCGAAGATCGAGATTGAGGGTGAAGGGCGTTGCCGGCGTGCCCGGACCGATGGCGTTCACATCGTCGAAATCGAGTTGGATGCGGGAATAGGCCGGATTTGTGGCATCGCGAATCTCATCCGTCACCGGGGCAACCACCGTGAGCTGGCTGTTCGTGGCATTGATGGTGGTGAGACTGTGGCTGGTGAACTGGCCGTTGGCATCAAACGACACGATGACCGGCGAGGCACTGGGACGCAGGGTGGGCTGTAAGCCGGCGACGGTCGGGTTGGTGTCGGGCAAGCCACCATCGATGGTGTAGTACATCTCCCAAGTGTTTTGGTCTGTCGTGGGCAAGCCGGCTGAAGTCGCATCGCGGGCGGTGGTCAGCGCCGTGCGGTTGGTCAGAAAGGTAGCGCCAAGCGCATTGCCATTGAGGGCCGTTGTTGCGGCGGTAATTGTGGCTTGATCGGGCGGCACAGCCGTTTCGGCCGCCAATAAAGTCGCCAATAAAGGCCGTGCCGTGGCATCGGCAACCACAGCTGCCAGAGCCGTATTGAAATTGTTCTGCGTCGCGACAGGTACCGAGACACCAGAGGCCGCACCGGCGTTGGTTTGGGTAGTGGCAAGTGCCGACTGGGCATTCAGAAAGGTGGCCCCGAAGGCATTGGCCTGCAAAGCGGCAGTGGTTGTGGCATTGGGCGTGGCCAAATAAGCCTGTAACAGCGGTGAAGTAGTCGCGTCGTTCAACGCATCCGAAAGCGCGTTGTTATAAGTGTTGGTCGCCGTTTCGAGATTGGCGCCAAACGCCACCGACGCATTGGTGCGGGTGAAATACAGCGTGACCTGGTGGGGATTGCCCAAGCTGTCGAAGGCCGTGGACGAGGTGGCGAAGTGGTAGGAATCGCGCGCGGTCGGGTCGAACGGAACCGAGGGAGGCTGGGTTGCGTTGCGGTTGATGGCGGTGACGCTCGAATCCAAGTTCACCTTGATATCCAAATCGGTGGTCTGCACCGGGGTAAGGCGGCGATCCGACTCCTCAATGCGCACCAAGCCGTTGGCCCCCACGAGCCGCGAGCCGTTGATGTCCTCGAAATAGCCGTCGGGATTCACCGTAAACGAGCCGTTGCGCCCGTACACCGTCACATTTTGGGCGTTCTGAAGTTCGAAGAAGCCCGAGCCTTGAATCCCCAAATCCAGCGAGTTGCCCGTGGTGTAAAAATTCCCTTGGCGAAACTGCTGCTGGATGGTGGCGGTTTGCGTCCCGATGCCCACGGTGCGGCTGTTGCCGGCCCCGGGATATAGGTCGGTGAACATCGCCCGCGATTCCTTAAAGCCGATGGTGTTGGCGTTCGCGATGTTGTTGGAGATGACGCCCAGGTTCGTGGTGGCAGCCCGCAAACCCGAGGTGGCGTTATTGATCGACATGTTTTGCTACTCCTGACATTGTTTAAGTGAACACCGCGACCTATCGGCGGCGCAGTCGGTGATTTAGAGGTATTCGTAAATGTCGGCGGGCTGGATTGCCCGACCATCCGCGCCGTACAGCACGAAGTTGCCGTTGTCTTGCTGGGCAACCGACGCAATCCGCACACCAACAAGTGTCGGCACGGCGCGACCGTCGGCTTGGGCGCCGATGGTGTAGCTGCCCTCGGGCACATTGCGGCCTTGGCTGTCTTTGCCATCCCACGCGAAGGCCACGCGCCCATCGGGTTGACGCCCCAGCTCCAACACGCGCACAGGGGTCCCCGAGGTGGTGCGAATGGTCACCGTCAGATTGTCGGCGGGCACCGTCAGATTGACGCGCCCTTGGGTCGTAGGCGGCGCACCGTCGGCGGGATAGCTGGGCACCACCACGTTGTTGCTCGCCACCACGGCGCTGCGCCCCACCAGGCCCGCGGCCTGGAGGGTTTGGTTGGAGCGCATGGCCAACGCCAAATTATTGATACCTGTGTTGACCTGGGTGATGCCTTCCACCGTGCTGAACTGGGCCAGCTGCGCCAGATAGTCGTTGGGGTCAAGTGGCTCGGTGGGATCCTGATTTTTGATCTGCGCCACCATCAATTTCAGAAAATCTTCCTGCTTGAGGGCCTGTTGGGGCGGCGCCGGGGTGGCGCGGGGGGGAGCATTACCAGTGATTTCCATGGGGGCGGCGTCCGTTTACTGGCCAATCGTCAACGTGCGCATGGCGAGTTGGCGCGCGCTATCGACGACTTCGAGATTTGCCTGATAGGTCCGCGCGGCGGCGAGCATGTCCGCCATGGATTCCACCGTGTTCACATTGGGCAAAAACACATAGCCCGCCTCATCTGCGCGGGGGTCGCCCGGGCGATATTCCGACTGCAAGGGCCGATTGCTCTCCACGATGGCCTTCACCTCGACGCCATTGGCTTCTCCGGTCACCTCGTTAAAAACGGTGGCAAACACGGGAAACCGCGCCTTGTAAGTCTGCTCGATGCTGGAATTCACCGCGTCGGCGTTGGCCAAATTGCTGGCCAGGGTATTCAGGCGGATGTTTTGGGCGGTCATGCCCATGCCTGCAGTGTTGAAAACGTTGAGTAATGACATGGAGAACTCACTCGCCTTTTAAGGCCGTTACGAGAGATTGGATGCGGTCGCCAAAAAACCGCAGGCTCGCTTGGTAGCGCAGAGCGTTATCGGCAAACGCCGCCTGTTCTCGCGCCGCATCCACGGTGTTGCCGTCTAAATTTGGCTGGAGCGCGGGACGAAAGCTCAACGCGGGCGATTCATCCATGCCCTGGGGCGCGCCAAAATGGTTGCGATGAGTCGTCGTCAAAGAATTGTCGCCCAGGGCATTGTGCAGCGCCGCCTGAAAGTCGATGTCGCGGGCTTGAAAGTTAGGGGTGTCGGCATTCGCCAAATTATTGGCAATCACCTGGGCACGCTGGCTGCGAAGCTGCAACGCGGTGCTGTGAATGCTCAACGCCCGCTCTAAATTGATCGCCATCGCTCAAATTCTCCTCAGCAGAATACCCACCGCCGCCGCAAGCCCTATGCCACGACCTGATTGCGGCGGACGATTGCGCGGTTTTTGCTTACGCCATTGGGGCATTTTGGTTGCTCTATACGGAGGTATTGCCATGGGATTTCGACCCAACAGCTGCCACCTGCGCGGGGGCCTATTTGGGATTTTGTTGATGGTCCACGCGGCCCACAGCGCCCCCTTAGAATCCCTGGACGACCTAACCGCCGCTGCCCACCGCTTTCTCCAGCGCCAAGTTCCCGACGCCACCGTCACCGTTCAGCCGCCGGACCGCCGTTTACGTCTCACGGCCTGCGGCGAACCCTTGGAAATCGTCCACCAGGGCGGCCGCGACCTGCGGGGCGTGGTCACCCTGGCCCTGCGCTGTCGAGGTCCTGTGCCGTGGACCACCTATGTGCAAGCCACTGTGCGCCGCGAAATCACCGTGGTGGTGGCGGCGCGGCGCTTAGAACGCGCCACGCGACTCACCGCCGCCGATCTCGCCCTTGCCCCTGTGGACGAGATGCAGCTGCGGGGCGGGTATCTCACCGACCTCAACGCGGCCATCGGTCAAGAGCTTCAACGCATCGTGACGCCGGGACGGGTCATCGACCCACGCCACCTGAACACACCGCAACTCGTGAACAAGGGCGCGACGGTCACCCTGCGGCTGGTCAATGGCCCCATTAGCATTGCCGTGGATGCCGTCGCCCTCGATGCGGGACGACTCGACGACACGATTCGCGTGTGCAACGTCCGCTCGGGGCGCGTTCTGTCCGCCCGCGTGCGCGGCCCCAACCAAGTCGATGTCTCGCCCCGCTAAATCCCCATCCCTTCTGACCCGCATTTTTCGGAGGAAATTTTCATGTTCCAGTCCGTGGATATTCCAGCGGTGACGCTCCCTGACGCGGCGCTCACGGACGACCTTGCCCAACAAATGCACGCCCTCGCCCGACAGCTCAGCCAACAGCCCGGGTTTGGTGCGCACAAGGTGGCACGCTTGCAGGCAGCGGTGGCGTCAGGCGACTACCAGGTGAAAACCCCGCGCCTCGCCCACACGCTCTATCGCTTTGAATTTGAAGAGGAGATTGACCCGTGAGTTTTCATGCGTCCTTGCCCGAGGCTCACCTCGCCCTAGCGGCGTTAGCGACGGCGCTGCAACAAGAACAGTCGGCCTTGCAAAGCCGCGATGTGATCGCCCTCGATGCCGCCGTCGCCGCCAAACTCGCCCCCCTGGCCCAACTACAAGCGATCGCTGCCCAGTGGGACCAATGGCGCGGCAATCAGCCCTTAGAGGCCTATGCCGACGACCAAGGCGATGGCGACGAGTGGGCCGCGATCGCGGAGCAACTCCAACAGCTCCGCCAACAAAATGCCGTCAACGGCGCGGCAATCCATCTCAAACGCCAAGCGACCCACCGCGCCCTCGCCTGTCTTCGGGGCGTGGAAGCGACCACTCCCGGCTATGGGCCGTCTTCCCTCGGGCGGCGATAGAGCACCTCTATGGACATCGCAACGATTGTCGGCCTGGTGGGCTGCTCCGGGGTCATTTTGATGGCGATGATGTCGGGCGGCGGTCTTGGACCGTTCATCGACATCGCCTCGATTTTGATCGTCGTCGGCGGCACATCGATGGCAGTACTCACCAAATTCCCACTGAATCAATTCCTTGGCGCCTTACCGGCGGGGATGAAGGCTTTTTTGTTCAAACCCGAGAGCGCCGTAGCTTTGATTACAGAAGCCGTAGAAATGGCCACGATTGCTCGGCGCCAAGGCGTGCTTGCCTTGGAGGGACGGGAAGTCAGCAACTCCTTTCTCCAAAAGGGCGTTCAATTGCTGGCCGACGGCCAAGCGCCTGAATTTGTGCAGAAAATGCTCATGCGGGAAATCGACCTGACCATTGCCCGCCATGAGGGCGCCCAGGCCGTGTTTCGCTCGGTCGGCGATTCAGCCCCCGCCATGGGCATGATCGGCACGCTCATCGGCCTGGTGCAGATGCTCGGCAACATGTCGGATCCCAAAGCCATCGGCCCGGCCATGGCCATCGCGCTGCTCACCACGCTGTACGGGTCGCTCATCGCCAACGTGTTTGCGATTCCCCTAGCGGACAAGCTCGCCATTCGCACGGAAGAAGAGCGCCTCAATCGCCAGCTCATCTTGGAAAGCATCGTGGCCATTCAACAGGGCCTCAATCCCAAGGTGATGGAGGAACTCTTGAAAACCTATCTGCCGCCGGCGTTACGCGCCAAAGTCGGCGCCGACAAGGCGGCGGCTTAATCCATGGAACTCGATGCCCCCCGACCCAAAAAAGCCGCCGCCGGTGCACCCGCCTGGCTGGCGACCTTTGCGGATTTAATGTCGCTCTTAATGTGCTTTTTCGTGCTGCTGCTGTCGTTTTCGGAAATGGATGTCCAGAAGTACAAGCAGGTGGCCGGCTCCATGGCGCAAGCCTTCGGGGTACAGCGCCAAGTGCTCGTGGAAGCACCGCCCATGGGCACGAGCTTTGTGGCTCGGGAGTTTTCGCCGGGCAAAACCGATCCCACCCCCGACCCCATCATCACGCAGAAGGCCGAGTCGCTCCGAGCGCATTTGGATGTGGTGCGCGCCGCCCGCGAAGAACTCATCAAACGCCAAGCCGAGCGCATCCGCCGAGGACTGGCCAATGAAATCCGCGCGGGCAAGGTGGAAGTCGAGACCCAAGACAGCAAGGTCATCATCCGCGTGCGCGAGCGGGCGTCTTTTGCGTCGGGTAGTGCCGATCTCATTCCCGATTTTTTGCCGGTGATTCAACGCATTGGCCAGGTGGTCGCCCCCGAACGTGGCCAAATCGCCGTGGCGGGCCACACGGATGACGTCCCCATCAGCACCGGGCGGTTTCGCTCCAATTGGGAGCTGTCCTCGTCGCGGGCCACCTCGGTTGCCCATGCCCTGTTGGAATCGACGAGCACCCTGAACCCCCAACGGGTACGGGTGGAAGGCTACGGCGAGTTTCGTCCCCTGCGCGTGGGCAACACGACAGAAGACCGACTCTTCAACCGTCGTGTGGAAATTTCTCTCGAACAATCGATTGAGGAAGTCGAGACCGCCGCGTTGAAACGGTTAAGCGAAAGCCTCGAAAACACCAGCACACCGTCCCCCGCACCACCACCGCCGTAATTTTCGTCGCCGCTATTGCAGCGTCACCCCCCGAGGGCGTGTTCCATGGCTACCTTGGATGACCTGTCCCATCCTCCGCGCAAATCCACCAACCGCGGGCCGGTATGGCTCATGACCTTTGGCGATCTCATGTCGCTGCTCATGTGCTTTTTTGTGCTGCTGCTGGCGTTTTCAGAAATCGACGCCCAGAAATACAAGGATGTGGCGGGGTCGTTGAGCCGCGCTTTTGGCGTGCAAAAAAACCTTTTTTGAGGCCCGACAACGCCCTGTGGGCACGAGCTATGTCACCCAAGAGTTTCGCCCCACCGAAACCACGCCCACCCGCGAAGCCGTTATTTTGCAGGAATTGGAGAGTCTCAAGGCCCATTTGGACTTCGTGCGGGCCGCCCGCCAGTCGCTTTTAGAACAGCAGGCAGAGCGGTTGCGTCGGGCCCTCGAGTTCGATCTCCGCGCAGGCCGCCTCGATGTGGAATTGCACAGCGGCCAGGTCGTCATCCGCATCCGCGAGCAGGCGTCATTTTCTCCCGGGAGCGCCGAATTTTTGGCGGATTTTGCCCCGATGCTCCAGCGCATTGCCGCCGCCATAACCCCGGAGAGCGGCCACGTGCTGGTGGCGGGGCACACAGACAACGTACCCATTCGCACCACGCAGTTTCGTTCTAATTGGGAGTTATCTGCCGCGAGGGCTGCCTCGGTATTGCGGGCCCTGTTGGCGGCGAGTCCCCAACTAGAACCCGCCCGGGTGCGGGCGGCCGGCTATGGCGAGTTCAGCCCCTCACCGCCAACGACACCCCCGATCAGCGGTCGCGCAATCGGCGGGTCGACATCACCCTCGAACCGCGATTGATTGATTTGGAAAACGAAGCCGTCGCCCGACTCATCGAACGGCTTCAACAAGCCCCTGCGCCCTAAAACTCTTCCCAATCGTCGTTATTAACGGTGGGTTTTGCGGGCGGCGGATTGGGATTGGTAATGGCTTTAAGCGCCGGTTTGGGTTCGGACGCGGGCGATGCCGCAGGCGCCGACAGGGGTTTTGGCGGAGCGGCCATGGGTTTGGGCGCCGCCATCGCCGTCGAACGGGGTGGGGGCAACGACTTGCTGGGGGTGAACTTGGGCGCCGGTTTGCGCGGTTTGAAGCTGTCCACCTTGGGCTTGGCTTTCGGGCGATTCGCCACCGCCACAATTGCCATCCCCTCGTTGCCGGTGCGGAAAAACTGCACCTGTTCCATCAACCGCTTGGCCTGGTCGTCCAGAGCCTGACTCGCCGCCGCAGTTTCTTGCACGAGGGCTGCGTTGCGTTGGGTGATTTCTTCCATCTGAATCACCGCCTGGTTCACCTGTTCGATCCCCGCCGACTGTTCGCGACTCGCCGCCGCGATTTCCGCCACGAAGGTGGACACCTGGTGCACCGAATCAAACAGCCCCCGCAGATTTTTCCCCACCGCATCCACCAGGCGGGTGCCATCGTCCACCTTGTTCACGCTGTCTTGAATCAGCTCTTTAATTTCCTTCGCCGCCGTCGCCGACCGCTGGGCCAAGTTGCGCACCTCCGCCGCCACCACCGCAAAGCCCCGACCCTGTTCACCGGCGCGGGCGGCTTCCACCGCTGCGTTCAGCGCCAACAGGTTGGTTTGGAAGGCAATTTCGTCGATCACGCCGATGATGTCGGCGATTTTGCGACTCGCATCGTTGATGGCATTCATGGCGTTCACCGCCTCGGTCACCACGCTGCCCCCCTGCTCGGCGAGCTGCTGGGCCTGCTCCGACAGGGTGTTGGCCCGTTGGGCGTTTTCCGCGTTCTGCTTCACCGTCGAGGTCATTTGCTCCATGGAAGCGGCGGTTTCTTCCAAATTCGAGGCTTGGCTTTCCGTGCGTTGGCTCACCTGCTGGTTGCCCGCCGCGATCTCGGCCGCGTCTTGCATCACCGCCGTGGCGCCTTGGCGAATCTGGCCCATGGCATCCACCACGCGACTCTGCATCTGCTGCAGCGCATCGAGCATGGCGCCGAACTCGTCGGGCCGCTGGTGTTTCAGCGGTTGGGAATAGTCGCCGTCGCCCATGCGGTGAATCGCCGTCAGCACTTGGGACAAGCCGCCTTTCATCTCCGTCAAAATCACCAGAACAACCCCCGTCAGCACCAGGGACAGCAATACGACGACGCCAATCAGGCCCAGGCCGTGGGTCATGAGGTAGTCGCCCAGGTGGGTCACATCCTCCACATAGACGCCGGTGCCCACGAGCCAATTCCACTCCGGAATCCGCACCACATAGGACAGTTTCGGGGCATTGCCTTGGCCATCCACGCGGGGCCAGTCGTAGAAGTGAAATCCGCTGCCCTCCCGCTGGACGATGTTGACGAGTTCGGCGACCACGGATTGGCCATTCGCGTCGCGAATGTGGCTGGC
>DAIUCA010000054.1:0-13766 GCA_036846405.1 Candidatus Competibacteraceae bacterium
TGGGGGCCACGGCCAGACTCTCGATGTTGTAGCCCCGCGCCGAGAACAGATTCGCCACGCGCGACAGCGCGCCCGCCTCGTTCTCTAGCAGCATAGAAATAATGTGTCGCATGACTTCCCCTTCAGAAATGGGTTAATTCGTGGTTTTTATCGGTTTTTAGGATGGTGTTACACCATCTGCACGCCGTCAGCGTGGGTGGAGGTCATGGAGTCGCGGCCCGCCAACAGCATCTCGTTGTGGCCACCGCCGGCGGGAATCATCGGAAACACGTTTTCTTCTTGGTCGGTTAAGAAGTCTAAAAACACCGTGCGATGTTTCAGCGCGAAGGCTTCGCGCAGCGCCCCTTCCACGTCGCACGGCTTGGCGATCTGCATCCCCACATGGCCGTACGCCTCGGCGAGTTTGACGAAATCCGGCAGCGCATCCATGTACGACATGGAATAGCGCTTGTCGTAAAAGAACTCCTGCCACTGGCGCACCATGCCCAAATAACGGTTGTTCAGACTGATGATTTTCACCGGTGTCTGGTACTGCAACATGGTGGACAGCTCTTGCAACATCATCTGAATGCTGCCTTCGCCGGTCACACAGGCCACATCCACATCGGGATAGGCCAATTTGCAGCCCATGGCCGCTGGCAAACCGAAGCCCATGGTGCCCAGACCGCCGGAGTTGATCCACCGACGGGGCTTGTCGAACAGATAATATTGAGCGGCCCACATCTGATGTTGGCCCACATCCGATGTGATGATGGCGTCGCCATTGGTCACTTCGTAGAGCTTCTGCACCACGAATTGCGGCTTAATTACCTGGTCGCTGTTCTGATATTTCAGCGATTCCACCGCGCGCCATTGGTTGATTTGCTGCCACCAGCGGTGGAGCGATTCGGCGTCGGGTTTCAGATTCTCTTCTTTAATGACGTCGATCATCGCCCGCAGCACCTGGGGTACCGAACCGACAATCGGCACGTCCACCTTCACATTCTTCGAGATGGACGATGGGTCCACATCCACATGGATGATGCGGGCGTGGGGGCAAAACTTCTCGAGTAGCCCGGTCACGCGGTCATCAAAGCGGGAGCCGATGGCGATGAGCGTGTCGCAATCGTGCATCGCCATATTCGCTTCGTAGGTGCCGTGCATCCCCAACATGCCCACGAACAGCGGGTCGGTGGCGGGATAGGCCCCCAACCCCATGAGGGTGTTGGTGATGGGGAAGCCCAATAGGCGGGTCAATTCCACCAATTCAGGGGCGCCGTCGCTAAGAATGACGCCGCCGCCGGTGTATAGCATGGGGCGTTTCGCCGCCATCATCAGATGAACCGCCTTGCGAATCTGCCCGGTATGGCCGCGCACCGTCGGGTTGTACGACCGCATTTTTACCTGTTTCGGATAGAAAAACTCGGTTTTGGCGGCGGAAACGTCCTTGGGAATATCGATCAGCACGGGGCCAGGACGGCCGGTGGTCGCAATGAAAAAGGCTTTTTTAATGGTGACCGCCAGGTCTTTGACGTCTTTCACCAGAAAATTGTGCTTCACACAGGGGCGGGTAATGCCCACCGCATCGACTTCTTGGAATGCGTCATTGCCGATCAACTTGGTGGGCACCTGGCCCGAAATAATGACCATCGGCACGGAATCCATGTGGGCCGTCGCAATGCCGGTGACGGCGTTGGTTAATCCGGGGCCGGAGGTGACGAGGACGACGCCGGGTTTGCCACAGGCGCGGGAATAGCCATCGGCCGCGTGGGTGGCGGCCTGTTCATGGCGCACGAGGATGTGCTTCACCTGTTCCTGGACGAACAGCGCATCATAAATGTGCAAAACCGCGCCGCCGGGATAGCCAAAGAGATACTCGACCCCCTCTTCTTGAAGGCATCGCACCACGATTTGTGCGCCGGTAAGTTCCACGGGAGACTCCTGCTGAATCGCTAGGTTGTGGCCCAGATTGGGCAATTTTTCGGGAAATTGGCCGCAAAACGCGGCGGATTTATGAAGGGCGGTAAAACTAGCGACGCCCTTACAGAGGGTCAAGGTGCGTTGAAGTAGGGATTTTTTCGACAAATACTCTTGTGCCGTGGTCTACGGCCCAGGCTCTAGTTGATCGACTTAAATCGAGGCATATCGTGATGAAAGCAGTCTTACTCGGCTTGTTGCTATTACCGACCACGCCGCTGCTGGCCCAAAGCAGCAATTTGTTCAAATGCACCGATGTTAATGGGCGGGTGGAATACCGCGAGTTGCCCGTCAGCAACGCGGATTGCGTGCTGATTCGCGGCCCGGGGCGGAGTTCGGTTAACCCGGAAGCGGCTTTAGAAGAGTTGCGCGGCAAAGTGCAAAACGCCGACCGTGCCCGCGAAGAAGCCGATCGCGTTGCCCAGGTGAAAGCCAAGGAAAAGGAATCCTGCGACAACGCGCGCAAAAATCTGGAAGTGCTCAAAAGTGGCCAACCAGTCACGCGCAAAACCGCCAATGGCGAAACTGTGCGCGTGCCCCCCGAAGATTTTCCCGAGTTAATCACCGCTGCTGAGAAGCAAATCGGCTTCTTCTGCCAAGAGCAAGAATAGTCGTCACCGACGATTACCCTTCGGAAAACAGCGTGGTGAGTTCGGGTAACAAGGGATTAAGGCCATCGCCACGCACATTGTGGACGGGTACCTCTTGAATGAGCGGCACATGGCGCCAGGCTTCGTTGTATTGGTTGGTCTGAATCATGGTCTCCTCCTCGTTCTGCAACACCAGCTGTGGCCCGTCGTCGAGCACCGCCACCACGCGGTAGGGGCGGTTTTGGTACACCAGCCGTTGGCCAATCAAGGTGTGCAAGCGAGAAAGCGGCAGCGTCGTCATCGTGAATCGTCCCCAAAATGGATTGTTCACCCATGGATGATGTTCTGAACGCCGTCGTTCCTTTCGAGAGTTCGCCATGACTGCACCCGCCGCGCCCGTGGCCATTCTGATGGTTTGCATGGGCAACATTTGCCGTTCCCCCGTCGCTGAAGGCATCACGCGCCACCTGGCCACCCAGCGGGGTTGGCAGCCCCATCTGGTGTTGGATTCCGCCGGTACCCACGGTGATTACCATCCCGATAGCCCGCCGGACCCCCGTTCCCAAGCCTCGCTCCTGGCCCGCGGCATCGACATTAGCGGCCTTCGCGCCCGCCCCGTCGTGCCCGCCGATTTCACGCGATTTGATTACCTCTTAGCGATGGATCACGCCAATTTGGCCCATTTACAGGCCATGGCCCCGCGAGCGGCCCTGCAAAAAATCCAGCTATTGCTCGATTACGCGCCGCAACAGCCCGCCCGCGCCGTGCCCGACCCCTATTACGGGGAGGCGGCAGGCTTTGCGCGGGTGGTGGAATTGGTGGAACTCGGGGCGGCGGGGCTGTTAGCCACCCTCGCCGCCCGTTACGGCTGGGACTAACCCGCCATTTGGGAATCGGCGTCGGGGGCTTTGGCGGCCTCTTCGGCTTCCGCAACCATCGGTGCATCCGCCACGGCATCGGCTTCTGCCACTACGGGCGCGGCGACCAATTCCACATCTGCAACCACGGGCGCATCCGTCACGGCGTCGGCTTCCGCCACCGCGGCGACCAATTCCACGTCTGCAACCACGGGCGCATCGGCGACGACGGCTTCTACAACCATCGGCGCATCCGCCACTTCCACGTCTGCAACCACGGGTGCAGCGGACGACGTGATGATGAGTTCGGGCGTCTCAGGCCCCGCGGCAGGAGCCTCGGCTGTCGGCGACTGCACCGTGGTCGCTAACACCAACGACGTGTCGATCACCGCAGCCAAGGCACTCATTAAATCCAGTGCCACGACCTCTGATGCCACCGCATCGACTGATTCGTCATCGGCCATCGGCGTCGCGGCTGTCGCAATCGCGTCGGCAACGGGGGGCGTTAGCAAAAATTCCCGCGCGATGTCGGCGGTGCTTGCCTCGTTTTCGTCGGCTTCTTCTTCGCCAAAACCCGCAACCGTCGCGGCCCACACCGCGTCGTCGTCCGCTGGTGCGTGAGTCGGTGGCACCGCAGCAGTGGTCGGCTCGATTGCCTCATCACTCGGCGCGGCGACGGCATTCGTGAACACATTGATCGCGCCGCTATCGTCGAGCACGACTTGACCGATATTCATCGCCTTCACCTGCTCTACCATCTCCGCCCGCGTCCACCGCACCCGCGTCGAGGACGGTTTGTCGCCCGCTTCCACCCGTGGCCGCCCACTGCGCACCTGGCGGGTGATCTGCTCGCCGTTAACCTCTACGACGAGCTCGCCGCCCACCACGGCCTCCGGCTGCAACACCGCGCCGCTGTCTTCCGCCCCTTCGACGGCGTCTTCTGACCAACTGGAATTTTTTGCATCGTCGCTCGACCCGTCGCGCCGACGACGCCGTCCTCCGCGCCGACTCCGCCGCTGGCGGTTGGCCTGGGTCATTTCTTCGTTGGCGTCGCTGAATTCGGTTAACTCGCTGGCCGTATCCAATTCCGACTCGTCCAGATCGGGCAGCGGCAACGGCTCGTCTATGGGCAGCGGTAGGGGGTCGCGCAGCGTCGGCATGAGTTCCGGGGCCATTTCTAATCGCGGGGCGGGCGGCTCGCGCGGTTCGGCAGTCACTAACGGCACGAGGGGCGTTTCCCGTTCGGGCCGCCGATTGCTGGGACTGCTGGCGCGGTTATCCGGCCGTCGCCGCCCGTTGCCATTGCTGCGGTCGTTCTGGGGCGGACGCGGTTCTGGTGCCGATGCAGGCAAGGCGGGGGTCTCGCGCATGCTGGGCGACGCGGTCGGCGCGGAATTCGCCCCAAACAGACTGCGCCATTGCCAATGCAAGGTGTCCGGATCGCCAAACTGCTCCGCGTACAACATGTTTTGCGGTGGCGTGGCGCGATTGAGGTTCACCGATCGAATCGCCGGTTCGTCTCCACTCGCGCGGTTTGCGGGGCGTTCTTCGTTGGCGTTTTCCTTGATGCGCTCCATGAGCTGATAGCTCGGCACCCCCGCCAAGGCCGTCGCCTCTTCTAAGCGCTGGCGCTGCATTTCGTAATGGGGCGTTTGGAGCGCGGCATCCGGAATCAGCACCGTGGTGATTTCATAGCGTTCTTCAATGGCCCGCAGCGCCGCCCGCTTCTCATTCAGTAGATAGGTGGCCACCTCCACCGGCGCCCGCACGATCACTTGGGCCGTGCGGTCCTTCATCGCCTCCTCCTCCATGAGCCGCAAAATGCCCAAGGCGAGGGACGGCGTGGTGCGAATGGTGCCTTGGCCGTCGCAGCGGGGACAGGTCACGTGGCTCGCCTCGTCGAGGGAGGGCCGCAGGCGCTGGCGCGACATTTCAAACAGGCCAAAGCGGGAAATGCGGCCCAGTTGCACGCGGGCGCGGTCGAGTTTGAGCAAATCGCGCATGCGGTTTTCCACATCCCGCTGGTTGCGCGGCGAGCCCATGTCGATGAAGTCGATCACGATGAGGCCACCCAAATCCCGCAGCCGCAGCTGCCGCGCGATTTCGTCGGCGGCTTCCAAATTGGTTTGCAACGCGGTTTCTTCGATGTCATTGCCCTTCGTGGCGCGGGCCGAGTTGATGTCGATGGCCACTAGGGCTTCGGCGTAATCCACCACAATCGCCCCGCCGGACGGCAGCCTCACTTCCCGCTGGTAGGCCGTTTCGATCTGCGATTCGATCTGATAGCGGGTAAACAGGGGTGTGGCCTCCTGATACAGCTTCAATTTGGGCAAATTGAAGGGCATCACCTGTTCCATAAACTTGCGGGCCTGTTCGTAAATGTCCGCGCTGTCGATGAGAATTTCGCCAATATCCGCCCGCAAATAATCCCGCAGCGCCCGAATAATGATGTTGCTCTCTTGATAAATGAGCACCGGCGCGCGGTTTTTGTCGCCCGCATCCACAATCGACTGCCACAGCTGCTGCAAATAATCCAAATCCCACTGCAACTCTTCCCGCGTCCGCCCCAAACCGGCCGTGCGCACGATGAGGCCCATGCCTTCGGGAATGTCCAGTTGGGCCATGGCTTCGCGGATTTCTTGACGGTCTTCGCCTTCAATCCGCCGCGAAACGCCGCCCGCGCGGGGATTATTGGGCATTAACACCAAATACCGACCGGCAAGGCTGACATAGGTGGTAAGGGCGGCGCCTTTGTTGCCGCGTTCTTCCTTGTCGATCTGCACGAGGACTTCCTGTCCTTCCCGCAGCATCTCTTTCATGCTGGGGCGGCGATCCTGACCATTTGCGGGACTCGCCTCCGTGGGCGGCTGGTAATAACGGCGCTCGATTTCCTTAAACGGCAAAAACCCGTGGCGTTCAGCGCCGTAATCCACAAAAGCGGCTTCAAGGCTCGGTTCAAGGCGCGTAATGCGGCCCTTGTACACATTGGCTTTGCGCTGTTCCCGCGAGGGGGTTTCGATGTCCAAATCGAAGAGTTTTTGGCCGTCAACCAGAGCGACGCGCAATTCTTCTTTCTGCGTCGCGTTGATGAGCATTCGTTTCATGGAACCAAACTCCGGCGCTCGACCGTCCGCTGCCCGTTGTCGTCGTCCGCTCGCCGACGCTGCAACAGCAAGATGCTGGAGCGAGGCGGCAAGCGCGGCGAACTGCGCCTTAAAACGGCGGGGGCGGGAGCGCGCTTGTGTAATTCACCGCTCTATTGGGGGGGCGAGCGGTGGAGGAACCCGGGGCCAACCGCCCTGACGGGCCATTGGCGAAGAACTCGGCGCGGTATCGCGGGCAGCCAATCTAACGGCGACGGCGACAACGGCGGCGGAATATAACAGTGGCCCTCAACCGCGCCAATTCAGCCCCCCAGAGCCGTCGATTTACACCCATGAAATCCTTCACGATTACCGCCGATTACGCCGACCAGCGCCTCGATAATTATTTGGTGCGCGTCCTCAAAGGCGTGCCCAAAAGCCTGATTTACCGCCTGATTCGCCAAGGGGCCGTGCGGGTGAATGGCAAACGCATCAAACCGGAATATCGCTTGCAGCCCGCCGATGAACTGCGGGTTCCCGAACTGCGACAATCCGAAGCCGATATTCCCACCTTGCCGCCGGCCTGGCGCATACGCCTCGAGCAAGCTGTCATTTTTGAAGATGACCAAGTCATTGTGCTCAATAAACCCGTGGGCTTGGCGGTTCACAAGGGTAGCGGCGTGGCCTTTGGCGCGATTGATGGCATGCGCGCAATCCGTCCTTACCAGCCATACCTGGAACTCGCTCATCGCCTGGATCGCGACACCAGCGGCTGTTTGCTATTCGCTAAAACCCCTGTCGCCTTACAAGCCATTCAACACGGATTTACCAGCGGCAAGTTGGAAAAACGCTACGTCATCATCTGTTTAGGCGATTGGCAGGGCGGCGAATGGGTCGATGCACCTCTGCGGAAAGGCGCCCTGCGGGGCGGGGAACGCCTGGTCGTCGTTGCCGACGACGGTCAAGCCGCCCAGACGCGCTTCACGGTTCAGCGCCATAATCGCCAGGCATCCTTACTGGAAGTCGCGCCCCTTACGGGTCGTACTCACCAGATTCGCGTCCATGCCGCCCATGCGGGCCATCCCATCGGCGGCGACCCCCGTTACGGCGACGCCGCATTTAATCAACAACTCGCCACCGTCGGTCTGAAACGGTTATTTCTACACGCCGCCAGCATTCAGGTGACCTTGCCGCGGGGCGTGTTACGGGTGTCAGCCCCCCTCGGCGACGAGTGGCAAGCCGCTTTTCAGTACCTAAACCTTTGATTTAAGGAGCTATTTCGTGAATCAACCCGATGACCAATGGGCGAAAGACGCCCTGTTGAAACTGGCCAACGCCTCCCTCGTGGAACAACGCATCAAACGCCGTTGGGGCCTGGTGTTTAAGTTGTTGGTGTTGGCGTATCTGACGGTCATTTTGATCGCCGTATTGCCGCTGAAGTCGTTGTTTACGCTCGAAAAAGAGCACACGGCGGTGGTGTATATCGACGGCCCCATCGCCAAGGACGAATCGGCGAATAGCCAAGACGTCATCAAAAGCCTGCGCCGTGCGTTTGAAGAAAAGAACGCGAAGGGCGTGATCGTGGCGATTAACAGCCCCGGGGGCAGTCCGGTGCAGTCGGCGGAAATTTTCGACGAAATGCGGGCTTTGAAGGCCCAATATCCCGATAAGCCCCTGTACGCCGTGATTAGCGACATGGGCGCGTCCGGCGGCTATTACATCGCGGTGGGGGCGGAAAAAATCTTCGCCAATTCCGCCAGCATCGTGGGATCCATCGGCGTGGTGGCCGGCGGCTTTGGCTTTGTGGAGCTGCTGAAATCCCTGGGTATTGAACGCCGCGCCTATGTGTCGGGGGACAACAAGGCCTTACTCGACCCGTTTGCGCCAGAAAATCCCGAACAGCGGGCGTTTTTCCAAAGCCAGTTGGTTCAGATACATGAGCAGTTCATCGACGCCGTCAAACTGGGACGGGGAACCCGCCTTAAAGACGATCCGTTGATTTTTTCGGGCTATTTTTGGACCGGTAAGGGTGCCAAGGAATTGGGCTTGATCGACGACTTTGGCAGCCTGAATACCGTGGCGGAAAAAGAGATCGGGGCGAAGGAAATCGTGGATTACTCCGCACCTGCCCCGATTTTTGATCGCTTGACCCGCCGCGTCGCGACCAAATTTCATCAGTTGGCGACGCGCTGGCAGTGGCAGTAAGGAATTAGGGCTTTTTCGGGGCTTGATCGGGTTTCGCGGCCTGTTGACGTTCCTCGTCGGAAAAATCGAGGGCGGCTTCGATTTCCGCCGCTTCCCGCGCCGCTGCGGCCGCATCGTCGGGCGCGAAGGACGCCCGCGTGGCTTTGGCGTGGCGCAGCATCTGCACTTTGTCAGACACAAAATACATGGCTTGGCTAATGCCTTGGGCGCTCTTATCGAAGTACGCCGAGCGCGACCCGCGAAACCCGCTGTCCACCGCCTCGTCTACCGCCGACAAATCCGCGCTCAAAAACAGCACGCGCCAGCCCATTTCCTGCTTGGCCGCCAGCAATGCCTTGATTTTCTTCCGGTTAAATTGGCGGCTGCTGTTTTCTTGGCCATCGGTTAAGACCACCAACACCACTTCGCTGGGGCAGGCCTCTGGGGTTAGGGCGGCGAGGTCGCGTTCCAACTCCTTCACCGTGCGGCCCACCGCATCGAAGAGCGGTGTGCCCCCCCGAGGGGTAAAGGTCTTCGCCGTCAACGGCGGCACGGTTTCTATGGCCCGAAAGTGGTGCACCACGTCGTGAGAGGCTTGCGAATCGAATTGCACCAGCGTGAGCGTGGCGCGGCCCGGCTGGGCCTGCTGGTCGGCCACAAATTGGTTAAACCCGCCAATCGCGTCGTCCCGAATCGAGGCCATCGATCCGCTGCGGTCCAATAACAAGGTGATGTGTACATAGTCGTTCGTCATGATCCCGTCTCCTAAATCGCTTGTTGGTGAGGCCCTACGAAATAGGCGACGGGGACAGCTTCCGCAAGGCGCGACAAGCTAGGCCACAGCATCAGGGGACGATGACGATGGCGTCGTCCCGCCAGCTCAGGGTGAGTCGCGGGGTTGGTGGGTGGGACAGCAGCCATTGGGCGAGGGCAACCACCACCTGGCTCTCGATGACCCGTTGGAGGGGCCGCGCCCCCAGGCGGGGATCCACCCCCCGCGCCGCCAGCGCCGCCACCAAGCTGTCGTCGTAGAGCAGCGCGATGCCCCGCTGGCGCAACCCCTCCCGCTGGGCGAGGGCCGCCAGTTCCAGGCGGGTGATGCGGTGGATCGCGTCCGAGGTTAACGGCGCAAACACCACCACCTCGTCCAGGCGGTTGTAGAACTCCGGGCGGAAAAATCGCCGAATGGCCGCCAGGTGATCCCGGTCGCCGTCGGCGAAAAACCCCACGCTGCGGCCTTCGCTGCCCAAATTGGTGGTCATGATGACGATGGCGTTGCGGAAATCGGTCACCTGGCCCAGGTCATCCGTCAGCGTGCCCTCGTCCAGCAGGGTCATGAGCAGATCGAAGAAGGCGGGATGGGCCTTCTCGATCTCGTCGAGCAGCACCACCGCATAGGGCCGTTCCCGCATGTCCCGCACCAGGGTTCCCGGTTGACGACCGCTGCCCAGCAGCCGCGCGATTTGGGCCGGATGTTGGCACTCGGACATGTCCACGCGGATGAGCGGGTCGCTTGCCTGACCTTGGCCGTAAAAATACTGGCCGAGACATTTGGCCGCTTGGGTTTTGCCCACCCCCGTGGGCCCCGCAAACAGCAGCGTGGCAATCGGGCGATCCGTTGGGTTCAGCCCCGCTTTGAAGAGGGTCACCACCCGCGTGAGGGCCGCCACCGCCGTCGGTTGACCGATGAGCTGGGCGGCAAACTCGTCGTGGAGCTGGGCGGGATCGAGGGTCATCTCGTCCCGCAGCAGCGACGGCGCCATGCCGCTTTCTCGGCCGAACAGCGCCAATACCCGTTCCCGCGTCACCGCGCGGCCCTGTTCCTGGCGCTGTTCGGCCACACAGCGGTGCAGCAACCCCAAAACAGCGCCGGGAAGCGCCTGTTGCCGTTGAAATCGGCGGCTCAGTTGGAGGGCGCTTTGTTGCGCGTCCCGGTCGATCTCGATGGCGCGGTGGCGGGCGCAGTCTTCTGCGTATTTCGCCACCACCCGCCGAGTCTGTTCGAGGGTCAACGGCGGCACGGTCACCACGTGCAATTGCGCCACAAAGGCCGGCAACAGCCGTTGCGCCGCCGCGAGTTGGGCGGCAGTCAGCTCGCCGATGAGTTGCACATCGCCCCGCACGAGCGCCGGCAGGAAAAACGCCGCCATCGAGCTTTGGGGCCCGCTGCCCCCCACCTGAACCAGCTCCAACAGGTCGGTAATCCACAGAAGATGACCGCTTAACCGCAATTCTTGGAGGAGTTCTTCGCATTGGGCCTGCCATTCGCCCAAATAACGGGCGTCGCCCATCAGCCGCCGACAGGTGCTGCGCCACGCCACCGTCGGCCCTCGGGCTGCATCGCGGGTTTGATGGTGCAACCGCCGCACCGCCCCCCCCAAAATGGCGCTTTTGCCACTGCCCGGTTCGCCCACCAGCACCAGACTCGTGCCCTCGCGGCTCAGGGTGTCGGCCACCTGGGCGATGAGCGCATCCCGCTCCCACACCGGATCCGCCGTTGACCCAAGGCCGGGCACGCGGTCGGCCACCTGGCGCAGGGCCTCCGTGCGCACGGACGGCGCATCGCTGCGCTGGCGGGGTTTGTCGACGACGACCCGCACGACCACCTCATCCAACCACGGGCGCTGGGGCATGAGGTACCGAGCCAGGTTTTCGGGGGGCCGTTCATCCAAGGTGTCGCGCACGAAATGGCGAATCAGTTCGTCCCGCTGTTCTTTGGCGTAGTAACAAAACTTTTTGCCGAACAGCGGCAGGTGACATTCCCATTCCCCCGCTTCCCCAGTGCCCACCACCGCCGCGACCGGTAAGGTCATGGGATCGACGGGATAGCGCTTGTCGCCCACCTGATAGATCGGCCGCACGGTCACCGCCAGATGAACGAGCTGGGGCGCGGTGATCGGGGTGTGCAAGGTCTCGTGGTACACGCGCAAATCCGCTTGCAATTGGGCGATGGCCTGTTCCCGCAGGCGCTCCATGCGGGGGTGGGCGAACACATGGGGGGTGCCAATCACGTGTCCCACGGACAAAGATCCCATTTGCCAACACAGCAGGGGATAACGGTGGAGTTTCATGGGCGAGGCTCCAAGTGCAGCCACCAGAGAAACCGCCAGTCCGGCGGGGTGAAGGGGCCATGGTGGATAAAGCGATGGCGCAGGTCGGTGACGAGCTCGCGGCCGCCGCCGTCCATCAGGTAACGCCGCAGAATTGTCGTCGAAGTGCCCACGGCGGCGGCGTCCAAACCCACCTCGACGGGAATGATTTGGCCATCGTTGCGATGAAACAGGTGGAGGCCGCATTCCCATTGCAGCAGCGCCCGCAGGCCGTAGCCCTGGTAGCCGCCGTCGATGGGTTCGGCGTCCACCGCCAGCGCCAACACGGCCCCCAGCTGGGTGCGCAGCCACGCCACCTCGTTGTCGCCCAGTCGGGGAATCACGCTGTTCACATGCAGCACCACCGATTCCCGTTCCCCGGCGGCGATGGCGGCCACGCGGTGGGCGATGAAATCCGTGTCGATGCGCCAGTGCAGTCCCAGGGTGCGCTCGTGGGCCACCAGGTCTTGGGCTTGGCTGTACAGCTCCTGCAGATAGGCGCGCAGCTCGTCCGTCGTCCGATCCCACTGCAAGCGGCGGTCGTTGAATCCCCGCCAGCGCAGTTGCGGGCGCAGCTTGTCGGTGGCCATGGCTGCCCGGTCGGGTTGGGCCTCCGCCGCATAGTCCAAACGGTCCACCGCGTCCCACAGGTCGTTGACCTGATCTTGCAAATGCACCAGGGCGTATTGGGTGGGATCGGCGATGCGCGGGGTCCGCAGGGCGTCGATGCGGCCGCGCACCGCCTGTAACCGCGCCCGTAACTCTGGCAGCGCCAAGGGTTGGGACGGCGCAATCGGCCCCGCATGCTTCGCCGGACAGTCGGTGAGGGCCGTGGTGTGGGTGTGCAGCCCGCCGTCGTGCCAATCGATGCGCAGCACGATGGGTTGGGTGGGCGCCAGGGTCACGAGCTGCGCCGCCACGGGGGCGACGATGTCCCGTTCCAAGGCCCGCCGCAGGGAACGGCCGCCCAATTGACCCTCGAATCCCCGCGCCACCACGGCGGTTAAGGCGTCGTCGCTCACGCTCAACAGGGTCATCCGCCGCAACAGCCCCTCCCGCTGGAGCAGGGCGTCGAGTTGCAGCCGAGCGATGCGCACCGCTTCCCCGGCCGGCAGCGACTGAAACGGCACGATGGCGTCGATGCGATTCACAAATTCCGGGCGAAAGAAGCGTTCCACTGCCGCTCGATAGCCCGCCGCCTGGGACGCGCCGTCGGCGGCGACAAAGCCCAGGGGGTGACGGGCCTCGGTGGCGCCCAAGTTGGAGGTCATGAGGATGATGGTGCGGCTGAAATCCGTGGTGCGGCCCAAGGCGTCGGTGAGTCGGCCTTCCCCCAGGAGCTGCAACAGCAAATCGTGGATCGCGGGCGCGGCTTTTTCGATTTCGTCGAGCAACACCACGGCGAAGGGTCGATGGCGCACCGGGGCGGTGAGCAGGCCGTCCGGGTGATGCGCATCGCCAATCAACCGCGCGGCGTCGTTGGGCCCCACATATTCGTTCATGTCGAAGCGCAGCAGCGGGGTGGTGTCGCCAAACAGCAGTTGGGCCAGCTCCTTCGCGGCTTGGGTTTTGCCCACCCCGGTAGGCCCGATGAACAACAGGGTGGCAAGGGGCTTATCCGGCGATTGCACCCCGGCTTTCAGGCGATGCACCACCGCCAACAGCGTGGCCACCGCGGCGGGTTGGGCCACCAGCCGGGCGCTCAAGGTCGCTTCCAAGGCCGCGCCGTCCAATTTCTGGGCGGGATCGATGAATTCAGGACGCAGCCCACTGTCGCGCATCTGCGCCGCGTAGAGCTGGGGTAAGCCAATCGTCTCTTCCCGATGGTGGGTGGCGAGGCGCACCAGGGGCGTCATCACCGCGCCGGGCAGGGCTTGGCTACGGTCCCGGGGCTGGCGAAACAGGGTTGTGATGACTGCCGGCTCGAAGCGGCAGCCATGGCGCTGCTCCAACTCGGCTTGGCGCTGCACCACCATGGCCACGGCCTCGGCAAAGGGCGGCTCGTCC
>DAIUCA010000055.1:0-13317 GCA_036846405.1 Candidatus Competibacteraceae bacterium
GTCGCGCAGTTGAATCACCAAATCGTGTTCTTCGAGAAACGCAATCACCGCCGGATCCCGCCCGGTCATGCCCCGAAGCCGCGGCACCCAATGGGGGTTGGGCAGACAGCGCACGTCGAAGACGAAATCCGCATCCGCCGGCACCCCGTGTTTGAAGGCGAACGACTCGAATTGCAAGGCCAGCTGTGGCCCCTGGGGCGCGTGGGGTTGCAGCCGCAGTTTGATGAGATTGCGCAGCTCGTGGACATTATTTTGGCTGGTGTCGATGACCAAATCCGCCAGCTCCGCCAGGCCACTGAGCCGTTCTCGTTCGAGGGCAATGGCCTCCGCCAGGCTGGCGCATTGCTCGCTCAAGGGGTGGGGCCGGCGGGTTTCGCTGTAACGCTGCAACACGATGTCGTCGCGGGCGGTGAGAAACACGATTTCCATGGTCAAGCCCCGCCCCTTGAGCGCGCCCACCATGGCCACCAGCAGCGCAAGTTCTTCGGGGAGCCGCCCGGTGTCGAGGCCAATGGCCGCTTGGGTGAGCTGGCGTTGGGACAGGGTGTCGATAAACGGCAGCAACAGGGTCACCGGCAGGTTATCGACACAGTAAAAATTAAGGTCTTCGAGGGCATCGAGGGCGGTGCTCTTGCCCGACCCGGCGAGTCCCCCCAGTAACACGAGACGCATGGCGCTACTCAATCGGCAGAGGAGCCCCCTTCGACCCAAGACCACGCCCAATAATTACGACGACGCCTCGTAGGGCAGCAACAGCGCTCCGCGCACCGCCTGCAAGAGTTCTTGGCGGGAAAACGGCTTCGCCAACACCCCGGTCACCCCCAACAGCCGCGCCGATTGCAAGGTAAAATGGGCGGTAATTTCTCGCCGCCCCCCGGACATGGCCACCACGGCGCCGCGAAATTCCTGGTCGCGCAGGGCCACGATCAATTCAAGGCCATCTTTTTCGGGCATCAGCAAATCGGTCAGTACCAAATCGAATCGCATGGCTTTGCACGCTTGAAGGGCTTGCACCCCGTTGGCTGCCGTGTGCACCACAAACTGTTCCCGCTCGAGCAACCGCCGTATCAGCGCGCCCAAGTGCGGATCGTCTTCCACCACCAAAATCGCGTGCATCGCCTTGTCCTCCGTTTTATCTCGTTGAATCCTTCAGCTTATCTGCACTGCCATGGCGCAGCGAA
Source organism: Candidatus Competibacteraceae bacterium (assembly GCA_036846405.1). GTDB lineage: Bacteria > Pseudomonadota > Gammaproteobacteria > Competibacterales > Competibacteraceae > DAIUCA01. Next base: position 1,182 of record DAIUCA010000055.1, read on the forward strand.
TCACCCGCCAAGTGGATCCCCTCGCGGGCAACCTGAGAAACGGGTCGGGCCCACGGCGGCATTTGTCTTGGCGACTCGGGTCTCCACGGGCTACGGCGAGGGCACCGGATTGCGCACGGTCATCATCAAAGTTTGTTGGGCACCGAAGGCGGGGCTGCTAATGACCGTGAAGCCAAAGGCCTTGGTGGCGCTGTTGGGCAGCACCAGGGCCAGAAACCCGGAGGGCAGCGCGGCACCGCCTAAACCGACGGCCCCCACGTCGAGCACCGTGAGATACGGATTCAACGCCAGGCGCCCGGTGAGAATCAGCGGCGCAAATTGGGTGTCGCCGTAGGCCGCGACGGCCGGTTGCCCCGCGCTGTTGCCGGCAGTCCACAGGTACAGCCGCGTGCGATCCGCCTCGCCCACCAGATAACGGCCATAGAGCACGCGATTCTGAATCGTCGCCCCGCCCGGAATCTCGCCGATGGGTTCTTGGGTCCACAGGGCGGGATTGGCTTGGGTGAGATTGCTCGCGCTGAGCGGCGCGGTCGGCACGTAAATCACATCATTCACCGCCGGTTCCACATAAAACGCACTCACCGCCAATAGGGCCTTGTCTTGGGCGGTGATGAGGCCGTCCAGGGTGCCGTCGTTGTTATCGACGCAAAACAGCAAGAACAGCGGTTGATCGCTCGTCGCCGCCGGTAGCGCCGCAACCGCAATGAAGGGGGTAAACAGCTGGTCGCTTTGGAGACTGCCACTGGCGCGATTCACGCCGCTGCCGTCGAACGCCGCCCAAAAAATCCGCGACGGCACAAAGGTCGTCAGCCCGATGGCTGTGGTGTTGCCGCGGCTGTCGAACTGCACCCAGGGCACCAGACCACAATGGTCATTGCGATCCAGGTCCCCGGCGACGCTCGCCGTCGTCCACGCGAACCCAAAGAAAATCAACCACAAAACGCGGCTTAAAAGCGTCATGACTCACCAACCTGCGGGAAAAGAACGAAGAATTTTAAGGCGTTTACCGTCTAGGGCGATGTAACCCCCGGTGGTGAGCTCGCGCAGAATGCGGCCCACCATCTCGCGGGAGGCGCCCACCATTTTCGCCATGGTTTGTTGGGTTGGGCGGTCGTGCACCACCAGCACGTCCCCTTCGTCGACCGCCAGTTCCCGCAGCAATTGGGTGACCCGTCCGTAAACATCCAGCAGCGCAAACGAGCGCAGGCTGTTGGTGGTGTCTTTCAGGCGGTGAGCCAACTCGCGAATCAGTTGAATCGCCACGTCCGGATATTCCCGCAAAATCTTCATGAACTCGGTTCCCGAAATCATCGCCACCCGACAGGTTTCGAGGGTCATCACCGACGCCGAACGGGGCAAATTGCCCATAGACGCCAGTTCGCCGAAATAAAAGCCTTCTCCCTGCTGGGTAATGATGATTTCGCGGCCCTGGTCGTCGGCCAGATACACCTTCACCTTGCCCTGAATCAGCGCAAAAAACGTGTCCGACTCGTCGCCTTCAGTAATAAGCACCGTGTGGCGGGCAAACATCTTGGCGGTAAACCGCTCGCTAATCGCGGCCCGCGCGTCGGGCGAGAGCGAAGCAAATAAAGTCACTTTGTCGAGCATCGAAAATTTCCGAGCGAAGAGAAATTAAGGCGCCCTGAGGGGACGCAGGGGGTTAACCGATCTTAGCAATCTCACCCCCAGGCCGTGTTGCCTTGCCGAAAACCGCCACAATTTGTAGAGTTGAAAAAATCCTTATTTATCAACCATTTACAAAATCTGCGGATCGTTGAGTTGGCTTTGACAAAAACTCTACAGGGCAGGCAAAAGGTGCAAGTCATGAACACAGTATCGACGTTAAACCATCGGATACGGCCCCTGGTGGGGCCAAAGCGATTGGGCTGGGGCGTGTTGGGTTGCGGGTGGTTAGCGCAGGATTTTGCGGCGCCCGCCATTGTGGATTCGGAGAACGGCCAGCTGATTGCGGCCTGTGATCCCGATCGCCATGCGTTACAGGAGCTGCTCGGGGCGTGGGGCGACCCGCAAACCCTCGCCTACGAGGAGACGGCGGCCCTATTGGCGAATCCCGCCGTGGAGGCCGTGTATTTGGCGATGCCCCAGGAGCTGCATGCGGATTTGGTGGAGCAATGCGCCCAGGCGGGCAAACACGTGCTGTGTCAACGGCCCATGGCCGGCGAAATCGACCACGCGGAACGCATGGTCGCCGCCTGCCACCACGCCGGGGTGGTCTATGCCACGGCCTTCGACCAGCGGTTTCATCCCGCCCACGCGCGGCTGCGCCAGTTGGTCCGTGGGGGCCGCTTGGGCACGCTCACCCAAGTGCGCATGAATTACGGCGGCTGGCTCGGCCCGGATTGGTCTCCCGAACTCAATCTCACGGATCCGGATTGGAATGGCCGCGGTGCCCTGCGGGATTTGGCGCCCCATGGGCTGGATCTCTTGGAGATGCTGGTGGATCGGCCCTTGGTGGACCTGGCGGTGCTCACGCAACAGCGGATTCATGGCCCCTACGACGACGGCGCTGCCCTCATTGGGCGCTTTGCCGACGGTACGTTGGCGAGTTTGCAGGTGGCCTATAACTGCCCTGAGCGCTATCCCCGCCACAGTCTGGAACTCGTGGGCACCGACGCCATGGCCATCGCCATCGACACCTTCGGCATGACGCCAGGTGGCCAGCTGTGGCTCATCGACGGCCACGATGGTCGCCGCGAACCCGTGGCCTTCGACAGCGGCGGTCGCCTGCCCTTTGTGGCCCAGGTGGAAGCCTTTGCCCAGGCGGTGCTCCAGCGGGAGCCGTTTCCCTTTTGTCCCCAACAGGATGTCCGCCGGCTGTCCTTGCTGCTGGAGGCGTCGCAGCCGTGAGCCGATTTGCCCGCGTTGATCCCCCCACCCGCCGACGCCCGCGTCGGCTTTTTTGTGTCCGCGATCAGGCGGTTGGCGGTGCTGCACCCGGGGATTGGGGGCGCAGTTGGCCCTCGTCCAGGTGCCATACCTGGTCGAGCTGGGCGGCGAGGGTCAGGTCGTGGGTGACGATGAGCAGACTGGTGCCCTGCTCCCGCTGTAGCGCCAGCAACAGCTCAAACACCGCCGTGGCCGTCGCGCCATCCAAGTTGCCGGTGGGTTCGTCGGCCAACACGCAGGAGGGGGCGCCAATCAGCGCCCGCACCACCGCCACCCGCTGGCGTTCGCCGCCGGACAGGGCGCTGGGCTTGTGATCCAGCCGTTCCCCCAATTCCACCCGCGCGAGCCAATCCGCCGCCGTCGCCCGCGCTGTCGACACGGCCATTCCCCGCAGCAACAGGGGCATCGCGGCGTTTTCCAGGGCGGTGAACTCCGGCAGCAGGTGGTGGAATTGGTAGATGAAGCCCAAATGGCGGTTGCGCAGCCGCCCGCGACGGCCCTCGCTCAGGCCGGTGAGCCGTTCGCCCGCGAGCCACACCTCCCCCGCGGTGGGGTGATCGAGGCCCCCCAAAAGATGCAGTAACGTGCTTTTGCCCGACCCGGATCGCCCGATAATCGCCGCGCTTTCCCCCGACCCGAGGGCGAAATCGACCCCCCGCAGCACGGTGACCGGCTGGCTGCCCTCGGCAAAGGTTTGGGTGAGATTCACCGCCCGCACCACGGCCGGGGGAGACGACAGGGGGGCAGTGGATGAGGGCTTATTCATAGCGCAGGGCCCTGGCGGGTTGGGTTGCCGCCGCCCGATAGGCCGGATACAGGGTCGCCACCAGCGCGAGCCCAAAGGCAGTGAGGGCGATGGTGGTCACGTCCTGCCACAGGACTTGGCTGGGCAAATCGGTGATGAGATAGACATCCGGCGCCAAAAACTTGAAGCCCAAGGCGGCTTCCAGAGCGCCCACCACGGTGCTCACATGGAGCGCCAAGCTCACGCCGCCCACCACGCCCAAGGCGGTGCCGATCAAGCCAATCGTGGTTCCTTGCACCACGAAGATCAGCAAAATCAGCCAGGGACTCGCGCCCAAGGTGCGCAAAATCGCAATGTCGGCCTGCTTGTCGGTCACCACCATCACCAAGGTGGACACCAGGTTAAACGCCGCCACCGCCACGATCAGGGTCAAAATCACGAACATCGCGGTTTTTTCGATCTGCACCGCGCGGAAGAAGGTGGCGTGTTCTTGGGTCCAGTTGCGCACCAGGTAACCCGCCGGCGGTAAGGCCCGTTGAACCTCTAGGGCCAGGCGCGGCGCGTGGAGCGGCTCGGTGAGTTGCAGCCGCAGGCCGGTCACCCCCGAGAGCCGAAACAGGGCCTTAGCGTCTTGGAGATGAATGAACGCAAAATGGCGGTCGTATTGGTACATATTGGAATGAAAAATCCCCACGATGGTGAATCGGCGGAATCTGGGCTCGATTCCCAGGGGCGTCACGGCGGGTTGGGGCGTAATGACGGTAAGGCTGTCTCCCAGTTGGGCGTTCACCTGGGCGGCTAAGGCGCTGCCGATGATGAGGCCAAAGCCCCCGGGCTGGAGATCTTCTAAGCGCCCGGCGGTGAGGTGGTGTTCCAGTTGGGACACCAACACCTCCTGGTCGGGCAGCACCCCTTGGATCACGGCGCCGCTCACCTGGCCCCCCTGGCTCACCATGCCCTCGGCGGTGATGAACGGCGCGCTCGCCGTGACGGCCGGCTGTTGATTCACCAGGGTTTGCAGAGTTTGCCAATCGGCGATGGGTTCGCGGATCCCGAGAATGTTGGCGTGGGCGGTGACATCGAGGATGCGGGCGCGGATTTCCTGCTGAAAGCCGTTCATCACCGACAACACGGTGATGAGGGCCGTGATGCCCAGGGCCATGCCCACCATGGAGCTCAAGGAAATGAAGGAAATGAAGTGGTTTCGGCGTTTGGCGCGGGTGTATCGCCAGCCGATATAGACCGCCAGGGGATAGAACATGAGCAGTCTCCAGCAGCGGTTAGGAAGAGTGGGGCCGACGGTCGGCAAACGCCGTCGGATGGGACTGATAAAGCCCGTGGTGCAGGGCGGCGAGGCGGTCTCGCGGGTGGGCGGCGGCGGTGATGGAGCGTCCAATCACCAGGTACTGGGCGCCGGCGTCGAGGGCGGCGGTGGGGGTCATCACCCGCTGTTGGTCGTGGTGGGCGTCTTCCGGCAGCCGAATCCCGGGGGTTACCCGCAAAAAGTCTGCGCCGATGCCGTCGCGCACGGCGGTGGCTTCCGCCGCCGAACACACCACCCCGTCCAAGCCGTGGTCGTGGGCCAGGCGCGCCAGGCGCATCACTTGGATTTCCATGGGGGGGGCGAGGCCCACCGCCACCAAGTCGTCGTCGCCGAGACTCGTAAGCAGGGTGACCGCGATGAGCCAAGGCCGCTGGGGATGGTCGCCCACCGCCTCGCGGGCCGCCGCCAGCAGGGCTGGGCCGCCCAGGGCGTGGACATTCACCATCCACACCCCCAAATCCGCCGCCGCCTCGACGGCTTGGGCCACCGTGTGGGGAATGTCGTGAAATTTCAGGTCGAGAAACACCTGAAAACCTTCCCGATGAAGCCAACGCACCGCCTCTGGCCCGGCGGCGGTAAATAGCGCTTTGCCGACTTTGACGCGGCATTGTTGGGGATCCAGATGGCCCACCAGGCGTTGCATGGCGGGAAAGGACGGGTCGTCGAGGGCGACGATGAGCGGGGAACAACCGGCAGACGTCATGAGCAAGCGATCACCAGAGTAAGTAGAGAAGCCAAAGCGCACTTTGGCGCCCGCGGGCGGCCAATAACCGCGGTTTGGGTTCGATAACGAGACGATTCACCATGAATATTTTGATAGCTGGCTGTGGCGACGTGGGCATCGCGACCGCCGCCCAGCTCGTGGCGAAGGGCCACGCTGTGTGGGGACTGCGCCGCCAGGTGGCCTCGTTGCCGCCATTTATCCACCCCCTCGCCGCCGATTTGGCCCAACCGCTCCCCCCGGAGGTGACCGCTGGGCTGGCTTTTGACGCGGTGATTTACGCCGCCGCCGCCGACAGCTACACGGCGGACGCCTACGAGCGGGCCTATTTAACGGGCGTTCGCCACGTGATCGCCGCGCTGGCGCCGGCGCCTCGTCGGTGGCTCATGGTGTCGAGCACCTCGGTGTATGGCCAGCAGGACGGGGAATGGCTCGACGAAACCGCCCCCGCCATCGCCGAAGGCTTTGGGCCAGATGCCTTGCGGACCGGCGAACAGGCCATTTGGGCCACCGGCGCGGGGGTTGTGCTCCGCTGTAGCGGCATTTATGGCCCCGGGCGCACGCGGCTCATAGACCAGGTGCGTCGGGGCGTGGTGAGCGGCCAACCCGACGGGTTGACCAACCGCATTCATCGGGACGACGTGGCGGCAGCGCTGGTGCATTTGGTGGAGATCCCCACGGTGGAACCGCTGTATCTGGCGGTAGACGACGAGCCAGTGTTGCTGAGGGAGGTTTACGCCTGGTTGGCGGCGCGGTTGGGGGTGCCTTTCCCCGCGATGACCCCGCCCAGTGCCAGCGAGCGCCAAATGCGCGGCCACAAACGGTGCGCAAATCGGCGGTTGCGCGCGAGCGGCTGGCAGCCCCGTTACCCGAGCTTTCGCGAGGGATACGAGGCGCTGTTGGCTTCAGATAACGGGGGGCAAAGCGGCTGACCGCGCCATTCGGGGGGGGTTACAGGTCGTAGTCGAACTGCTGTTTGAACTGGGCCGCAAACTCATCGTAGGTGAACTGGTGGTTTTGCGTGCCCGGCTGGGTGATGGCGATGGCCCCCATGAGGGACGCGACCCGCCCGATGGTTTCCCAATCCATCTGCTTCATGAGGCCAAACAGCACCCCCGCCCGATACGCGTCGCCACAGCCGGTCGGGTCGATAAATGCCGCCGGCTTGGCTGGGGGAATGTCGAGCACCTTGCCTTTCACAAAAATCTGCGAGCCGGTGCCCCCCATGGTGACGAGGAGGGCGGTGACCCGCTCGGCGATTTGCTCGAGGGACAGGCCGGTAGCTTGGCTCAACAAACCGCCTTCATAGTCGTTTACCGCCACATATTCGGCCCGCTCCAGCAGGTGGGTGAGCTCCTCGCCGTTAAACAGCGGCATGGCCTGGCCCGGATCGAACAGATACGGAATGCCCAAGCGCACGCATTGTTCGGCGTGTTTGAGAATGCCGCTTTTGCTATCCGGCGAAATGATGGCCACGGTCACGTTTTCGTGGGGCGGCACAGCGATTTGGTCGGAATAACTCATGGCCCCCGGGTGAAAGGCGGTGATTTGGTTATCGTCCACGTCGGTGGTGATGAAGGCTTGGGCCGTATAGCTGTTATCGATCACGCGGATGTAATCGCGGCGAATGCCTTGGCTATCGAACCAGCGGGCGTAGGCGTCGAAATCCTCGCCCACCGTGCCCAAGGCGATGCCATTGCCCCCCAGGAGATGGAGGTTGTAGGCGATGTTGCCGGCACAGCCGCCAAAGTCGCGGCGCATCTCGGGCACAAAAAACGAGACATTGATCATATGGAGCTTGTCGGGCAGCAGATGATTTTTGAACTGGTCGCGGAACACCATGATGGTGTCGTAGGCGAAGGAACCGCAGATAAGCGCAGTCATGGCGGGCTCCTCGAGGAGTGGATTAAGTCGCAAGTAGTAAAACCCATAAGACAGCAGCGTTGAGGGCGGCCACCAGCACGGTGGCCGAGGCGACGTCCTTCGCCTTGCCCGAAAGGGGGTGGTATTCGGGACCAATGCGGTCCACGACGGCTTCGACGGCGGAGTTCATGAGTTCGGCGACCACGATGAGCGCCAAACTGCCCACCAGAACCGCCCGTTCGAGGGGCGATTCCCCCCAATACAGCCCCAAGGGCAACAACAGCAGGGTGCTGGTGACCGCGAGGCGAAATGCCTCTTCGTCGCGCCAACACTGGTGTAGCCCGTGGAGCGAATGAAAAAAGGCGCGATGCAAGCGGTTGACCCCGCGCACGCGCCCTTTGACGGGGGCCGTCATGGGGGAATCGCTACAAACAGGCGGCCAAGGCCGCGTCGTAATCGGGTTCATCGGCGATTTCAGTCACCAGCTGGGTGTACACCACCCGATGATTCTGATCGAGAACGACCACGGCGCGGGCACAGAGCCCGGTCAAGGGGCCATCGACAATCGCCACGCCGTAATCGCGGGCAAAGGTCGGGTCGCGGAATGTGGACAGGGCCACCACTCGATCCAAGCCTTCACAGAGCCGTCTCTGGGCAAAGGGCAAGTCCGCCGACACCAACAGCACATCGGCGCTGGGCGCCAGGTCGTTGAATTTCTTGGTGGATAGAGCGCAGACCGGGGTATCGATGCTGGGCACGATGACCACGATGAGCGTTTTGCCCGAAAAGTCTTTGAGGGAAACCTCGGTGAGGTCGCCGCGAATGAGTCGAAAATTCGGGGCGGGTTGACCGACGGCAGGCAGGTCGCCATTCGTGTGAAACGGCGTGCCTTTAAGGGTGATTTGGGCCATGAGACTATTCCTCGGGTTGTTCTAAATGTTCGGCGTATTCGTCGGCGTCCAGGAGTTCGGGCTGGTCGCCCCCCGGATGCATGCGCCACAGCCAGCCGTCGCCGTAGGGGTCTTGGTTGACGAGTTCCGGGTGGTCGTGAAGTCGCTCGTTCACCTCGACGATTTCGCCCGCCAGGGGGCTAAACACATCAGACGCGGCTTTCACCGATTCCACCACAGCGCAGTTTTCTTCGGCGTCCACCAGGCGACCGGTTTCGGGCAGCTCCACATAAACCAGGTCGCCGAGCTGGGTTTGGGCGTAATCGGTGATGCCGACGGTGATGCTGCCGTCGTCGTGTTCGCGCAGCCATTCGTGGCTGGGGGTGTAGCGACAGTCATTGGGGATGTCGTTCATGGGAAACCTCAGATAAGGAAAAGAAAACGAAAAAGCGCACCCCATCGCCCTAGGGGGAAGGGGTTCCCAAGGGGGTGATTTCACAATAGGCAATGAGGTCGTCTTCATTTTGGGACGGTTCACAGCCTAGAGAAATTTCCCCGCTGCCCACGAGCTGCATTTCGTCGCGGCGCAAAAACACCACCTGCTGGTTATGGTTCATCACATAGGTGCCATTGGTGCTGTGATCCACCAGAAAATACTTGCCGCGACGGTTTTCGATGGTGGCGTGGCGACGGGACGCAAAGCCGTGGTTCACCGTGAGATCGCAGCCCTCTTGGCGGCCAATGACCACATCGCCCCGTTGGGCATTGAGCACGATCACCAGCTCCCCATAGGCCACTTCCAGCTGGGGCAACAGGTTTTGCAGCGGCTGGGTCCCGCCGGAAAAGGCTTGGCGGGTGGTGGTGGCGTCCTCTTCGGTGAGCACCAGGCGATACATCATCATTTGCTCGGCTTTGCCGCGCACCGGAATCCGTCCAATGGGCCGCAAACAGAGCTTGGCCCCGGCGCTTAACTCCTGCGCCACGTCGTCCGACACCACCATTTCCTCGTTTTTCGCCAAATCCGCCAGTCGCTTGGCGGTGTTGACCGTGTCGCCAAACACGGTGGCTTCCCGCTCGATGACCGGACCAAAGTGAAAACCGCTGTGGATTTCGAGTTGCCGCTGGGGGCGACTGCGCTGCATGGCGCAGGCGGCCTGAAAGGCGTTTTCGATAGACAAAAACGAGCAGAGAAAGCCGTCGCCCTGCTTTTGAATCATCACGCCCCCGTGTTGAATCACGAAGGTTTCGAGGAATTGAATGCACGCCGACGTTAACGCCAAGGCGCGTTCATTGCCCTGTTCGGCGAACAGCTTCGTGCTGCCGCAAATGTCGATGAACATCACCGCGAGTTGGCGTTCCGCCTCGGACATAACCGCGTTACCTCATGCAAAGGAGAGATCAAGAGGGGAAAAAGCGTCGATGATTCCCCGGGCTGTCGCAACGGTTTTACACCGACAACCCCGTCGCGCCCGCTTGTAGCCGTTCTTCGAGAAAATCCAAGCGATCTTGCCCCCAAAAAAGTTCGCCGCCCATCCAGTAGCTGGGCACGCCAAACCCGTGGCGTTGAATCGCTTCGTCTGTGTGTTGCTGGTAGCGCAGCCAGGTGCGCTTGTGGTTTGCCGCCGCCAATAGCGCCTCGCCGTCCAGGCCCACCGCCGCCCCACAGGCCAGCAGTACCGCCGGATCGTCAATAGCGCGACCTTCAGCCCAATGGGCGCGGCTCATGGCGTGGGCCAGGGCCAAACCGTCGCCCGTCCCCGCGCTGGCAGCCGTGAGCAGCAAACAGGCGAGGGTGTCGTCCACCGGCGGACGGTCTGCGTCCAGGGGCAACCCGCGGCGTTGGGACCAGCGGGCGAGTTCGGTCTTGCGGTGTAGCTGCTTGGCTAAGGGCCGTTCCGCCAGGGGCAAGGCCCCGCCCAGGCGAAAGAGCTGTTTGATGTCCACCGGCTTGGGCACGACGGTCGCCTGGTATCGGTCCCGTAGCGCCATGAGCGTCGGTTCTCCCAAGTAGGCCCAAGGCGAACGCGGGGTAAAGTAGTAATCAATGGTCTGATTCATAAAAAAGGGGTGATTCCTGTGAAATGGCCTTATCAGCCTACCGAAATTGCGCGCTACCTCGGGGGTCTGCTGTGCATCGCCCTGGGCGGCGCCATGTTGAGCAGTTGGGGCCTGTTGCGCTTGAGTCTGCCCACCCTCGACGGGCAAGCCCGCTTGGCGACCCTGGCGGACCGAGTGCGCATTCAACGGGATGCCCTGGGGGTGGTGACCCTCACCGCCACCACTCGCCTGGATGTGGCCCGCGCCCTGGGCTTTGTCCACGCCCAAGACCGCTTTTTCCAAATGGATCTCCTGCGCCGCCGAGGCAGCGGCGCGTTACAGCCCCTGTTTGGCCCCCGCGCGGCGGCGTTTGACGACATCGCCCAGCGGTTTCAGCTGCGGCAAGCCGCCGTTCAAGCCTACGACCAGCTGGTGCCCTTGGAGAAAAATCTCCTCATCGCCTACGCCGAGGGGGTGAACGCGGGCATTCAACAGCGCGCCGTCGCGCCGTTTGAGTATTGGCTGCTGTGGCAGTCGCCCCAGACATGGCAACCCGTGGACAGCCTGTCGGTGGTTCACGCCCTCTTTCTGGATCTCCAACAGCCCGACCGCCCGTGGGAATTGCTGAATCGGCGGTTGTTGGAGGGTTTGGGGGTGGCCTGGGCGGTGTTTTTGTTGCCGGACTGCACCTTCTGGGAAGCGCCTCTGGTGGCAGATGACTGTCCCCCGCCCCAACAACCGGTCACCGCGCTGCCGCCCCTGCCGTCGATAACTCCAACGAACATTTCCCTGGAATCAGAACAGCCCCCCCGAGGGAGCAACGCGTGGGCGGTGGGCGGCGCGTTGACGGCCCACGGGGCCGGGCTGCTCGCCAACGATATGCACCTGAGCATGACCCTGCCCAACTGGTGGTATCGCGCCCAAATGACCTGGGAAAATGGCCCCACCCTGGTGGGCATCACGCTCCCGGGTACCCCCGCCCTGGTGGCCGGCAGCAATGGCAGCCTCGCCTGGGGATTCACCAACGCCTATGTGCAAACCCAAACCACCGACTATTGGCTCGCCCAAGACGCCGCCGCCGTCAATGTGGGGCTGATCGCGCTGGAAACCGCCACCACCGTGGCCGAGGCGCTGCCCCTGGCCCAGCGCAGCGGGATTCCGGTGCAGAACTTTTTGGTGGTGGATCAGCGGGGCAACCTGGGCTGGACCCTGGCCGGGCGCCATCTGGGCGAGGATACCCCCCAGGTGATTAATCCCCCCGAGGGGCGCTTGTGGAGTGCCAATCAGCGCCATGAACCCGCGTTGCCCGACGGCGGTTACGACCTGGGGGTGCGGGCGGCGACCCTGCGCGCGGCCCTATTCGCCGCCGACCGCTTCGACGAGGCCGCTTTTTGGGCGCTTCAGTTGGACGACGACGGCGCCTTTTTCCGCCGCTGGCAGGCCCTGTTGCTGGCCACGCTCCAAGACGTCGCCGTAGACCATCCCGACCGCGTCGCCGCCCAGGGCCTGGTGATCAATTGGGACGGCCGCGCCCGCGTGGATTCGCGGGCCTATTGGCTGATTCGGCGATTTCGCCACGAGGCGATCCTCGCCACCTTGACCCCGATTTTGGCGCGGCTGACGCCCCCAACGGTCGAACCCTACGACCT
>DAIUCA010000056.1:0-11058 GCA_036846405.1 Candidatus Competibacteraceae bacterium
AAAGGAGCGGTCGCCCGCCAATGCCGCCGTCGCTTTGGGGAGGAAACCACTGCCGAACTCGACGCACTTTTGTCTGAAGTAGCGAATCCCGATGCCCTCGAAGACCTCATGGATCACATTCTCGATGCCACCGACGGCCCCGATTTCCTCGCCCGCACCCGACAGCACTTGCAGAACTTTCCCGCGCCACCTGCCAAGTAATGCCCATAAACTTCGGATAATGAGTCAGGCTAAAATTTTCTACTGCTACGCCAATGAGCCAGATTTCTGGTGAGTGTGAATCCATGCGGGTTTGCAGCGCAGTGCATCTTTATCTTTAGTGCGCCCAAAAAATTGGGTATGTAGATTGAGCGTTGCGACGCTCTTTCCTCTCACCCCAAGCACTCGAGAAAAATCATGGACTTAATCGACCAACTCAAGGCACTGGCCGCCAGAATCGATGTCAACCGACATCTCATCCAAACCGAAGAAGCCACCAAAAATGCCATGGTGATGCCTTTTATCCAGATACTCGGTTACGACATCTTCAATCCACAAGAAGTCACACCGGAACTCATTGCAGATGTCGGCACGAAAAAGGGCGAAAAAGTGGATTATGCGCTGCTTCAGAACGGCAAACCGATCGTGCTCTTCGAGTGCAAGCGCCACGGCGTCGAACTCAATGTGAACCATGCCTCCCAGCTTTGCCGCTACTTCCACAGCACAGACGCTAAGTTCGGCGTGCTGACCAATGGGACGCTCTATTACTTTTTTACGGATTTAGAACAGCCCAATAAGATGGATGAGAAGCCGTTTTTGGAATTCAATTTGTTGGATTTCAAAGCCCAGGAAGTAGATGAACTCAAGAAATTTACGAAAAGTGTGTTCAATGCCACGGAGATTTTTGCCACGGCGAATGAGTTGAAATACATGCGGTTAATCAAAAATCTGTTGGCCGAATGGATTAAAGCGCCTTCAGAAGAGTTTGTGCGGTTGGTGTCTGCTGATTTGTGGGCAGGCAAGCGATTTACGCCAGCGGTGCGCGATCAATTTACGGCGATCACCAAGCGGGCTTTCCAGCAGCTGATTGCAGATCGCATTGCCGAACGGCTGAAAGCCGCGATGATTCCCGACGCCGAGGGGGGTGACGAAACCAGGCCAGTTAAAGAAGACCGCCCGAAAATCGTCACTACAGAAGATGAGATTGCGGGCCACAATTTGATTAAAGAACTGCTAAAGGATGTGGTTGAAGAGTCACGGGTGGTGATGCGCGATGCCCAGAGCTATTGCGCAATTTTGTTTGACGGCAATGGCCGCAAACCGATTTGCCGTCTGCGGTTTAACAACCCCAAGCGCCTCGCGGTGAGCCTGTTTGATGGCGAAACCGAGGAGCGGGTGTCTTTGGGGACGGTGAACGATCTGCGCAATGTGGGCGATCGCCTAAAAGCCACGGTTCAGAACTATCTACACGGCGAGTCGCCGACCCCCAGCGGGGCGACGAACCCCTAGGGCAGTAGCCCCAACACATCGTCGTGGCCGACGCGCAGGTGGGTTGATGCAAGGCAGGCGTGGCGTTGTTGCCGCCAGGCATCCACCTCCACCACGCCCATCTCGCGGGCGACGGCGGCGTAATCGTCGATCAACCGTGCCAATAACGGCCCGTGGGCAGCGCCGATAAGCTGCCAATCGGCGGGAGTTTGCGTTACCGAGTAGCCCGCGTTGGCCAGCGCCACTCCTAAATACTCGCCCCCCGCCGGTCCCAGCGCCGCGCCAAAGCCCTTATCCCGCTGCTGATGGGCGTTGAACCCTTGGCGCACGGCTTCGTCCCCCGCCACCGTCGGCGTCCACTCCTGCACGCCATTCACGCTCAACGCGATCCACACAGCATTGCCCGCGCGGCGACATTGCGCGACTAAACGGTCAATCCACGCCGCCGTCGTTAAATCCAACAGCGCCGACGCCGTCACCAGAGATATTCCCGCAAAATCCAGCGATTCCAGGGCGTTTAAGTCGTGGTGAATGAGCTGCATCGGAGCATCCCGCGGAGCACGGTCGCGCAGCGCCGCCAAGAGGGCGGCGTTGTAATCGACGAGTCGCCAATGGCAATTGGCATCCCAATGGGCTTGGAGATAACGGTAATTGCTGCCGGTGCCGGTCCCCAAATCCATCACCGACAGGGGCGTGGATTGGGTTTGCCGCCAAGCTCGGGCCTGGGCCAACACCAAAGCCGACCGCGATTCATGATCCACCGCCTCCCGCAACGCGAGCCAATCTGCCGAAAACTCCTCGGCGACGTCATCACCTTCAGGACGGGTCACGGGCGCACCTGGGAGATGACGGCACCGTGAACCAGCGGAGGTGTCATCGTCGGCGCAGCCCCTATCGGTGCATGCGGGTTTATCGGCGCAGACGCGCTCGCCGTTTCCCACCCTTGGAAGGAGTTGGCCACGAGTTTGAAGCCGTCGGCGGGGTTGTAGCGCAGGAGCCATACTTCATCGGATCCCTGATTATCGTCGGTGAAATCTAGGGCTAAGCCGCCAATCTCCAACTGTTGACCCAACACGCTGGCCACGAGGTTGGAACCGGTCAGAGGCTGGCCCTTGGCGCGGGTTTGTTCGGCAGCCCACAGGGTTAAGCGACCTACCATGTATCCCTCCAAACTCAAGGTGTCGAGCTGCGGCCCCACGGCGCGATGGGCCTGTTCCAGAAGCGGCATCGCCGTGTCTAGGGGGGGCACCACCTGGGTGTGGTACACCGCTCCCGTGTCGGTGCCGACCTGGGCGAGGGCGCTGATTTTCTCGTCCAAATACTGTTGCGTCATGTTGGATAACAGGCCCACGCCCCAGTCTTTGCCCTGGCTGCGGGAATAGGCGAGGAAGTCGAGGGCCGCCTCTTGGCCCGCGTAGACCACCACCGCCCGACAAGACACGCCGCTGGTCGTCGCCCATTCCCGCAGGGATTCAAAGCCGTCCCGCACCCGCGCCACCTGATGGTCGTAAAACCCCACCGGACCGATGAGATTGCGGTCGCCTGGCGGCGTGTCGATGACGGCGTTGAGGGCCGCCAGGTGCTGGTCGAAGGCGGGTTCGTTGCCCAAATGGTCGGCCATGTTTTCAGCACTGCGCACGTTTTTTGCCAAATATCGCGCCACCGCTTCGGCATCGGCGGCTTTTTCCAAGGTGCGGCGAAGGTCCAGCAACCCGGACTGGCCAAAACTGCTTTCGTTCACATAGGCGCAGATTTCTTGAAGGGCGGCGCCATCGGCGCGGAATTGCGCCACGAGGCGGGCCACTTCCGCTTCGTAACGCGCCCGAACGTTCACCACCAAAGACGCCGCCTCGCCCAACACAGCGGGGTCGGTAAATCCCTGATCGCCGCTCAAAAAACCGATCGCCGCCGCTTGGGATTGGGCGAGCAGCGGCAATACCGCCCGGCCAGTGGGCGTGCCGAAGTTGCCCACAAAAGCCACCGCGCCGCCGTCCAACAGTACTTGGGCCTGGCGACGGGAGATTTCTGGATTGAATTCGTCGTCCCGCACCTCGAGCACGGTGGGCTGCGTGCCTTGGCCTTCGAGAAAGGCCGCTTGTAACCCGCTCAACAGTTGGCGCGAGGGGGCTTGATTGCGGCCGGACAGATTTAAGAGCGTGCCCAAACGCAGGGGCGTTGGCGCAGAGGTGGTGGCGGGAACCGCAAGCGGCAGGGATTCGGTGGCCATTGTGCCGTGGGCCGCGAGTAACCCGAGGCTCAAGGTCATTAACTGAAGCGTGTTCATGGCGTTCATCGCAAAGGGAGTGGGGGAGAGCCGATCAGCGCGAGTCTAACAAGCGGAATTCCGGGGCGGCGTAGCGAAACAGCCAGATGCGGGCGGCGCCTTGGTTGCTTTGGGTGAAATCGAGGGTGAGTCCGGCCAGGTCGAGGGGCGCACGTCGCAGGACGGTGCGCAGACGCGCAGGCGTGACTTGCCCTTCTTTGGCGGCCTCGTGGGATGCGAAGGCGGCGAGTCGTCCCGCCAGATACCCCTCCAGAATGTTGGTGTTTTCGGTGGCGATGTCGCCCAGATGGGCGCGGGCCTGGGCCATGAGCGGCAAATCGCTGTCGCCTGGTGGCACGAGCTGGCTGTAGTAAATCGCCGCCGTTCGCGGCGGCTGATTGCTGAGGATGGTGGCGATGAGGCTGCGATCCACCACCGACAGCAGCCCCACGCTGGGCGTAAAGCCCACCTGCTGGGTGTAAATCAAAAAATCCAGGGTCGGCTCTTGGGTGGCAAACACCAGCACCGCCTCGCAGGGATGGCCCGACAGGTCGCCCCAGGATCGAAGCGATTCGACCCCCGCGCGCAGCCCCGTGAGCGCCCGTTCGTAAAAGCCCGCCGGGCCTAACCCGTTGCGCACCGTCGGCGGGACATCGATCACGGCTTGCAGGGCTTCTCGGTGGGTGGCGACGGCGGGACGGTCGGCGTAAGGCGCGAGCTGTTCCCGCAGATACCGCAGGCCCAACAGCCCAAAGCCGTCGTTTTGGCCAAACACACAAATCCGTTCGGGCGCAATCCGGTCCACATCGATAAATCGCGTCACCAACGCGGCGACTTCCGTGCTGTAACGGGCGCGAACATTAAAGAAGAGGGGATGGGCTTCGGCCAAAATCTGCGGGTCGTTGAGCGCATCGGCCCCGGTGTATAGGGCGATGGCGGGCAGTTGGGCCTGGGCTAGCTCGCGCAAAATCGCCATGAGGGTGGGGGTGCCCGTGCTCCCCACAAAGCCCACCACGCCCATGCTCACCAATTCTTCGAAGGCTTTAGGCGTGAGTTGAGGATTGTATTGGTCGTCCTGCACGGCGAGCGTCAGGGTGATTTCCGGCGTACTCATTTCGCGGAAAGCGGTTTCGATGCCGCGCACTAGGGCATCTGAGACGCTGCGGTCGCGTTCGGACAAATTCATGATGGCGCCGAACGTGATGACCTGTTGGCTGTCGGCGGGGGCGCCGCCAAAGAGCGCGACTAGACCCAATAGACCACTTAAAACGCGCTGTAAATCAGTGACTCGACTCATGCGGAACCTCTTAAGTATTAAGGAGATGACGGCGAGTACCTGAGGGGCGGCGACGGGGCTATTCGGAGAGTTCGAATTGGCTGCTGTCGCTGTTGAACCGCCACAACCAGGTCTGCTGCGACCCTTGGTTGCTCTTTGTGAAATCGAGTTGCAGTCCGTCCAAATCGATCTTTTGGCCCAACAAAGCGTTTGCAATGCGCTCGCCAGTGACGGGGCCTTCTTTGGCCGCCGCTTGGATACCGTAAATCGTCAAGCGCCCCACGATGTAACCCTCCAAACTCGTGTTGTTGAGGGCGGGCGGGGCGCCGATGTGCTGGTGGGCTGCCTGCAGCAGCGGCATATCCATGGTGGGCGGCGGCACCACTTGGGAGAAATACACCGTGCCCAGGTCGGCAAAGTTGCGGAGTTGGCGTTCCAGATAGGTGCGATTCATCACCGAAATCAGGCCCACGCCCCAGGCGCGGCGGTTGTTGCGGCTGTAAAAAATGAAATCCAAGGCCGGGTCTTGGCTGGCCACGATGATGACGGCGCGGCAAATCTGGCCGCTGCTGCGTTCCCAGTCCCGCAGAGATTCAAACCCCTCGCGGGAGCGATTCAGATTGCGATCGTAAAAGCCCACCGGCCCGATGCCGTTGCGCAGGTTTTTCTGGTTATCCGGCGTGGCGTCGATGGCGTCGAGGGCTTGCAGCGCTCCGTTGATGGCGGGGAACTCGGTGGTGTTGTGGCTCGACAGTGCCCGACGCAGACCATCAATCCCGCTTAACCCAAAGCCGTCGTTTTGCAGATAAAGACACACCTGTTGGGGCAGAGCGCCCTCGCGCACAAAGCGGTTGAACATGGCCACCACTTCGTCGCTGTAGCTCGGGCGGTAGTTGACGATGAGGCCGGTGCCCGGTCGCAGGGCGTCGGCGCCGGTGTAATAGCCGATGGACGGAATCTTGGCCGCGGTTACCGTGGGCATGGCGGCGATGGCGTTGGCGGTACCGGTGTTGCCCACCAAGGCCACTATGTTTTCACTTGCCAACAGCTCGCCCACCAGGAGCGCCGTGCGTTGGGGGTCGTATTTGTCGTCGCGCACCACATGGCGAATCGCCAGCCCGTCTTGTTGGGCCTGCGCGATGGCCGCTTGAATCCCAACCAACAATTCCCGCGCCACGCCGGCCGCTTGTTCGCTTAAATCCATCACCGAACCCACTGTCACGGGCGTCGTCGTTGCGGGTTGAGCAACGGCAACCGAGAGTCCGAGTAATCCAACCATTAACCAAGCACAATGCATGTTTTATTTCTCCGAGGTGATTGATGAAAAGCGTGGGCTTAGGGGCGATTAAAGCGGTGTTGTATGACATGGATGGCTTGTTACTCGACACCGAGGGCATCTACACGGCGGTGACTCAAGCCATTGTTCATCGTTACGGCTTGACTTTCGACTGGTCTCATAAGCGCCACATGATCGGTCGACCCGCCCTGGATTCAGCCCGTTATTTGGTGACGGCGCTCTCGCTCCCCTTGACTCCCGAAGCCTATTTAACCGAGCGGGAAGCCCTGCTCGTGGCGCAATTTCCCCACGCCGAGGCGTTTCCGGGCGCCTTGCGGCTGGTGAGTCATTTGCGCGATGTCGGCATTAAACAGGCCGTGGCGACGAGTTCAAGTGCGCGGCTGTTTGCCGTCAAAACCCAACGGCACGGGGCGCTGTTTGGGCTATTCGATGCCATCGTGACGGGGGACGAGGTGGCTGTCGGCAAGCCCGCCCCCGACATTTTTCTGGAAGCCGCACGGCGCCTCGGCGTCGAACCGGCCGCTTGTTTGGTAATGGAAGACGCGCCGGCCGGGGTGCAGGCGGCGAAGGCGGCGGGCATGGCGGTGGTGGCCGTGCCCGACCCCGCGATGGATCGCCAGCCCTATGGGGCGGCGGATTGGGTGTTGGATTGCTTGGCGGATTTTGATCCGGCCATCGTTGGGCTACCGCCGTTCTCAGCCAGTTGATTTAATTATTTCGAGATCATTCGATGAATCATTTACGTCGCGGGTTAATCGTTAGCGCAATGGCATTACTGCCGTCATTAGCCCAATCGAGCGATGCACCGATGTACCGTTGGCGCATGGTGACCTCATGGCCCAAAAACAGTCCCGGGCCGGGGTTAAGTGCCGCGCGATTAGCCGAGCAATTACAGCGGCTCAGTGGCGGACGAATTAGCGTCACGGTGTACGGTGCCAATGAACTCGTACCCCCCCTAGAAGTAATGGATGCCGTGGGCCGTAAAACCGCTGAATTAGGTCACACCGCCGCGTTATTTTGGGCTGGTAAATGGGCTATTAGCCCGTTATTTACTACCGCGCCTTTTGGACTTAATCCCACCCAACACCAGGCGTGGATTCAATTTGGCGGCGGCCAAGCCCTGTGGGACGCGCTCTACGCCAGCGCGGGGGTAAAACCCTTTCTTGCCGGCAACACGGGCGTCGGTATGGGGGGCTGGTTTAAGCGGGAAATCAACGGGTTAGCCGATTTACAGGGGGTGAAATTTCGCATGGCCGGTCTGGGCGGTGAGCTGTTCAAACGCTTGGGCGCAAACCCTGTGTTATTGCCGCCGGGCGAGCTATTTAACGCGCTGCAAAGCGGCATGATCGACGCGGCAGAGTTTGTCGGCCCGTGGAGCGATTTCGCCTTGGGATTACATGAAGTCGCGCCGTTTTATTACGGTCCGGGATTTACAAAACCCAATGGCGCAGGCGAATGCTTAATCCACCGCGAATTATGGCTGTCATTGCCGTCGGATATTCAGGCGATTATTCAAACCGCGTGTGAAATGGAATACGCCACGGGATTAGCCCAGGCCCAGTGGCAAAACAGCGCCACATTTGCCCAAATTAAAGCGCACAATGGGCAAATCAAAACCTGGCCAATAGACATTGTGCGGGCCGCCGAAACTGCTGCTGAAGGATTATTAGAGCGCTTTGCCGACGGCGATGAATTAACCCAACAAATCTATCGATCCTATCGCCAGGCAAAAGCCCATTTTGCCGCCGATATTTTTACGCCTTCGCACCATTCGTGCGCCCTCTAAATCCATCGCTCCTTGGGGCATTTATTTTATGAAGTTATTCATTGTTCACGCTCACCACGAACCCGAAAGTTTCAACGGGGCGTTAACCGAAACGGCTTACGACCATCTGGAAGCGCGCGGCCACGAGGTGCGCATTTCCAATCTGTACGCCATGGGCTTTGATCCGGTGTCGGATCGTCGCAATTTCACCACCTGCAAACAGCCGGATTATCTGAAACAGCAGGTCGAAGAGCAGTACGCCAGCGAAAACGACGGCTTTTGCGACGACATCCAGACCGAAATCGACCATCTCCAGTGGTGTGATGGCCTGATTCTGCAATTTCCCCTCTGGTGGTTTGGTCTACCGGCCATTCTGAAAGGTTGGGTCGATCGGGTGTTTGCCATGGGCACCCTGTACGGCGGCGGGCGCTGGTACGACGAAGGCGTGATGAAGGGCAAGCGGGCCATGCTGTCTCTCACTATCGGCGGGCCCGCCACGATGTACGGCGCGGACGGTCTGAATGGCGATCTCGAACAGATTCTGTATCCGATTAACCACGGCATCCTGCGCTTCGTGGGGTTTGAGGTGCTGCCGCCGTTTGTGGCTTGGAGCGTAGCGCGGGCGAGCGATGACGAGCGCGCAGCGTATCTGGCGGCTTATCGCCAGCGGCTCGACGATTTCTTTACTGCCGATCCCCTGTCCTATCCGGCCCTCGCGGCGTTTGAGCCGGGCACCTTTCGTCGGCGCCCATGAATCTCGACGCTTCCTATTATCGGGCGACGGCGACGCCGTTCGCCCCGTGTCCGCCGCTGGTGGGCCACGCGCGCGCAGACGTGGCCATTGTGGGCGGCGGTTTGACGGGGTTGTCGGCAGCCTTGGCTTTGAGCCAGTTGGGCTATCGCGTGGCGGTGTTAGAAGCGGAAACCGTGGGTTACGGCGCGAGTGGCCGCGCCGGTGGCCAGATTCTGCCGGGATTTGGGGCGTCAATGGGGACAATCACCCGCCAGCGGGGGCCGATTGCCGGGCGAGACCTCTGGTGGCTGTCGGTAGCGGCGGTGGAGCGGGTGGCCGAATTGGTGGCGCAGTATCAAATCGACTGCGACTTCCATCATGGGGCCCTGGCGGCGGCGATTACGCCGGCCCAAGAGCATCAGCTGATCCACGACATGGACGCCCTCATCGACCAATTCGATTTTTTCGACATGCAGTTTCTCGACAAGCCGGCGCTATCGAATTACGTGAACAGTCCCCGCTATCGGGCAGGTTTGTACTTTCCCCAGGCGGCGCATTTGCACCCGTTGAATTTCACCTTCGGCTTGGCAAAAGCGGCCCAAAACGCCGGTGCGGTGATTTACGAATCGAGTCGCGCCGTGTCATTCGATTTTCAGAAACCCGCGTCGATTACCACCGCCACGGGGAAATTAACCGCCGAATTCGTCGTGCTGGCAGGCAATGCGTATCTCCAGGAGCTGGCCCCCCTGTGGGATTACGTCATGCCCGTGGGCACATACATGATTGCCACAGTGCCAATCGCCGAATCGCGGTTAATTGAATGCCTGCCTAAACCATTAGCGATTTACGATTTGAATTGCGTTTTGGATTATTTCCGCCTGACGGGCGATCGACGGATTTTATTTGGCGGCTTAGCGAGTTATTCCGCCAATCCGCCTCCCGATTTAGCGGCGCAATTACAAGCCAATTTGCACCGCGTATTTCCACAACTGCTTGATGTGAAAGCCGAATTCTCTTGGGGCGGAAATATCGCCATTACCCAAAGCCGCGCCCCGCATTTTGGCTATTTGCACCCGCACGTTTTATTTGCCCAAGGCTATTCGGGCCATGGATTAGCCCTTGCCACATTAGCCGGCGAATTAATGGCAAATGCCATTCGCGGCCAAGCGGAGCAATTCGATTTACTGGCGCAATTTCGCCATTGGCCCTTTCCCGGCGGGCGTTATTTACGGCGACCGTTATTAACCCTCGCCATGAGTTATTTCCGATTACGCGACCGATTGGGTTTTTAAAAGGTGAATCTCCATGCGCATTGAAACCGATATTAAATTGGGATTTAAGGATGTTCTGATTCGGCCCAAACGCTCGACTTTAAAAAGTCGGGCAGAAGTCTCGTTGGAACGGGGATTGAAGTTCCGCCACGGCGCGTTGCCTTGGCAGGGCATTCCGATCATGGCGGCCAACATGGACACCGTCGGCACCTTTGCCATGGCGCGGGTGTTGAGTGAGCTGCATTTGTTGACGGCGATTCACAAGCATTACTCGATCGATGACTGGAGTGAATTCATGACCACGTTGCCGGCGGCGAGTGCTGAGTTTGTGGTGGTGAGTTCGGGGATTTTGGCGGCGGATTTGGAAAAACTCGGCGCGATTTTGCGGGCTTATCCCCAGCTGCGGTTTATCTGCTTAGACGTGGCGAATGGCTATTCAGAACACTTTGTCGAGGCGGTAAAGCAGGTGCGGGCATCCCATCCGCAGACGGTGATTTTTGCCGGCAATGTGGTGACCGGCGAAATGGTGGAAGAACTGCTGTTGGCAGGGGCGGACGTCATCAAAGTGGGCATTGGTCCGGGGTCGGTATGTACCACGCGCCTGAAAACCGGCGTGGGCTATCCCCAGCTGTCGGCGATTATCGAATGTGCGGATGCCGCCCACGGGTTGGGCGGCTTAATCGTCGCCGACGGCGGCTGCACCTGCTCGGGGGATGTGGCGAAGGCCTTCGGGGGCGGGGCGGATTTCGTCATGTTGGGGGGGATGTTGGCCGGCCACGACGAGGGCGGGGGCGAGATGTTTACGGAGAACGGCGTCGAGAAAATGCGCTTTTATGGCATGAGTTCCGACACAGCTATGGGCAAATACAGCGGGGGCGTGGCGGAATACCGGGCGTCGGAGGGCAAAACCGTGGCGGTGCCCTATCGCGGGGCAGTAGCGGCGACGGTGCGCGACATTTTACTCATCAGTACGTGCCAAGCACTCC
>DAIUCA010000056.1:11068-13315 GCA_036846405.1 Candidatus Competibacteraceae bacterium
GTGCGATCGGCCTGCACCTATGTGGGGGCGCGCCAGCTCAAGGAATTCTCCAAGCGCACCACGTTTGTGCGCGTGGCGGAGCAGGAAAACCAGACGTTTGGGCGGATTTAGCCGTAAGCGTGGAGCAGCAGCGGGGGGGCGAGGGCGCTTGGGCTGTCGAGGCCGACGAGGCAGCGGGCGAGTTGGATGCCCACACCCAGCTGTAGGGCGAGGCCGCCGCCATCAAAGGTCGCGATGGCGGTGGGATTGCCGCTGATGGCGCCGACGCAGGGCAAATTTTGCGGGGAATGCACCAAGGGGTTGCGCCATTGATGAACCAGGCGGGCGTGGCGTAGGGGCGGTGGCCGCTGGCTGTGGGCGCTGGTAGCGATGACCAGGCGGTCGTGTAGTCGCCGCAGCCACCAGCGGTGGTGCAAATCGCAGTTAATGTCGCCCATGGCATGGACGGTGGCGGCGCTTTGGGGGGTGGCTAACCAAAAGTGATGGTCGTGAAAACGCAGGCGCGTGCCCAAAAATCGGCGGTTGTTTGAGGGGAGCTGGGCGGCGTGCCAGATGACCTGGCGGCTGAAGAGATTGCTCGTGTCGGCGCTCACTCGGTGCCAGCGGTCTACGCAGGCCCAGCCGGTGAAGGTTTTTATCGGCACGAGCTGGCCGCCTTGGCGATGAATCGCGGCGATGAGCGCGTGCCACAGCTGCTGCGGAATGACGAGCGGTGCGGCGCGGTGGGTGACGAGGGGCGGTTGTCGGCCCCACAGGGAGGGGTAATGGAGATGGTGCAAAACCGCGTAACTCGTTGATAACCAACCATTTTCGACCAACTGAGTGAGCAAGCCATCGCCTTGCTGTTCTAGGCGATAGAGCGCATCGGGAATCTGCAACAGGCCCGCATAGCCCAGTTGGGTTTGGTCGAGGGTATGGGGGGGGACTGCTAGGGTCACCGCGTATTGCCCCTGCTTCGTGAGATACCAGGCTGCGGCCAAATTGAGCCAATTCGTCCCGATAAATAGTAGATCGGTGGCTAAATCGCCCTGATTCCTCGAAGTCGCTAGGGTAAGCGGTTGGGGATGCCAATCGGCCTGGAGGTCGAGGTCAGCGAACATGGGCGCCGCTCGCACAAAAAAATGCCGAAGGTTTTAGGGAACCTTCGGCGAAAACAGCACAGGAGACCGTTACAACGAGGGGAATTAGAAGATTTTTTGCGGGGGTATTCATTGATCTGCATCAGCATTTTGGCAGGACGATGGGAGGATCTGTGTCATCTAAATTCCTCGCGGATTTGAAACCGCTGGCTTCAGGATTTCTTAGCTAACGGAGCCACGGCCTTTTCCCTGCGCTTCCTTAGGCGTCCGGATTGAAACATGATTCGTGGGCCTAAATTAATCCAAACCGAGGTAAATCCCCATGAAATCATTGGTTTTCAAAGCATTTTTAAGCATCGCTGTCCTGATGGCGCTTGTGGTTGGCATCGTGGAGGCGGCGGAACGGATTCGGTTTGCGCGGGGAACCAGTGGGACGACCTTAGAAGATGGGGTGGCACGGGGCGAAACGCGCACGTATTTGTTGGGCGCCCGCGCCGGACAGACCATGGAAGTGAGCATTTCTTCGGCAGAAAACAACGCGGTGTTTCAGATTTATCGGCCGAACGGGCGGGCCATGGGGGGGGCACGGCCGGGAGACGATGCGACTTACTGGGCGAACGAGCTGCCCCAGAGCGGCGATTACCGCATTGTGGTGGGCAGTACGCGGGGCGGTGCGGATTACGCTTTGACGGTAGCGATCACAAATTAATCGCAGCCATAAAAAAAGCCGAGGCGGGAAGCCTCGGCAAATAACCACCAAAGGAGGAGTCGGTGAGTTTCTGCGGTTGACGCGCGGTTTCATCGCATCAAACCAAAATTAAAAAGGCCGAGGCGCGAAGCCTCGGCAAACAACCACCAAAGGAGGAGTCGGCGGTGAGATCAATTGATCTCGTGTTGCAGTGCAAGTTAGTGAGTTTTGTGCACTGCGTCAAGCCTTTTCCCATATCCCTAAGCAGCGGTGGAATGACGATGACTTTTCAAGACTATCTCAAGATTTTGGCCTTCAAAGACGGCTCTGATTTGTACCTGAGCACGGGCGCACCGCCGAGCACCAAGTTTAGCGGGGCGTTAAAGGCGCTCGAAAAGGAATCCCTGCCTCCGGGGCCCGGCACGACGAGCGCGAACGGCGCGACGGCCCACCACGGAAGCGCGTAGGGCGCGTCGTCCT
>DAIUCA010000057.1:0-13222 GCA_036846405.1 Candidatus Competibacteraceae bacterium
AGTTGCCGGTGTTGGCATTGGCGCGGTTCAGCCAAGTGGTCGCCCATTGTCCGCCGGCGCATCGCGCGGCGTTGCTGGCCTATCGGGAACGGTACGGCGCGGCTTAGTCGAAAATGCTGATGAAGCTGCGAATGGCGCTGTCCACGCTGCTGCCGACGCTGCGAATGCCGCTGTCGATGCTGTTGCCGATGGCGGGTAACGCGGTTTCGGCGATGCTTGCCACGTCGTCGAGAATTGCCGCTTGGGCGTTGCTCACGTGCTGCGAGACATCCGTGAGGGCGATGCCGTCGCGCAGAATGTCGATGCCTTCGGCGGCAAGGCCCATGGCGCTGTCATCGCGGGGCTGGTCGCGCAGGACTTCGCTGGCGACATCGACGGCGGTTTTCAGGGTGTTGGGGTCGATCATGGGAATGTCCTTATTGCGGATGAAAGAATGAAGTGAGCCGCGACGCTACAACGGCTGCGACGATGACCGACCCATGCCACAACCTTGTCGCGCCCATGGCTTGAATGACGGCGACGCGTTCATTCCTCGCGATCCCTCGTGAATTCGGGGTTATCCTCCCGCGCCGGGGGGGTGGGGCGCGGCGTGAGCCGATGGCGTTCCATATCGCGGTGCCAGCCGCCCTCTTCCGCGTGGAGATAGCGACTCGTCATGGTCAAGCTGCTGTGGCGGGCGTTGCGCTGGATGTGGCGCACGTCGACGCCCGCCATGGCCTGGTGCGTGAGGCTCGTGTGGCGCAGCCAATGGGTCGAAGCCTGTTGTAATTGCTGTCGCACCAGCGGTTCGGTCGCCGTGGCCGCCGCGTCCCGCAACGCCCCTTTAATCAAGCGATAAATCATGTCGTCGCCAATGGGCCGCGTGCCTTTGACGCTCGCCACCAGCGGTCGATCGTCGTCCCGCGTGGGCAGCGCTGACCAGCCATAGCTCAGGCGATAAACCTTGAGGGCGTCGAGCATGTCGCTATTCACCGGCACGCGACCTGGCCGACCGCCTTTCCCCCCCATTTCCCCCCCCCAACGGCCCCGCCGTTCCACAAAGCTGTTCATTTTGTGGCTGGCGACCTCGTGCAATCGCGGTCCCAACAGGTAGAAAAACGACAGCAGAAAGCGCAGCCGCGCGACTTTTTGTCGTTGGGAACGGTTGCGTTGCGGCAGCAGATTCACGTGGCGCCAGAGCCACTGCCAGGTGGCGGCATCGAGATACCGCTCGACGGTGGTCGTTTGGCGTACCCGCCGCAGCCGGCGGTGGGGCTGCCACGGGTTGCGCTGCACCACATCCAGGCCGCTGAGATACGTAAAGAGGCTCATCAACGCGCTGTGCATTTGGGCGCGGCTGTTGGGTTTAAGCGGTCCCCGCAGGGGACGCCACAAAGGGTGTTTGCGCGGATAGGACGGCCCGCACCAGCGCTCTCGCGGCTGGGGGTCTTGCAGAAAGCGGTCGAAGGCGAGGACATCGGCGGCGGTGACGGTGAGCAGTCGTTGACGTCGGGCCACGAGCCAGCGCCACAGCAGCGCCGCCGCCCGCGCGTATACCTCTCGGGTGTGGCGGTTTTCGGCGAACATGGCGAGCCAATCCCGCACGAGCTGCCGCTCGGCGACCGATTCCACGAAGGTCTCAGTCACCAGGGGATTGTCGGTGGGCGGCAACACGACCAGGTCGGTGGGCAGATCGCTGGCGGGAAAGTCGGTGAAGGGATCGACAGGGGTCATGGGCGGGATTCCACGGGGGCACAGTCGCGGCGTTGGAGGGCGATGAGGCACAGGGGCAGGGACAACGTGCACAGCATGGCGGCCACGGTGAGCGAATCCATGCCGACAAGTTGGCCGTCGGGGGTGGCGGTGAGCCACGCCGCGCCGGCAAAGGCGCCCACGCTACAGCTCAGTTGCTGGACGGCGGTGTTGACGGCGCTAAAGCCGGCCCGTTCGTGGGGCTGGGGCACGGCGGCGCTGGCGGCACCAATCACCACAAAGCGCAGGGACGAGGTGACCATAAACGCCGCAAACAGCCCCACCAGCAGCCCGGCGGCGGGGGCGTCGTAGATAAACAGGCCGTACATCACCCCCGCCATGAGCAGAGACGAGGCGGCGCCCACGGGCACAGCGCCTAAGCGATCGGTCCATATCCCCCCCAAGCGCATGACGAAAAAGCTCGCGATGCCGCCGGCAAGGTAGAGATAGCTGATTTGTTCGCGGGGAAACTGCAGGTTGAATTGGAAAAAGGTCGCGGCGTTGGGCACGAGCAAAAACACGGCGAGGGTGGTGACGGCGGTGCTGAGGTAGGCCAACAGGGCGGCGGGCGGTTGGAGCAATGCCATCAACGACACGGGGGTGGGCTTGTGGTCCAGATGGGCGCGCAGCGGCG
Organism: Candidatus Competibacteraceae bacterium; assembly: GCA_036846405.1. Lineage (GTDB taxonomy): Bacteria > Pseudomonadota > Gammaproteobacteria > Competibacterales > Competibacteraceae > DAIUCA01. Next base: position 2,366 of record DAIUCA010000057.1, read on the forward strand.
GCAGTCCCAGGCGAACGGCGACGCTGATGGCGGCGCCCATGGCGAATAGGGCCACGAAGGGCGCGTGCCAGGTGAGGCGATGGGCGAGTTCGAGGGAAATGGGCACAGCGATGACGGCGGCGGCGGAGAACGCGCCCATGACCTGACCCATGGCGCGGCCTCGTTGGTGGGCGGGCACGGCGTCGATCACCATGGCCAGACTTAACGCCGTGGCCAATCCGCCAAACGCGCCGGCCACCAGGTACGCGGCGAGGAGTTGGGCAAAATCGGCGGCGAGGGCGGCGGCGCCCAAGGCCAGGGCCAGGCCCATAACTACAAAAGCGGTGGCGTCGCGACGGTCGAAGCGGTCGAGGAACTGGGCGCTCGCCAAGCCCGTGACGGCAGCGGCGAGGGTGTAACTGCCGCCGATCCAGCCCACCTGGGGCGGCGCCATGTCCAGGGCGATGACTAAATCGGGGCCGAGCGGTATCACCACCATAAAACTGGCAATCCGAATAAACTGCACCAGGGTCGCGAATACAATTATGCGGATAATCGGTAGGGTGATTGGCATGAGAACCGCTTATAAGTGGGGAAATTGTCTAGCAACAGACGACAGCGACGGACGGTCACAAACCTGCCTGAGACTGTCGGTTGATTTGATAATTTGGATGACAACAACCCATGCGATGCGGTGCTTTTCCATGAACTCGAGCTTTTCGGATGATTTGTTAAACCGTTGGAACACAGCCCAATGGGATCTGTGGGACAACCTAGCGACGGCCCTCCCCACCTTCCAACCGCCGGAGGATTTGAACTTGTGGCGTGAAAGTTATGTGAACAGTCTGTCTGCGTGGGAAACCGCAGTGCGTCAGGCGTTAGAGGCGCAGAAAATGTGGCTTCAGCAGTGGGAAGTCACCATGACGCTCGCTGTGCCGCGGGGCACGGATGCCGCCACATGGCAGCGTCAAGTCCACGAAGTCACGGATCACTGGTTAGCGAATCAGTCTCGGCTGTGGGATCAGTGGTTTTTGATGCTGAAAGCCGAGAGCTTTGCGAATGCGCCTGTGGTGGCACCTCCCCCGAGCGTCGCGAAAACCGCCGCCGTTGAACCTGAAATCTCAGTTGTCGCGAAAACCACCGCCGTTGAGCCTGGAATGTCGGTTGTTGCGGAAGCGGCGGCGGTTGAGCCTGAAATCTCAGTTGTCGCGAAAACCGCCGCCGTTGAACCTGAAATCGAAGTGGTTGCGGAAGCGGCGGCGGTTGAACCTGAAATCGAAGTGGTTGCGGAAACCGCCGCCGTTGAATCTGAAACCGAAGTGGTTGCGGAAGCGGCGGTTGAATCGGCAGTCGAGACCGCCGCCATCGCAGATGCCGAAACCGACGGGGAAGCGGCCGATTTCGAAATGGAAGCCGATAACGACGACGACGGGGTGATGATCGCGAAGAGCGGCGACGAGGGCGACAACCTGCTGGCGATTCGCGGGGTCGGCCCGAAAATCGCCCAGCAGTTGCAGGAATACGGCATCACGCGGTATCGCCAGTTGGCCCAGCTCGATTCCATGGGACTGAGTCGATTGGAGGGACATTTGCGGACGCGCGGTGTGAAGTCGGTGAGCCGTTTATTGCAGGAAAAGTGGGTGAATCAGGCCCGCGCCCTGCACCAGAGCAAGTACGGCGAACCGCTCTAAAATCGTCGTCGAATGCCAACCAAAGCCCGCCTCGGCGGGCTTTTTTGTGGGTTAACGCCTCTGCCACCAGAGCAACAAGGCCAGCAGCGACAGGGTGATCGGCATGCCCAAAGCGCCCCAAAAAGGCGACAGGCCGTAGAGCAGGGTGGCTTGGCTTACGAGTTGGCCGCCGGTGTAGAAGCCGAAGCCCATGACGATGCCGATGAGCAGCCGCAAGCCCAGGTGGGGACTGCGGGGGCCGCTCAGGGCCAGGGGTAGACTCATGAATGTCATGGCGAGCCAGGTGAACGGCGTGAATAGTTGGCGCCAGAAGGCAAATTCGTAGCGCGAGCGATCTAAATCATTCGCCGTCAAATAGGCCAGGTAACGGGATAAATCGCGCAGCGATAGGGTTTCCGGCGGCACGGCGAGGATTTCTAGGAGCGTGGGAGTGATTACCGACGGCCAGCGCAGTTCGGGGGCGGTTTGGCCGCGACCGTCTAGGGATTGCAGCGCCGATTGGCGCAGGTCTTGGAGCAGCCATTGGCCGTCGCCCTGGTAGTCAGCGCGGCGGGCGTGGGTGAGCGTGAGGAGCTGGCCGTAGGTGTCGAGTTCGTAGATGAACACGTCGATGAGGCGAAAGCCGGTGGCGACGGCCTTGATATTCACCACAAAACGGCCATCCCGCGCCCAAAACCCCTGTTCACCGCCCCCCAACGCGATGCGGTCGCGGCGGGCGGTGGCGCGGAGCACGCTGGCGGTGCGCTCGCTGACGGGAACCACAAACTCCGCTAAGCCGCCGCCCACCAGGCAAATCAGGCCGCCCCCCAGCAATAGCGCTCGGCCTTGGGCGGCGCGACCAAAGCCCACGGCACTCAAGGCCGTGAGTTCTTGTTGACTCGCCAGGTTGCCGAGGCCCAACAGTCCCCCCAGGAGCAGCGCCGCCGGCAGCGCGTCGAGGCTGCGCCGAGGCAGGGTGAGCGCCAAATACTGCAACGCGGTCAACAGGTCGTACCGACCGGTGCCCAAATCGTCGAGCTCCCGCAGAAGGTTGATGCCCAAATCCAGGCCCACCAGCAGGGTGAGCACCAACAACGTGCTGCGAATCAGGTTGAACGCGAGGTAGTGGGTGGCGCGTGACACAAAAATCTCCCCAACGAGGCAATAAAAGTCCCGCAGCATGGTCGGGTTTGGTAGGCGTTGCATTGCGTCAACGCCCTGCGGTACTTCAACGCCCCCTTTGCCCGTTTGCCCCCAGAGGTCTTCATGTTTCACCGTACTTTTTGGCTATCGATTTTGGCGTTAGGGCTCGCAGCGCCCGCGATGGCTCGTCAGGAAACCTATCGCACCCCCAGCGGCGGCCAAGCCTCCATTGGCTGGAGTCGATCCGCGCCGGCGTCGGCACCGACGACCCTCGAACCAGCGGCTCGCAATATGTTGCGGGAGATTCAAATCCGCTTGCAGCGTTTGGGGATGCTCGATGGCGAGCCGACCGGCGAGCTCGATCGGGATACGCGCCGCGCCGTGGGCCAATTTCAGCGGCAACAGGGCATGGGCAATCAGGTGAGCTTGGGCGAAGTCCTCCTCAAGCTGCGGGCCATTCCCGCCACGAGTCAGGCCAATCCCGGGTTCTCCGCCCGCCTGCGCACGCCGTCCCCAGCGACCATGACCCCGCAGATTCCCGCCCAACGGGCCGTCACGCGACCCGCCGGACTGCGGCAGCTCAGCGGACAGCTCGCGTTTCAGGGCAATAGCTGTCAGCTCAACGGCGTGGCCCTGGGCAACGAATGGTGCGAGCCCTTCGCCAGTCAGCGCCAACGGTCTCGGCGCTGTGATGCCCTCGTCAGCCGTCAAGGGCAGGTCTATTCCCTAAAATGTGGCAAATAGCCGGCGCTAGCGGTGGGCGGTGAGTTCGGTGGCGTGATCGCTCTGCCAGCCCGCGAGCTGGCGCAGCGCCAATTCGTTGGTGAGCTTCACGTGTTTGTGGTCGATGAGCACAAACCCCTGATTCTGGAAGCGTGTGAAAATGCGGCTCACGGTTTCAACGGCCAGCCCTAGGTAATTGCCGATGTCGATGCGCGACATGCTCAACAGGAACTCGTGGTGGGAAAACCCCCGTTCCTTAAAGCGCGTGGAGAGATTGATAAGAAACGCGGCGACCCGCTCTTCGGCGGTGCGTTTGCCCAAGAGGGTCAATAAATGCTCATCCGCCTGAATCTCGCGGCTCATGAGGCGCATGAGTTGGCGCGCCAGTCCGGGAATCTTCTCGACGACCACTTCCAGCATGTCGAAGGGGATTTCGCACAAACCGCTGGTTTCCAAGGCCCGCGCGCTACAGGGGTGCAGCCCGCCGTCGATGGCGTCCAATCCCACCAGCTCGCCGGGCAAATAGAACCCGGTGATTTGTTCGCCCCCGGCCTCGGTCAGCAAATAGGTTTTGATGGAGCCGGAACGAATAGCGAACAGCGAATGAAACGGGTCGCCGCCCATAAAGACGTGTTGCCCTCGGGGAATCGGACGGCGCCGACGAATGATGTCGTCGAGTTGCTGTAAATCTTGGCGATTGACGCCCAAGGGCAAACAAAGCTGTTGTAAGGAGCAATTGTTACACGCCACTTTGTTATTAAAATCCACCACATTCTGAATACTCGCCATGACGACTCCCGTGATGTTTTTGTGTCTATAAAGGCGAAATTGCGATTTTTATGATGCAAAACTCGTTTATCCCTGACAACACAGTGAATTTCAGCACAATTTTTATGACTACACGCGCCGTCGAACATCATCGCCATACCCTTGAAACCCAAATTCGCATCGCCCTCGATTTAGACGGCACGGGCAAAACGCACTTGAGCACCGGGGTGGGTTTTTTCGATCACATGCTCGACCAAATCGGTCGCCATGGCCTCATCGACCTCACCGTGGATGCCGTGGGCGATTTGCACATCGACCAACACCACACGGTGGAAGATGTGGGGATCACTTTGGGGCAAGCGGTTCACCAGGCCCTCGGCGACAAGGCGGGGCTGCGCCGCTATGGCCACGCCTATGTGCCTCTGGATGAAGCCCTCTCCCGCGTGGTGATCGACCTGTCCGGTCGTCCGGGGCTGTTTTACGACGTGACCTATCCGCGGGCGCTGATTGGCAACTTCGATGTGGATCTCATCCGCGAATTTTTCCAAGGGTTCGCAAACCACGCCCAATGCACGGTGCATCTGGACAATCTCAAGGGCCAAAACGCCCATCACATCGCCGAAACCCTGTTCAAGGCCTTTGGCCGCGCCCTGCGCATGGCCACCGAGCGGGACCCGCGACAAGCCGGCGTGCCGTCCACCAAAGGGTCTTTATGACGATTCTCGCCATCGTCGATTACGGCATGGGCAACCTGCGCTCCGTCGCGAAAGCCTGCGCACGAGTTGCGCCGAATCACACCGTCATCGTCACCCAAACCGCTGCCGACCTGGCCCGCGCCGATCGGGTGGTGTTTCCCGGCCAAGGGGCCATCGCCGGCTGCTTGCGCGAACTCGACCGCCTGGAACTGCGGGACGCCGTCATGGCTGCCGCCCGCCAAAAGCCCTTTTTGGGACTCTGCCTCGGGCCCCAGGCCCTGTTGTCGTTTAGCGAAGAAAACGGCGGGGTGATTGGGCTAAACCGCCTTCCCGGTCAGGTGCGCCGGTTCCCCGACGACCTGCGCGATGCCCAAGACCAACGGCTCAAAATCCCCCACATGGGCTGGAATACCGTTGCGCAAACCCAAGCCCATCCCCTGTGGCACGGCATTGCCGATCACAGCCGCTTTTATTTCGTCCACAGCTACTACTTGGATCCCGATGACCGGGGCGTCATCGCGGGCTGCACGGAATACGGCCTCACGTTCGCCGTCGCCCTCGCCCACGAAAACCTGTTCGCCGTGCAATTTCATCCGGAAAAAAGCGCGCGCGACGGCCTACAACTCCTCGCTAATTTCGCCACCTGGCAGCCCAAATGCTGATTATTCCCGCCATCGACTTAAAAGACGGCCAATGCGTCCGCCTGCGCCAAGGGCGTTTCGACGAACTCACGGTGTTTAACGCCGACCCCATCGAGACGGCGGCCCAATTTGCCTCCTTGGGCGCCACGCGCCTGCATGTGGTGGATCTCGACGGCGCGAAAACCGGCCAGCCGCAACATGCGCCGCTGATTCGCGACCTGGTGCGCGAACTGCCCCACCTGGTGGTGCAAGTGGGCGGTGGCCTGCGCACGGACGCGGCGGTGGATGCGTACCTGGAAGCCGGTGTGGCCTTCGTCATCATCGGCAGCCAAGCCGTGCGCGACCCTGCCTTCGTGGAGCGGCTCTGTCGCCGCCATCCCGACCGCATCATCGTCGGCCTCGATGCGCGAGATGGCCTCGTTGCCACCGACGGTTGGCTCGACACGGCCACGGTCACCGCGACAGAACTCGCCCTGCGCTTCCGCGATTTCGGCGTGAGCGCTTTGGTGTTCACCGACATCGCCCGCGACGGCATGTTGACCGGCGTGAATGTGGCCGCGACCGCCGCCCTCGCCCGGACGTCGGGGCTGCCGGTGATCGCTTCCGGCGGCGTCGCCAGCCTTGACGACCTGCGGGCGCTGAAAGCCGTGGCGTCTCAAGGGATAATCGGCGCGATTACTGGCCGCGCCATCTACGAGGGCCGCCTGGATTTGGCGGCGGCGTTGGCGGAATGCGCGTCATGAGCCTGGCGAAACGCATCATTCCCTGTTTAGACGTGGACGGCGGGCGCGTGGTGAAGGGGGTGAACTTCGTGGATCTGCGCGATGCGGGCGACCCGGTGGAAATCGCGCGGCGCTACGACGACCAGGGCGCCGATGAACTCACCTTTCTCGACATCACCGCCAGCAGCGACGACCGCGCCACATTGGTGCATGTGGTGGAACAGGTGGCCGAACAGGTGTTCATCCCGCTCACCGTGGGCGGCGGCATCCGCAGCCTCGCGGACGTGCGGCGGATGCTCAACGCGGGCGCCGACAAGGTTTCCATCAACACGGCGGCGATTGTGAATCCCGAGTTCGTGCGCCACGCCGCGGATCTATTCGGCAACCAGTGCATCGTGGTGGCCATCGACGCCAAGCGGGTAGACGACCATTTCGAGGTGTTCACCCACGGGGGCCGACGGCCCACGGGCCTGGATGCGGTGGCTTGGGCGCAGCAGATGGCGGCGTTCGGTGCGGGAGAACTCCTGCTTACCAGCATGGATCGGGATGGCACCAAACGCGGTTTTGATCTGGAACTCACCCGCGCCGTTGCGGATGCCGTGTCCGTGCCGGTGATCGCGTCTGGCGGCGTGGGGCACCTGGATCATTTGGCCGACGGCGTGTTGTTGGGGGGCGCGGACGCGGTATTAGCGGCGAGCATTTTTCATTTTGGCGCGTTCACCATTGCCCAGGCGAAGGCACATTTGGCCCATCGGGGCGTGGCGGTGCGTCGGTGACGCCGGCGGCGCTCGCCGAACTCACGGCGCAAATTGCCTGGAACGACCAGGGCCTGGTAACGGCGATTGCCCAGGATGTACACAACCGCGAGGTGCTCATGTTGGCGTGGATGAATGCGGCGTCGCTGCGGGAAACCGTGGAAAGCGGCGTCGTCGTGTACTGGTCGCGGTCGCGCCAGCAGCGGTGGCGCAAGGGCGATACCTCGGGACATGTTCAAAAATTGTGCAGTCTCTCCGTGGATTGCGATGGCGACGCCCTATTATTGCTCGTGGAACAGGTCGGGGCGGCCTGTCACACCGGTCGGCGGAGCTGTTTTTATCGCCAGTGGCAAGTAGACCATTGGGCGACGGTGGCCCCCGTAATCATCGACTCGCTGGAGGCTAAATGACTGATTTCTATGACGAATTAACCGCCCAGCTCGCCAGCCGTCGGACGGCAGACCCGGCCACCTCGTATGTGGCGAAGTTGCACCAAAAAGGAGCGGATGCGATTTTGAAAAAAATCGGCGAAGAGGCGACGGAAGTCATTTTGGCGGCTAAAAGTCGGGAAACGGGCGGCGATTCAGCCCATTTGGTGTATGAGCTGGCGGATTTGTGGTTTCACTGTTTGGTGTTGATGTCCCATTACGACCTGTCACCGAGTCTGGTTTTGGCAGAATTGCAGCGCCGACAAGGCCAGTCGGGATTAGCTGAAAAAGCAGCGCGTTCTCCTATCAACCCCGAATAATTCAATTCTTCCTTACTTTTGGAGCATAGACCCATGGGCGTCAGCTTTTGGCAGTTACTGATCATTTTCGGCATCATCCTCATTCTGTTTGGCGGCAAGAAGCTGCGGACGTTGGGTGGTGATTTAGGCGCAGCGATCAAGGGTTTTCGCACTTCGATGAGCGATGAGGACAAAAACAAGGAAAATGATCCAGAGAAGGAAACGACGACGGCCAAATCCATCGATGCGGATGGCCAAACCCGCCAGGTAGACGCGGAAGTCTTGCGACAGAAAGACAAGGATCGGGCGTAATTCCATGTTTGACATCGGTTTTTGGGAACTGGCGCTGATTGGGGTGGTGGCGCTTATCGTCATCGGGCCGGAAAAGTTGCCGGAAGTCGCGCGCACCGTGGGCGCGTGGATTGGGCGGTTGCGGGCCATGGCCAGCCATTTTCGCCGCGAGTTTGAGCAAGAACTCCAGGTGGGCGACTTAAAACGGACATTTGAGGAAAGCGCCCGCAATGAAGAAATCAAGCGGTTATCGGAGCAGGTGAAGTCGATTAACCAGGATTTGAACCGCCCTGCCTTACCGATAGCGCCGGCAAGTCCCCCGCCGGCGTCGTCCCAAATCCCGGTGCCGACGCCCGAAGCACCCAAATCGAAAGATATTGCTGTCGATCTCCCTAAAACCGATTCCAGTACCCCATGACCGATTCCGACCAAGAACAGCCCTTTGTCAGCCATTTAGTCGAACTGCGCGACCGTTTGCTCAGAGCATTACTTGGTGTCCTGATCGTTTTCTGTCTCCTTGTGCCTTTTGCCAACGATCTATACCAGTTCATCGCCTTACCCATCATCAAATCATTACCCGGCGAAAAAATGCTGTCCATGGAGGTGATGGGCCCATTTTTAGCCCCCCTCAAACTCACCTTTTTCGCGGCCTTTGCCTTAGCCATTCCTTGGGTGCTGTACCAGGTATGGGCTTTCGTCGCGCCGGGGTTGTACGACCACGAACAGCGGTTTATTTTACCGCTGGTCGTCTCTAGTACCATTTTGTTTTATCTTGGCATGGCTTTCGCCTATTTTGCCATTTTGCCGCTGTTTTCCTTGTTTATGGTGGCAACGACGCCAGAAGGCGTGGAATACCTTCCCGACATTACCCGCTACCTTAACTTTGTCCTGGTGATGTTTTTCGCCGCCGGATTGGCCTTCGAAGTGCCAGTTGCCACCGTCATTTTGGTACTGATGGGCATCATCGAAACCGATGATCTGCGCAAACAACGGCCTTACATCATCGTCGGCGTGTTTATTTTTGCCGCCATCATTACGCCGCCCGATGTGATCTCACAAACCTTACTGGCTATACCAATGCTGATTTTGTTTGAAATAGGGTTAATCGTGGCCGATTTCGTGAAAAAATCCGCGAAATCCGCAGAAGATGAGCCAACAACGAATGAAGACGGCAAATAGTCGCGGGGCGGCAGATGCGCCGCCCTATCCTTATCCGCTGGGAATTTAGCCAAATTGCCGACAATATTCGCCAAATGCCTGGGCGACCGTGTCCCGCAGCATCCACTGGGGCGTGATTTCCAAGTTTAGGTGATTCCAAATCAGGCGGTCTTTTTCCAACCCATCGCGACTGGCGTCGAGCAAAGCCTGGCTAAATCCTTCTACCGGCATATGTTCATACAACGCCTTGGGGAGCGCTAAGGTAATGCGGATGGTGCAGTGGCGATGATCTGCCTGGGGCGTAGCCCCGGTAATGATTTTATACAGGTAAGGCGGCTCGCCGTTGAGCTCGGCAATCACCAAGCCAGGGCTAAAAGCCCGCGCCTGATAATTCACTAGGATGGGCCCCGTGTCGCGGGAGGCTGCATTCCAGGACGAACGGGGAATGGCGAACTCGCCTGAGGCCACCAATTCGCCGAATTCCCCGATTTTCGTCGTCAGTACGGGTTCCTTGGCCAATCCATGGACGGCTTTGAAATGGGCGGCGTCATAACCATTTTCCATCACCATCTCGATGGTCGTGGCGGCGGTTAAGTCGAATCCCGACACGAATAAATAATCCTCGGCGATTTGGGTTAATGCTTTGGGTAAATCCGCCGGCGGGCTGTCGGATAAATTCACGAGCAATAAACCGCCGATTAATTCGCTCGGGTATTCGCGGATTTTTAAGGGCTCCGATGCCGATTCGCCCAAGCCAATGCGATAGCCATGAAAGGGGCAAACAATCACGTCGTTTTGTAGGCAACCGCCCTGGCCCAAATGCGCGCCCCGGTGGGGACAATGGGCGTCGAATACGCGCATGCCTTGGGCCGTTTTCACGGCGATTAACGACAATTTGCCAAAGGCGAGGGGCGTAATCGACGCGGTTAACTCACGTTCAAAGGCCAATTGGTACCAGCCCCGTTGATAATTCATCGTCATAGCGCGGCTAATTCAATTTGCTAACGGGTTGATTTTGCGCGGCTTTTTTGCCCATGAGGCTCAACACGCGCAGCGCCAATAATACCGCCGGATCTTTTAACGCCTCTTGGCGTTCCTGATAAGCCTGAACGGTTAATGGGCTATCGCTGTTTAGATAATTGCCGGCAAATACCTGATACAGATTTTCAAACTGTTTCATAAACTCGGCTTTGGGCAGGCGCGTTTCGATGACGGGATGCTGTAAATCGAAATAATCCCAATTCGGTCGTCCATTGGGCTGGCGCTCGATCACAGTTTCATAATTATTGCCGGTGCCCGGAATGGGCGTCCAAATGGTAAATGAGGGATAATCGACTTCGTATTCCTTAATGAATTGAATCACCGCTTGAAACTCTTTTTCGGTGTAATTCGGATGGATAATAAAATTGCAAAACATGCCCACGCCAATTTTCTTGGCCACTTCCAGAGCGCGAATAATCTGGTCGCGCTGTTGGCGTTTGTTGTAGTCCTTCAGCTCGTGGTCAAAAATGGTTTCCACGCCGATCAGTAAGCGTTTTAAGCCAATTTCCTTCCATTGCTCCATAAGCGGCTGATCCTTCAAGAA
>DAIUCA010000058.1:0-13120 GCA_036846405.1 Candidatus Competibacteraceae bacterium
TACAGCGAATTAACGCAGATAATTAAAGAGCGACAAATTCTGAATTTGGGTAAACGACAGCTGCGCCGCATCGAGGGCCGTGAGTTCGCGCACCAGATTTGAAGCCGCCTCTGCCGTGTCGATGCCGTTGATGTCGTTGGCAATCCGCTGCAATTCCGTGTTGTAGCTGAGGGCATAATCCCGTTGCTGTTCAACCACTTGCATCCGTGCGCCCAGTCGGGCCCGCGTGTCGGTCAGGTGATTCAGACCCTGGGTCAGATTGTTTAAGCCATTGACCAGACGCTGATCGCGCTGGGCTTGTAGCCCCGGATTGCTGCCGGTGGGGGTGGTGAGCGCCGCCGCCAAGTCATCGAGCACGGCGAAAATGTCGGTATTGGCGGCGGGGTCGAGGGTGAATTCGTCGCCGGCGGCCACGGCGCCGCGAATCGAAGTGCTCACCCCGTTGAACAGAATCGCCTCGCCCTCGGCATACGTCTGGTTGCTCAACACCGTGGTGCTGGTGGTGTCGTTGACGACGTCGAATTGGTTGGGGCTAGTGAACACGATGCGGAACTGGTCTGTCGTGAACGCGGCCGGGTCTACCACGCTGCCCGGGTCGATGATGCCGCTGCCGGTGTTGGCCGTGTTGAGATTCGCGACAAACTGACCGTTGCCCCCCTGAAAGCCCTGGAACACGGTATCGCCTGGGTCGTTGACGGCCACTTGACGGTTTTCGCCCACATCCAGAAGCCGTTGGCCGCTGTCCCCTTGGTAGGCCACAGCACCGAGGCTGCGGATAAACGGCTGGGTTTGGCTCTGAAAGCCGCTGAACAGATATTGGCCGTTCTCATCCCGCGAATTCGCAAAGCTCAAAACGCTGTCGGCAATCGACTGCAGCTCCTGGGAAATCGTCTGCAAATCTTGGGGAGAGAACGCGCCGTTCTGGGCGCGGATGACCAGATCGCGGGCACTGCGCAGACTGTCCTCGCTGCTGGTGAGCGCGGTTTCCTGCAGGAAGAGTTGGCCTTCGGCGCGGTCGCTGTTGCGGACAAACTGGTCTTGGCGACTGAGCTGCTGTTTCAGATCCACCAAGCGACTACTACCCACCGGATCGTCAGACGCCCGCAGCAACCGTTCTTGGGTGATGAGCTGGGTTTGGGTGTCGGCGATATTGCTTTGGCGGGTCTGCATCAGCCGCTGCTGCTGATTGAAGAATTGAAAAGTGCTGATACGCATGGGAATTAGCCTCGGACGGCGCTTAACAGACTGTCGAACAGATTTTGGGTGACGGCGATGATTTGGGCGGAGGCGGCGTAACTCTGCTGAAATCGGAGCAGATCGGCGGCTTCCTCATCGAGATTGACGCCGCTGAGACTGTCGCGGCGCTGTTCGGCGGCTTGCAGCGTGATTTCTTGGCCATCGCGGGCGATGCCGATGCCCTCGCGTTGGCTGGCAAGGGCGCCGGTGGTTTCGCTCAGATAGCCGTTTAAGGTGCGATTGCCGTTCTGCAGTACGCCACTTCCCTGCAACCCGGCCAGGGCAACGGCGTTGGCGTTGTCACCGGGGCCGTGGTTGGGGGCGGCGGTTTGTCCGAGGGCCAGCAGATTCGGATCGGCGATAACGCTTTGCAGATTGCCAGCGGCGGAACGGGTGGCCTGAACCAGAAAGCGGTCGCCCTCCTGGGGCGTGCCGCTGCTAAGGCTCAGATCGAGGCCATCGTGGGTCTGGGGCAGGGAAGCGTAGAGGGTTTGTTGGCCATCTTGCAGCCGTGTCACCAGATACTGGCCCGCGCCGAACTGCACTTCGTAATCGCTGGCCTGCATCTGATTCACATCGACGATCGCGGCAGCCAACACCCCATTTCCTGCGTTGTTCCGATAATTGCCCACAAGGGGCGGCGTCGCTAAGGCAAACAAATCGCCACCAGCCACCCCATTGCGATCGAAGCCCGCCCGATGCTGGGTGTTAAACGCGTCGGCAATGCCGACGGCCAGCAAGCCGAGGCGATTTTGCGCAGGGGCGAGCACAGTGGACTGGAAGCTCTGATAACCGCCGATTTCGCCGCCGCCGAGTTTGCGTCCCAGATCGATGGGTTCGCTGCTGCCGAAAGATTCAATCTGAATGCTGGTGGCATTCGGATCGTCAATGGCCGTGACGGCGGCGAGTTTGCCGGCGCGATTGCCATCCACCAACAAATAACCGCCCACCTGCACGGTCGCCGTTCCGGTTTCCTTAAAAGCCACCGTGATGCCGATGACGGATCCCATGTCTTTAAGTAATTGATCCCGTTGATCCAGCAGATCGTTGGGCGATTGGCCACCGCTCAAGTGAATGCTGCGGTTGATGTCGCCGAGTTGAGCGGCTAAGCCATTGATACGACTCACATTTTGGCGAATACCCTCGTTGGCCGCGTCGTTGAGGGCGTCGAGGCGTTTTTGGGCCTGATCCAGGGATTGAGCGAGGGAGGTAGCGCGATCGAGTACCACATCGCGGGTGGCCGGCTGATTGGGATCAGCCGCCGCATCATTGAGGGCTTGGAAAAAGCCATTGAGCGCCGAGGCGACACCCGCGCCGTCGTCCTCGAAGACATTCTCTACGCTCAAGGCGAGGGAATTCAGCGTGTCGAGTTGGGCGAACTGGCTGTTCTGGTCGCGGACTTGGTCATTCAGAAACTGGTCGTAAACGCGTTCTGTGGTGACCACATTCACGCCGGTGCCGATGTAGCCACTGGCGGTGTAGATCGCCGCATCGTTGGTCATCCGAACCTGTTGGCGGGTGTAGCCTGGCGTGTTGGCGTTGGCCACGTTGTTGCCGGTGGTGGTGAGGTTGCGCTGGGCGGCTTTCAACCCCGACAACCCCACAGAAAATAGATTGAGCATGGCGATACTCCAGAAAGAATGGCTCGATTATCGGCGACGGGTAGGGATGACTTAAATGGCTATAATCGGGCCATTCACCGACCGACCCCTCCTAAAAATCCGCGAGAGCGACCTTAATTTATGACCTACTCCCCTAGTCCGACCACCGAGTTGGTGCCCCGCGCCACAGTGCTGTCGCCCGTTGCTAACCGCTATGTGACCTTGGTGTTGGGAATGCACCGCAGCGGCACCTCGGCCTTGACCCGTGTGCTGAATTTGCTGGGCGCGAGTTTGCCGGAAAACCTCATACCCCCCGACAGAATTCAAAGTCCACAGGGTTTTTGGGAGTCGCAGGAACTTGTTGATCTGCACGAATCGCTGCTAGTGGCCCTGAAAAGCTCTTGGGATGACATGCTGCCATTCAACGAGCAGGCCCTGTTGTCGCCGGCCTTATTGCCTCATCGCGGGCAAATGAGCCAGTGGCTCGCACGGGAAATGGAGCACAAGCCGCTGTTGGTGCTGAAAGACCCGCGGTTGTGTCGGTTGCTGCCCCTATGGCGGGCGCTGTTAGTAGAACAGGCGGCGCAACCGCTGAGCGTGATGGTGGTGCGCAACCCGCTGGAAGTGGCTGCCTCACTTCAGAAGCGAAACGGTTTCCCAACGGCGAAATCTTGTCTGCTGTGGCTGCGCCATGTGTTGGCTGCCGAGAAGCATTCCCGCCATTTGCCTCGGAGCATCGTGTTTTATGCCGATCTGCTGGAAGACTGGCGCCGAGTGGTGGGACAAATCGAACAGGATTTAGGGGTAAATTGGTTTTACGACAGTCCCCAAACCCAATGGGAAATCGACCGATTTTTGTCGACTGCAGAACGCCACCATGTGGTTTCTGAGACCGCCTTGAGTCGCCGCCGCGATTTAGCAGACTTGATTTTCGAGACTTACGACGCCTTGGCAAAAATGGCGGTGGCCGCCGACCCGACGGCCCAACAGCAGCGATTAGACGAGATTGCGGGACGACTTGCCCAGGCAGATCAGACATATGGATTGGTGCTCTTCGATGTGCAACAGGCCAGGTTGGAAGATCACCAGAAACTGGCCGCATTGGTTCAACAGAACCAGGCGATCGAGCAGAAGTTGTCTACAAAAGCGAAATCGTTTGACGCACTTCAGAATCAATGGAAACGCGAAGCGGCGGAATCGCAACAGGTAAAGACTCGATTACAGAAGGTTCTCGATGAGCTTTCCCACAGCACAACCCAGCACCAAGCCCGAGAGGCAGCCCTGAGTTTCCAGATAGGCGAGTTACAGCACCGCATCGACCAGATGCAGAACGCGCTCGCGCAAAAAACTCAGGCATGGCAGCTGGCAGAGAGCCAAAACACAGCATTGCGACACCAGATCGAGACCACCACGACGGAGCTGGCGGAAGTGATAGTGCAAAACGGTCAACTTCAATCAGAGGCGATCGCTTTGCAGCGGGGCGTGCAGCAGGGCGAAGCGACGGTAGCGACTCAGCGGGCGCAGATCGAACAGCTCGAAGGGACGGTAGCGACTCAGTTAGTGCAGATCGAAGCGCTCGAAGCGACGCTGGCCGAGGAAAAAGATCAGATGATGGCCCGTCTTGCCCAGCAGCAAAAGCACATCAAGCAGCAGGAGCAGAAACAGAGCCAGTTGATGACCACGGTGGCCGAGTTGAAAGGTCATCTGGCGACCCAAGAGTTGCAAACGCAGCTTCAGAACCAGCAGATCAACGCGATTTACCGTTCGCTATCTTGGCGGCTCACGGCTTGGCCCCGGTCTCTGGTGGAGCAGTTGCTGTACCTCGGACGCTGTGCAGGCGCGGCTTCTCTAGGACAGTTGCGCAACTTTCGCCGCGAACAGCGACTGGTCGGACTATTTCGGAAATCGCCCTGGTTCGATCCGGTCTATTACCTGAGCCGTTATCACGACATTAAAATGGCCCACGAGCAGGCGGGGCTCGATCCGATTCTGCATTTTGTTCAAAGCGGAGTGCACGAATATCGCGCGCCCCATCCCAATTTCGATGTGCGTTATTACGTGGAGACCTACGCAGATGTGCGCCAGTCGGGCATGAATCCCCTGGAGCATTTCATCTGCTTTGGCGAAGCGGAGGGCCGCAGTCCCAATGGGGGTTCTGAAGGCGATGTGTATCAGACATGGATTGCACGCTATGACACCTTGGATGAGGACAAACGCGCGCGAATGCGCCAGCAACAGGCGGATTGGAACCATCAACCAACGGTATCGATCATCGTGCCGGTGTACGAAATCGCCGAAATCTGGTTGGTGAAGATGATCGAATCGGTGCGGCGACAGGTCTATCCCCATTGGGAACTGTGTTTGGCTGACGACGCGTCGAAAAGCCCCCACATTCGCCAGACCCTGACGCGATATGCGGCGATGGACTCGCGAATTAAGGTCGTGTTTCGCGAGGAAAATGGCCATATTTCGGCGGCGAGTAACAGCGCCATAGAAGTAGCGACGGGCGAGTGGCTGGGGTTTTTAGACCACGACGACGAGCTGTCTGAACATGCGCTGTTTTGGGTCGTCGAGGCGCTGAATCGCCATCCAGAAGCGGGTTTGGTCTACAGCGATGAAGACAAAATCGACGAGCAGGGACAACGATCTCAGCCGTATTTCAAGTGCGATTGGAATCCTGCACTTCTGCTGAATAGCAACTATATCTGCCACTTTGCTGTATATCGCAGCGAGTTGGTGCGCAGCGTAGGCGGGCTGCGGGTCGGCTTTGAAGGGTCTCAAGACTACGATCTAGTACTACGAGTTACAGAACAGCTTCAGAATCACCAGATTATTCATGTCCCTCGGATCCTCTACCACTGGCGCACCTTGGAAAGCAGCACTGCCAAGCAGATTTCGGCGAAAAATTACGCCCTGGATGCGGGACTCTTGGCGCTCAAAGAAGCCATGGTGCGGCGCAGTTGTGGCGACGCAGAAGTTATGATTGCGCCACTGCATGATTGCGCCTATCGGGTGATCTATCCGATTCCGCCGCCGCCGCCGCTGGTGTCGATTCTGATCCCCACGCGCAACGGCCTCGACCTTTTGGCACGCTGCATCGCCAGCATTATCGACAAAACTACCTATCGCTCCTTTGAGATCATCGTGGTGGATAACGGCAGCGATGACCCTGCCGTCTTGGACTATCTGCACACGCTTGCAGAACGCTATCCTGACCAGACCCTGCGCGTCATTCGCGACGACCGCCCGTTTAACTACAGCCAGCTTAACAATGTGGCGGCTCAGGCGGCGGCGGGCGAGCTGTTGCTGCTGCTCAACAACGACATTGAAGTGATCGAAGCCGATTGGCTGCGGGAAATGGTGAGCCACGCGCTGCGTCCAGAAATTGGCGTGGTGGGCGCACGGCTGCTATATCCAGATGATCGGGTGCAACATGTGGGCGTCGTGATGGGGGTTCATGATTTAGCTGCCCATGTGCTGTGTGGGCTGCCCCGCAGCAGTCATGGCTATTTCAGCCGCGACCGTCTGACACAACATTATTTGGTCGTGACGGCGGCCTGCGCCATGGTGCGCAAGGCGGTGTTTCACCAGGTGGGTGGCCTCAACGAAGTGGAACTGCCGGTGGCATTTAACGATGTGGATTTTTGTCTGCGCGTTCACCAAGCGGGCTATCAGAATCTGTTCACGCCCTACGCTGAGCTGTATCACCATGAGTCGGCAACGCGGGGTTCCGATGTGGAAAACCCCGAAAAAATCCAGCGGGCCCAGCGAGAAATTTACTATCTGAAGTCCACTTGGAAAACCAAAAACTTTGCCGATCCTTACTATAATCCGAATCTCACCCTCGATGGTGTGACCTGCGCGCTTGCCTTTCCCCCACGCCTAGCTGCTGTCTGATTCCATGAAAAAACGGCGATTCGCGTCTGAAGCGCTTTTTATGAAACAACAGTGGCGTACGGAACATTTCTACGATCCCAGCTATAACCCCAATTTTTCCCTGCGTCAGGCGGCTTTTGCCTACGCTTTTCCGCCGCGTCTGCCCACAGAATGGCATCTCTAAGGCGCTTATTTCTATCTGCTGAGTCTCTGAAGATGGCCTATCAAGATGTGGAAGACCTGGTGTTTCGCGGCGAACCGAGCCATGTGTGGCTCGAAACCGTCTCTGAGGAAGACATCATCGAGTATCTCGGCATCAAGAAGCCCTTCGAATACCATCCGGATGTCATCCCGCTGATCTGCCGCTTCCCGTTCACCGACGAAGAACACGTGATCTTCGTCTGTCAGCGGTTTCTGAAATTGCTCGTGCAGTTCGATAAATATCTGTACCGCTATAAAGACCGCATCGATGTTCTGCTGTTTATGGCCGGATTTCTCGAGGCTTCTGGCTTTACCCCGGCCGTAAGCCAACTCGTGTTTCATCGTAATCTGTTGTTAAAACAGGGTTTTTCCTCCCAATCCGGCGAGGTACTGAGTCTGCATCACGCGATTCAAGGCCTTTTCGGGCTGAAGTTTCGCCAACCCTGGTCGCGTTAACGCTTTCGATTAATGCTCATCGTTCTATTGTCTTCGGAGATTTTCCTATGGCTGCCGATTCGTCTGCCCCCCTCGATTTGATGAAAGAGATCGTCTCTCTCTGCAAACAGCGCGGCTTTGTCTTTCAGTCGAGCGAGATCTATGGCGGTCTGAAGAGTGCCTACGATTACGGCCCCCTGGGTGCGGAACTCAAGCGCAACGTGATGAGCGAATGGTGGCGCTCCATGGTTCATCAGCGGGAGGATGTGGTCGGGTTGGATGCTTCCATCGTGATGCACCCCAGGGTCTGGGAGGCTTCCGGCCACCTGGCCGGCTTTTCCGATCCCCTGGTGGATTGTCTCATCAGCAAGGAGCGGTTTCGGGCCGACAAAGCGCCCCGTCCGACCGTCGGCGACGATTTGCCGATTTGCTGCGTCGATAAAGACCAGGCGAAAACCTATCAAGAACTCATTCAGAAGCGCTTTGACATCGACTTGGAACGAGACGGCAAAACCCTCCTGGGCCTGAAGGTGATCGACGACCAAACCTTTGGTTTTTTCAAGAAAAACAACGCGTTGCCCGAAAAAACCTTTCCCTTTCGCGGCTATGTCAGCCCGCTGATTGGCTGTCCATTTTTGAGCGACGAGCGCCAATTTAATCTGATGTTTCGCGCCAGTTTGGGGGCGGTCGACCCGCTGGATGAAATGGCCCAAGCCCTCGCCCATCAGAATCTCGATGTCAGCAGCGTTCGACGGATTCTCGACGAGAAGATGAAAGCCGCTGCGGTTTATCTGCGACCGGAAACCGCCCAGGCGATGTTTGTGCAATTTCTGAATGTGCAGAAGGCCACCGGGGCCAAGGTGCCTTTCGGTATTGCGCAGATGGGCAAATCGTTCCGCAACGAGATCACTGTGGAGCATTTCATCTTCCGCTCCTGCGAGTTCGAGCAGATGGAAATGGAATACTTTATCGAACCCGGCACCCAGGGCGAATGGCTGGATTACTGGAAAAACGAGCGGTTGAACTGGTATTTGCGCTACGCCAACCACGGCGAAAACTTCCGCTTGCGACCCCATGCGCCGGATGAATTGGCCCATTATTCCGATCGCTGTTACGACATCGAATATCGCTATCCCTGGGGTTGGGGCGAACTCGAGGGCGTCGCCAGCCGCACCAATTACGATCTCAAACGCCATTCAGAATATTCCGGCACGGCGCTTACCTACTTCGACCAAGAGAAAATCAATCCGGAGACTGGAGAAAAAGGCTGGCGGTACACGCCCTTTGTCATCGAACCCGCCGCCGGGGCCACGCGGGCCGTGTTGATGTTTTTGCTCGATGCCTTCGCCATTGATTCGCCCCGTCCGGATGCGGATGGCAATGTGAAGACGCGGCGCGTTCTGAAACTTCATCCGCGTCTGGCCCCCATCAAGGTCGCCGTGTTGCCCTTGGTAAAGAAGGATGGGATGCCGGAATTGGCCCGCGAACTGGTGCAGCAGTTTTTCCGCGCTGGCATTAACGCCAAGTACGACGAGCAGCACGCGGTGGGCAAGCGGTACGCCAGGCACGACGAAATCGGTACGCCCTACTGTCTGACCGTGGATGGCGATTCGCGGCGGGATGGCATGGTCACCCTGCGCGACCGCGATACGACAGAACAACAGCGCATTCCCATCGCCGATGCGCTGAAAATCGTCGAAGATCGTCTGAAGTAAACCGCCAGTTCTGATCTGAAGCCGTCTTAGCCTCGGAGGACATGGGGCCGCAGCGCCAGGGCATCGATGAGCGGGTGATCGTGACTAGCGATCACCAGGGTTTGCGGCAATTCTCGAAGTAAATCAACGAGTTGTTGCCAGTGGTGCTGATCTAGCCCTGCGGTGGGCTCATCTAGCAGCAGAACCTGGGGCGACATGGCGAGCACGGAAGCGAGGGCCACCCGCCGCTTCTCCCCCCCGGAGAGGTGGTGGGTGACCCGCGATTCGTAGCCTGCTAAATCCAAGGCGGTCAACCAGAACTCGGCCACCTGGCGCGCCGCCGAGTGGGAAAGCCCCAGGTTGAGGGGCCCAAATGCGATTTCTTCCAGCACCGTCGGGCAGAACAGTTGATCGTCCACATCCTGAAACACGAGCCCGACCCGTCGCCGCAGCCGGCGCCAATCGGCAGCGGTGCGACAGGGAGCGCCAAAGGCGTACACCGTCCCGCGCTGCACGGTCTGTAATCCCACCAGCAGATGGAGCAGCGTGGTTTTGCCGCAGCCGTTGGGGCCGACGAGGGCGATTTTCTCGCCGGCCATCAGTTGAAAATTGAAATCCTCGAACAGCCATGGGGCCGCCCCGTGGGGCGAATACCCAAAAGAGGCATGGCGCAATTCGAGTAATGGATTTAGGGATGCCAAATAAGCCCCGCTAATATCAGCAGCCAGAGGATCATTAATAGGCTGTCGCGCCTTTGCCAATGGAAATGGGCGAGTAATCGATAAGTGCCGTCAAAACCCCGCAATTGCATCGCGCCTTGAATGCGTTCGGCCCGTTCGAGACTGCGAATTAGCACCATGCCGCATAAATAACCCACGCTTCGCCAACTGTGCCAATTCGCGCCAAATTGAAAGCCGCGAATGCGCATGGCCCGATGTAATCGCTGCCATTCGTGCGCCATGACGTCGAGATAACGGGCCGTGAGCAATAGCAGTTGCACCAGGCGGTCGGGAACCCCCAGGTGGTGGAGTGCATGGGCGAGGGCGGGCCAGGGCAAGTTGGCGACAAAAGCCAGCCAAATCAACAAGATAGAATGGGTTTGTAGAGCGATGACGAGGGCTTTGTCGACGCCTTCGCGGCTGGCGGTGAACGGCCCAACGCTCCCCAGGGGCGTGCCGACTTGGGTAAACGGGAGGGTGAGGAGAATCACTAAAATCAAGCCATCGACGGCGAGTAATTTGGGGCGCAGGAATGACCAGGTTAATCGCATCATTAAGGCCGCCAGTGACGAAATAATTAGGGCGGTGATTAGTGGCGCAAGGCGGTGAATATGCACCACGGTGAGGGCAAAGAATAACGCCGCCATAATCCGCAGACGCGGGTCGCCGGATTGGGGATGCCAAGAAGCGAGGGACTGCATCGCGGGGGCGTTCGAATGAGCAGCGAATTAACGCCGCATGAGCCAAGCCAAGGCGCCAAAAATGCCCGCGATATAGCCCAAGCCGCCGATGAGATCTTGCCAGCGGCGGCGGTCTTCGTATTGGGCCAGGGTTTCCCGTAACTCGTTGAATTGGTGGGTGAATTGCGCTTCGAGTTGTTGGGCCAGCAGGGGGGTTAGTTCGGTTGCTGGGTTGGCGGGGGCGGTGGGCAGCGCGGGTTCTGGAGATGCGGCCGGTTGTTGCCATTCGGCGCGGTGTCCACTGCCGTCGTCTGCGACCAGGCGATAACGCGCTGAGGGGTCGCGTTCAAAGCGAAATTCGCCCCGTTCGTTGGTGATCTGGCGGTCGATGGGCGTCTGCTCGCCCACCAGAAAGCGTTCTACGGTGATGTTCTGAGCGCGACGCGCGGCAGAAAAATAGGCGTATCCCGCGAGCGTTGAGCCGTCGACTTTGACGAACAGCTTGAGGCGATGGGCATCGGCGGTGGCTGAAAAAATCATCAGAAACATCAAGCAGAGGTAGGGCATGGGGGCGCAAATAACTCGGGTTTGACTTGATAGAGCAGCCCCACGGCGAAGGCGGTGACGAACATTTCGACGACCAGCAGAGAGCCTTGGCCGATGAGCAACAGGGAGAGGGCGGGCCAAAAGGCGCGGTCGCTGGCCATGAGACTGGTGGCCACTAGCCCGGCGGACAGGGCCACGGCGCCCCCACCCACGCCCATGCCCCAGAAAAAGCGGGCTTGGGGAACGCGGCGCAGGCCCCAGCGACCGAGCTGGCCGCAGACCACGGCGGGGAGCGCCAGGTTGAGCGTGTTGAGGGGCAACACGAGGATGCCGCCGAAGCCGAAGAGCAGGGCTTGGAGCAGCAGGGCGACGAAGATCGCGGGGAACGCGGCGGCGCCCAGAAGTAGCCCCAACAGTCCATTCAAAATGAGGTGGGCGCTGGTGGGACCGATGGGCAGGTGGAGCAGGGCGGCGGTGTAGAACACGGCGCTCAACAAGGCGGTTTTGGGGAGATGCTCTGGGGTGAGGGCGCGCAATCCCCAGGCGACGCCCGCAAGGCCCGCCGCGCCGCCGAGCCACAGCACGGGGGGACTGACAACGCCATCGACGAGATGCATGGACGGAGGCTAGGGCGCGTTGCGGACGACGTCGCGGGTGCGCACCCACAGCAGACCGCCCAGCTCGTGGCCGACGGGTTGGCTATCGGGGCCGGGGCGCTCGGGGCCATCCACGAGGGCCGCAAAACCCCACCAGCCGGGGGCGGGCAACGTGGCTGCAAACACACCCTGGGCGTCGGTTTTGACCACTTGGGTCACGAAGGCGGGGGCCGGCGCGACCAAATTGAGGTCGCGGGTGTTTAAGAATTCGATTTCGACGGGCACGAAGGGGGCCGGCACGCTCTGGTGGTGGACGATTCCCCGGAAGAGGCTGCCGGTCCACAGGCCGAAGGGACGGGTCAGCGGGACGATTTCCACGGGCAACGCCAAGGGCCGATCCCAACCCTCCTCGGCCTCCATGCTGTCCACGATCACCTTGGTGTAGTGGGTGATGAACTTCTGTTCGGCGGGTTCGAAATAGGGCGCGGGTTCCAGATAAAAGGCGTAGAGCGCGGGCTGGTCGATGGGCATGCGGGCCACGTAACGGGTGAGTTCGCCCGACAACAGGGGCTGCAAGGTGGATAAGAGATCGCGATTTTCGCCGTCGACGACGACGCCAAAGCGCACCGGCGGCGCCATGTTCATGAGTGGGCCGCCGTCCATGGGGTGGGTGAATCGGATGTCGAACTCCAGGGTGGTCGGTTCAGACACCAGCTCTGTGCTGGGGATGAGCAGTTGAAAATGAGCCGTGGCCAGGGTGGGCAATCCCCACAAAATACATAAGAGCGTGCGCATGACGAGGTTTCTCGTGAAGGATTTGATGAAATATCGTGACATCAATCAAGAGAAATCGTAACTACTCAGGTGAACAACGGATTCGCCCATCAGACATCATCCGATAAATGACTACCGATGCGGGTTATCCGATTCATGAACGCCCTCCCCGATCTTGACCCACTCAGTCATGCCGATAAAGACGGCCTGTATTTGGGCCTTGTTCGCGCAAGTGGGGCTTCTGAATGCAAAAGTGGCAGAACTCGAAGGGCATCTCTCCCAGAACAGCCAGAACGCCCATCGGCCGCCTTCTTCAGACGGTCTCCACCGACCCAAACCCAAGTCCCAGAAGGGCTTTCGGCAGGTGTTCGATTTCCCCCTCTGCGCCACGAAGTGACCGAGCATCAGGTGCTCGAAGCGCGCTGTGGGTACGGTCGGATTCATCGAGATCGGTTTCCTGCAGAAAGTTGTCTGCACCCGTGCAGTACGGCCCCCAGATCAAAGCCGCCGTGGTGCATCTGACCCATCACCACATGATACCGGTGGCGCGCACCGACGATCTATTCGGTTTACTCATGTCTGATGCGACCGTTCTGGCGATCCACGAAAAAGCGACTCGCCCCCACGATCGCAGACATCGGCGAGGCGCTAAAAACCGCGCCGGTCGCCCACGCCGACGAGACCGGGATGCGGGTGGCGGGGCGGCTCCACGGGCTGCACGGACTGGCCACATCCACGCTGACCTGGATCGGGAGCCATCCG